>DATKRJ010000403.1:0-10601 GCA_035532355.1 Thermomicrobiaceae bacterium | reverse complement strand
TCGACGAACTGGTCGAACTGCTGAAAGACTGACTGGGATGGACGCCGGGCCGGTCCTGTTCAGCGACTGAGAACGGGCGGTGCTGGATCGGTGTGAGCCCGCGACCTGCGGCTCGTCCTCTGGCTGCTCCCGGCGCTGCGCGGGCTTGATACGGCCGCGGCGGTCGAAGAGTCTGTCCCTGCCGGTCGCTGAGGGCCCACTTGCCCCTGTGGAATCGTCGTCTGCGTGACGGTGGCAGCCGTTGAGGCTTCACCGCACGCGCGAGTCACTCGGGCGAGCCAGCGTTGAACCCCGGAAGCGGTAGGTGCTCCGGACAGCCGAACCGCAGTCACCGAGAACACCGCGAGCCTCCGTGCCGGCTTGTCGAACGCACGCCGCGGGAGCATCATGCCGGCCGATGCTTCTGCCTGCGGAAGGGGGATCTGTGACCGTCGTCGACTGGCTGCTCGACTCGGACCCGTCGATCCGCTGGCAGGTGCTGCGCGACCTGACCGACGCGCCCGCGGACGTGGTCGCGGCCGAGCGAGCGCGGGTGGCCACTGAGGGCTTCGGCGCGCGGCTGCTCGCCCTCCAGGCGGCCGATGGGTCGTGGGCCGGCGTGGCGTGGAACCGGGGGTGGGACTCCACCCTGCACGTGCTGTGGCTGCTGCGCCAGCTGGGTCTCGATCCCGCCAGCGCGAAGGCACGCCGCGCGCTGGGCCTGGTCCGCGACCGCGTGACGTGGCGGGGTTCTGGCCCGCCGGAGTGCGACGACAACCCCTTCTTCGCCGGCGAGGTGGAGCCCTGCATCAACGGGCAGGTGGCGACGACCGGCGCCTACTTCGGCCAGGACGTCCAGCGGATCGTCGACCGCCTGCTCGGCGAGCAGCTGTCCGACGGCGGCTGGAACTGCGAGGCGCCGAATGGCTCCACGCGGTCGTCGTTCAACACCACAATCTGCGTGCTGGAGGCACTGCTCGCGTACGAACGGGTAGGCGACGGGACACCGGAGGTCACCGAGGCTCGTCTCCGCGGGCAGGAGTACCTGCTCGAGCGCCGCCTCTTCCGCCGGCGGTCGACCGGCGAGGCGATCGCGCGAGACCGCAAGGGCGGCGCCGAATGGACGCGCTTCGCCTTCCCGACGTGGTGGCACTACGACGTGCTGCGGGGGCTCGAGTACCTGCGCGGCGTCGGCGTCAAGCCCGACGAACGGGTGGCCGAGGCGATTGATCTGGTCGCGTCCAAGCGCGACGGCGACGGGCGCTGGCCGCTCGAGACCCGGTACCCCGGCGTGATGCCGGTCGAGCTCGACGACGGCGAGGGCCGACCCAGCCGCTGGAACACGCTACGCGCCCTGCGCGTGCTGCGCTGGTCCGAGCGGGCTGATTCGTAAGGGCGGCGACGTTCCGGTGACGCCCAGCGGCGCGCCGCACGCTTCCGCTTCGGCCCAGGTGACCCGGGCACGCGGGCCACTCGTCCAGGAGACCGGCCGGGATCGACGCTCGCCCAGAAGGGCGTGGTGCCCGTGATGCCTGGCTCCCGCCCGTCGAGCGGCCGTCGCTCAGCGGTGCTGAACGAACTGGATCGGATTGCCATCCGGGTCCGCCACCCAGGCGGAGCGCAGGCGACCCTCGAGGAAGTCGTGCGGCGGGCTGAGCGAGGGCGCGCCGCCGGCGGTTAGCCGCGCGTAGGCGGCGTCGGTGTCGTCGGTCCAGAGCACGATCTCGACCGGCCGCCCACCGAGATCCGGGCTCAGGCCGTGATCGGCAACCGCTGACTCGACCGAGGCAAAACCGATGGTGAATCCATCAAGCGTCACCTCGACGTGGACCGGCGTCCCCTCGTTGGGTGTCCGAAACGTCTCACGGAAACCGAGACCTGCGTAGAACGTGCCGAGCCGCAGCACGTCGTGGGAGTAAATGTTCATCGCCGGGCTCCGAAACATGGCTGGCGCGGTTTCAACCACGAACCTTGCTCCTCTCTTCATAAGGAATCGGAGTGACGCCTCGATGGCGAACGCGCACGGCGCACGTCGACAGCGTGGCGATGCTCCGCCCGCTGACTTCCGAGGCCGGCGCGGCGTTGAAACCATCAGCCGTCGATGCCGCCGGCATGGGTCCCCGGTGGTGCGACCCGGGCGCTCCAACGCCCGGGTCGCTTGCGTCCAGGTCAGTGAGGCGGCTCTTGCCCCTCGGCCAGGTCGCGCAGCCGCTCGAGCGCGGCGGACCAGTACGGCTCGTACTTCGCCAGCCACGGGGCCAGTGCCTCCGCCAGTCTGTCCGCATCGATCTGGTAGAGCCGCTGCCGACCCTGCCGCGTCGCGCTGACCAGCCCCGCTGCCCGCAGCACCATCAGGTGCTTGGAGATGCCCGACGCGACCAGATCCGGGAACTCCCCGGCCAGCTCGCCGACCGTCAGCGGCCCGCGCTCGGCAAGCAGGTCGAGGATGTGCCGGCGCGTGGGATCGGCCAGCCTCCGGAAGAGGTCGTCGGTCGTGCTAGGCAACACCGACCAGCACCAGGTCGGCCAGCTGCTCCAGCACGTTGTGCTGGTCGGCGCCGCGCTCGTAGGCCTCTACCGTGGCGGGCCAGCCCGGCTTGCCGATGCCGGCGAAGCCGTCGTGCGTGAGCGTGACGCGGGTGCCGGCGGTCGTGGGGCTCAGCGTGACGGCCAGCCGCGCCGGATGGACCCAGTCCCCACCTTCTTCCAGCCAGGAGAGGATCAGCTCGCCTTCGGGCACTAGCTCCAGCACCGTGCCGCTGATCCAGGTCTCCGCCTCGGCGCCGGGCAGGCGATAGGCGCCGCCGACGCGCAGGTCGATCTCGAGGGTGGGGCTGAGCCAGCGGCGCAGCGACTCCGGCGTCGCCAGCCAGCGCCAGACGGCACTGGGCGGAGCCTGGATCTCGATCGAGCGGACGACTGCGGGCATGACAACCACCTCCTATACATTACCTAACGGTAAGGTGTCTCTCATGCATTACCTTACAGTAAGACGTTCCCAGTGTCAAGGCCGGAAGCCATACGCCCGGCACTAACGTGGCGCGTGGCTGCCGGTGGCCGACTGGAGTCCGTCCCGCGGCCGAGCCGTGGCGCCAGGACCGTTCACCTGCCGGGCAGCGACCACACGGTGATTGACAACCGGCTGCGGGCTTCCGATCGCTGAAGCAGCGCGTGCCGGATGACGCCCGATGCCCGCCCACCCGGTCCTCGGAGATCCGTTCGATGACAGATGATTCCATGGAATCTATCTGCTATACTGCCGGCGAGGAGCCATGAGGCGATGAGCGCGCTGCCACCGAGCCGCATCGAATGGCTGAGCGACCTGGTCCACCTGGAGATCGCGCTCTGGAACCGGGTCGACGCGCGCCTGCGCGTGGAGCACGGGCTCTCGCTGGCCTTCTTCTGGCCGCTGTACGTGGTCGGGCGCGCGCGCGACGAGCGCCTGCGCGTCGGCGAGCTGGCCGCGGCGCTGGGACTCACGGTGGGGGGAACCAGCAAGATCGTCGACCGTATCGCGGGCGCAGGACTCCTCCGCCGCGAGCCCGATGCTGGCGATCGTCGCGCCAGCCGCGTCGCCCTCACGGATACCGGCAGGAGCTGCCTGGACGCGGCCGGCCAGACGTACGAGGTCGAGATGGCAACGGCGCTGGACGCCGCGCTCAGCGCGGACGACCAGCGCTACATGCACCGCCTGGTCCGGCGCCTCCTGGACGCAACCGGCATGGAAGAGCCCGCCTGACGCGTGCCGTCCCCGCTTCTCAGGGGTCACGGGCACCCGTCGTCCGAGTCGAGGGGTGAGATCGACGGTGACGCGGCACGGCGGTCACGCCGCGCGTTTGGACGCTGACAGAGGTTGGGAGGCGCACGATGCCGGTGCCGAGCCCGCTCTTCTTGACCGGTCAGAATCAGGCCTTCACCCAGGACGCCGACACGGCCCCCGCGCGACTCACCGCCCACGCGCGGACGATGGCGCAGGGCGTCTACCAGGTCGCGGAGCGGTTCTACGTCGCGGTCGGCTATGGCCAATCCAACCTGACGATGGTGGTCGGGACCGATGGCGTGCTGCTCATCGACTGCCTGGAGACCGAGGAGCACGCGCGCCAGGCGCTGGCCGATCTGCGCCGGTTCAGCGACAAGCCGATCAGGGCGTTGATCTACACGCACAGCCATCCCGACCATATCTCAGGGGTGCGTGCGCTCCTCGACCCCGCTGAGGTCGAACAGGGACACGTCGCGATCTACGCGCACGAGCGGTTGACGACCGTGATCCGGGGCAACCCGAGTCTCGGGCTCATGCCGCCGTTGCGGTTGGCCTACACCTTCGGGCTCGGCCTCGAACGCGGGCCCGAGGGCTGGGTGGAGACCGGCCTCGGGACGCAGTTTGGCATCGGCACCACCGGCTTCCTGCCGCCCACGTCCGTCTTTCAGGGGTCGCTCGACATCCAGGTGGCCGGTATCACGGTGCGGCTGCGGGAGGCACCCAGCGAGTCGGACGATGAGATCGTGCTCTGGTTCCCGGACCAGGGCGTCCTGCACGCGGCGGATGTGATCCAGGGCGAGACCCTGCCGAACCTCTACCCCTTGCGCGGCGCGGTTCGCGATCCGCTGCCGTGGCTGCGCGCGGTCGACCTGCTGCGCGAGTATGACGCCCAGGCGCTGATCTTCGGGCACGGCCGACCCCTCGTCGGGCAGGACGAGGTCCGGGACCTGCTGCTCGCCTACCGCGATGCGATCCAGTACATCCACGATCAGGCGGTCCGGCTGATGGCGCGCGGGCTGACGCCGGACGAGCTGGTCGAGGCGGTCCACGAGCTCCCGCCGCATCTGCGTGAGCATCCCTGGCTGGGGGAGTTCTACGGCACCGTCGCGCAGACGGTGCGCCAGATCTACGCCAACTACTACGGCTGGTTCGCGGGCGATCCCACCACGATCGACCCGCTGCCGCGTCGGGAGCGATCCGGCCGCTACGTCGCGGCGATGGGCGGACGCGACGCCGTACTAGCCATGGCGACGCAGGCGCATGCCGACGGCGATGACCGCTGGGTGGCGGAACTCCTGACCCACCTGCTTCGGCTGGACCCCAACGATCAACGGGCGCGCCGGCTCAAGGCGGACGCGCTGCGCCGGCTCGGCTATCAGGCGACCAACCCCATCTGGCGCAACAACTATCTGATGGGGGCCAAGGAGCTCGACGGGACGCTGGATCGTCCGGGGCTGGTGACCACCGTGCGCGCGATGGGCAATCCGGACGTCGCCGCGACGACGCCGATTCCTCTGCTGCTGCGCGCCCTCGCGACCCGGCTGGACCCGGCGCAGAGCGAGGGGGTCAACCTCGAGGTGAGGTTGCACGGCACCGACACCGGCGTTGACTACGGTCTGTCGATCCGCTCCGAGGTGGCGGAGGTGCTCACGGGCACTCCCGCCGACGCGACGCTCGCCGTCCACGCCACCGAGCCGACGCTGCGCGGCCTGCTGACGGGCCGGATCACCTGGTCGCGTGCTGCCGAGGGTGGCGCGGCGACGCTCGCCAGAGGAACCGCCGAGGACGCGGCGCGGTTCTGGAGCCTGTTCGATCCGCCGATGGGGGAGCTCCCGGCCCTGGTGCTGCGGTAGTCACGCAACCGGCCGTTCGGTCCCGTCATCGCCGGCGACGGCTTGGTGCACGTTGAGATCCTGGGTATGCTATGCCGCCGTCGCTGAACACGAGGCAAGGCCGACCATCAGGGGGACGCGCGACGAGGGCGGTATTCCGTGAGTACACGGTGGCAGATTGATCCCCTTGCCTGCGGCACTTCGACAGTAACACGCCTCGGTTCTTCAATGCCGATGAGCGACCCGCCTGCGAGAGCCTCCTCCGGTTCTTCGAGCGTTCTCCGGAGATGCGGCCTCGCCGGGGGCACTTTGGCGTGCTCGATGCCGCCGGCTTCGTCGTCGGCTGCGGTGGCGTGCTGCAGGACCGCGAGAACCCCAACCTCGCGATCCTGCGCTGGGGCATGGTGTCTCAGGAGCGGCACGGCGAGGGGTTCGGCAGGCAGTTGCTGATGGCCCGGCTACGTCGCATGCTGGAGGTCATGCCCGATGTCCAGGAGGTCATCCTGTTCACAAGCGGCGAGGTCGCCGGGTTCTACCGGCATCTCGGCTTCGTCGAACTCGGCACGGAACCCGACCACTACGGTCCGGGGCTGAACCAGGTCCGGTTTCGGCGTGCCGTGGACTCCAACTTCAAAGTGACGATCCTGGGTAGCGCCTGATCCGCCCTGGCGAGTCCTGCGCTGTCACGAGATCCGGGAGGAGCGACACTGCGATGGGTGCCGAGCCGATCCTCGCCCTCGTCGGGGAGCGGGTGGCGCTGGGACCGGCGCGGCCGGACGATCTCCAACCGCGCTGGTTCAACGACTTCGCCACCGCCCGCTCCAACATGGCCGCGCCGGAGCCGGTCGGTGAGGCGGGGCTGGCCCAGATCGCCGACGACCGGCGGAGCGCGCGCACCGTCGCCTTCACGATCTACTTGCTCCACACGCTCCGCGCGCTGCCGGACCTCCGGCCCATCGGCGGCGCCGGCCTCCACGACCTCGACCTCCGGAACCGTCAGGCCGAGTTCTACATCACCATCAGCGAGCCATCGGAGCGCGGCCGGGGCTACGGCACCGAGGCGACCCGGCTGGTCCTCGACCACGCCTTCACCGGCCTGGGCCTGCACGCCGTCTGGCTGCGCGTGGCCGCGTTCAACGTGGCAGGCATCCGCGCCTACCAGCGGGCCGGCTTTCGGCAGACCGCCCGGCTGCGCGACGCCTACCGCATGGGCGGCCGCTTCTGGGACGTGATCCTGATGGACTGCCTCGCCGCCGAGTTCGCGGTCCTCCGCGAACCCTCCGGCCCGGCCGCCGAAATCTCCACCGCGGACCCTCCGCGCTAACGCCTTGACTGGGAGAAAATGGGGCGCGTCGGACTGCCTGTATCGTCCAGGCGAGGCGTGGTGCGGCAGGTGCGATGGGTCCGGCCGGGACGTGCCCGGCGGTGCTGCCAGCCTGGACCCGTCCGGTGCCGGAGCCGGTGCGGCGGATCTCCCGGAGAGGGGGTGTGCGGAGCGTGACCGAGCGGGCAACACGGACGGCCAGCCTCGAGCCTCCAGTGACGGAGGAGGGCTTCCTCGAGCGCTTCTTCCACCTGCGGGACTTCGGCACCAGTGTGCCGACGGAGCTCCTCGCGGGGTTGACGACCTTCATGGTCATGGCCTACATCATCTTCGTCAACCCGGTCATCCTGGGCAACCCCGGCCTGCCCGACCACCTGCCGATCTCGGCGACCACCACCGGCACCGCGCTGGTGGCCGGCGTGATGACCATCGCCATGGGGCTGGCCACCAACCGCGCCTACGCCATCGCGCCCGGCATGGGCCTCAACGCCGTCGTCGCCTACCAGTTGATCGGTGCCATGCACCTCTCCGCGCCCGAGGCGATGGGCGTCATCGTCGCCGACGGGGCCATCATGACCATCCTGGTGCTGGCCGGCGTGCGCAAGTACGTCATGACCGCCGTGCCGGTCGAGCTCAAGAAGGGCATCTCGGTCGGCATCGGGCTCTTCATCCTCTTCATCGGCCTGGTCGACGGCGGCATCATCGTGCCCAACTCGTCGACCCTGGTGGCGATGGGCAATCTGCGCGGCGTGCCCGTCTTCGTCACCGTCGCCGGACTCCTCATCACCATCCTCTTCCTGGCGCTCGAGGTCCGCGGCGCCGTCCTCTGGGGCATCCTGTCGAGCACCGCCATCGCCATCGCCGCCCGCGCGCTGACCGGCACGAAGCAGTTCGCGCCGGGCCAGGCGGTGCTCCCCTCGCGGGCCGTCGCCGCGCCGGACTTCAGCCGCCTCGGGCACTTCTCGTTCGGCTTCATCGGCCACCTGGGGATCCTGACCGCCGTGCTGGTCGTGCTCTCGATCCTGATGGTCGACTTCTTCGACGCCATCGGCACGCTGATCGGCGTCGGCAGCCAGGCCGGCTACCTGAACGAGAAGGGCGAGCTGCCGGTAGCGCAGCAGGCGTTGACCGTCGACGCCCTCGCCGCTATGGCCGGCGGCGCGGCCAGCGTCTCCTCAGCGACGACCTTCATCGAGTCGGCGGCGGGCGTCGGCGTCGGCGGCCGTACCGGGCTGGTCTCGTGCGTGACCGGCATCCTCTTCCTGATGGCGATGCCCTTCTGGCCGATCGTCGAGGTGGTGCCGACCCAGGCGACGGCTCCGGCTCTGATCATCGTCGGCTGGATGATGATGAGCGTCCTGAGCGACCGCGAGTCACGCACGCCGGACGGCCGGGTGGTGCTGGCGCGAGGCATCGACTTCTCGAACATCGAGGAGGGGCTGCCGGTCGTGGCGACGATGGTGATGATGCCGTTGACCTACAACATCGCCAACGGCATCGGCGCCGGCTTCATCCTCTGGACGCTGATCAAGCTGTTCCGCGGCAAGGCGCGCGAGATCCACCCTGCCATGTACGTCGTCAGCCTGGTCTTCCTGGTCTACTTCGTCCGCAACTTCCTGGGGGTCCAGGTGTAGCGCCGGGCGGGAGCGGTGACGGCCGGATCCCGCTGGAGTGGGGACCCGCGCGGCCGCGCGAGTCCCCACGACCGGTCGTTGGCCCGCGGTGCTACCCGACCACGGCGGGGATACCGCTGGACCCTACCGCCCGGTTGAACTCCGCCAGGTCCCGCTCGAGCGCCTGGCGGAGATCCGCCGTGACCTCGGCGAGGTGGCCCGACAGCATCCCGTAGACCTGCCGCGCGCCGGCGGTCGGACGATCGTCCGACTCGTCGATCATCCCTCCCAGCGTGGTCAGCTTCTCGTGCAGCGCCGCCGGCCCGGGCTGCGCCTTGCCCGCATCCACCTGGATCAGCTCACCCTCGAGTGCCGCGAGGTGGTCCTTGAGCGCCGCGGCCGTGGACGACAGGGCGTCGGCCTTGCCGGCATCCTTCGCGCGCGCCTCCCACGCCTCGACCTGCTTGCGCACGCTCCGGATCTGGTTGACCGCCCGGCGGACCTGCGACACCCGGTCGCGGATGTCGCGCTTCAACCGGTACTGCTCCTCGAGGTCCCGGTCGGTCGCCGCCACGCGCGGGTCGCGCTCGATGGTGAACGACTCGGTCAGGGTCTCACCGCCGACCTGAAGCTGCACCTGGTAGGTGCCCGGCAGCACGTGCGGCGCGACGCCCTCGGCCATCATCCGCGCCGACCGCTGGTCTCGCGGCGGCTCGTCGAGCTTCGCGGCGCCCTCCTCCCGCATGTCCCAGACGAAGCGGTTCGCACCCTGGGCCGCCGGCACGCGCGGGGGGTCGGCGCTCGTGCTCGAGAAGGTGCGCAGGACGCTCCCGCTGGCGTCGAGGATGCTCAGCGTGACCTCACCCTCCGGCATGTCCTTGAGCCAGTAGTGGATGATCACGCCGTCGGGCGGGTTCTTCCCGGCGTCCAGGAACTCCTCTTCCTGGGTGCCCATGGTCGTCTCCGTCAGGCGGCCGCCGACGGTCACGGGACCGGTCATCTTGTAGGTGATCCTGCCCTTGCTCGCGCCGACCGGCCGGCCGTAGAGGCGGAAGCGGGTGGTCGGGCGCGGCGTGAACAGGTGCGCTGCCTTCCCCGCGGTTTCCTCCTGCAGCTGGTAGAGCGGCGTCAGGTCGTCGAGGATCCAGAAGGCGCGCCCGTGGGTGGCCGCGATCAGGTCGTTCCCCTTGACCGCCAGGTCGTGGATCGGCGTCACCGGCAGATTGCCCTGGAACGGCTGCCAGTGCGCCCCGTCGTCGAACGAGACGTGGAGCCCCGTCTCGGTGCCCGCGTAGAGCAGCCCACGCCGGTTCGGATCCGCGCGTACGGTGCGCACGTACTCCTCGGTCGGGATGCCGGTGGTGATGCGGGTCCAGGTCTGGCCGTGGTCAGTGGTCCTGTAGAGGTACGGCGCGTAGTCGTCGTGCTTGTAGCGGGTGGCCGCCACGTAGACGGTCGCCGCGTCGTGCGGGGAGGGCTCGATGATGCTGATCAGGGCCCAGCCCGGCAGGTCCTTCGGCGTGACCTCCTGCCAGCTGCCACCGTTGTCGCGCGAGAGGTGGATCAGGCCGTCGTCGGAGCCGGCCCAGAGCACGCCCGCCTCGTGGGGCGACTCGGCGAAGGCGAAGATGGTGCAGTAGATCTCTGCCCCGCTGTTGTCGGCCGTGATCGGCCCGCCGGACGCCTGCAGCTTCTCGGGGTCATTGTGCGTCAGGTCGGGGCTGATGACCTCCCAGTTCTCCCCCTCGTCGGTCGAGCGATGGACGTGGTTCGAGGTGACGTAGAGCACGCTCGTGTCGTGGTGCGAGAAGGCGACCGGGAACGTCCACTGGAACCGGTAGGTGTGGAGGATGGAGCCGGCCCCGGAGCCATGCACCTCGGGCCAGACGGTGATGTTGCGCTTCTGGCCGGTCTCCGGGTTCCACGAGATCAGCCGGCCGTGCCCCGCACCGGTGCCGATGCCGCCACCCATCACCCGGTGCGGCGCCTTCGGGCTGATCGCGATGTAGCCGCTCTCGCCGCCGCCCGGCTCGACGTAGTCCTTCCAGCTGATCGCGCCCTCGAAGTCGATGCTCGGGACGCGCATGGCGTAG
>DATKRJ010000402.1:0-10220 GCA_035532355.1 Thermomicrobiaceae bacterium | reverse complement strand
GGCGTTGGGTTATCGCATGCGGCCATCATAGCACAGCATTGCGGCCGGCCAAGATATAGACGGCGAACTTTCCGGACTGCTCGAACGGCCGCGTCCGAGCCTTCAGGGAGCACGGTGTCCTCGCCACTCCGGACGTTCCGCGGCGACCAGCGTGTGCCCGTTGACGTCGTAGCCAACGGGTAGGCCCTGCCGGTGGATCGCGCTGACACGAGTTCGCGACGCGGCCCGCGGGCCGCGTCTCCTCGGCACCACCACCGCGGCGGCACCCAGTTCAGGGCGGCGGACCATTGCCCGTGCCTAGCCATTGTCAATCGTTGACATATTGAAAGATTAATGGGTTACTCATCTCACGCTCAGGAGGAAAGAGCACCGTCGCGGTAGACAGGTCTTGCGCGGGGTGGTGTCGGATGCCGCAATGACTCTGCCGCCGACCAGGTGGACCGAGCGCAGGTGAGCGTGCGCGCTCGCCACCGAGGCCATCGCTGGCGACTCGGACGCGCCGGATCCCGGCCACTGGACAAGCGGTCCA
Source organism: Thermomicrobiaceae bacterium (assembly GCA_035532355.1). Lineage (GTDB taxonomy): Bacteria > Chloroflexota > Chloroflexia > Thermomicrobiales > Thermomicrobiaceae > DASSZN01. The sequence goes on along the minus strand of DATKRJ010000402.1, from coordinate 9,691 downwards.
CCTCACCCGCTGGCCGCGAGACCTCGAGCACCTCGGAAGGAATCCCCGGCCATGCCGCCAACGATCCTCCACTTCCACGATGACCCCGAGGGAGCCCACAGCCTCGACGCCCTGCTGGTTGCGGCCGGCTACGGTCGCCTGATCACCTGCGGCTACAGCCGGTATGCCGTGGACCTGATCCAGCAGATCGTCCCCGACCTCGTCCTCGTCGACATCACCCGCGAGCCGTCGACCTCCGGATGGCGGCTCGTGGAGGAAATCGCCCGCAACCCCGAGTCGCGCGGCACACCGATCATCGTGTGCGCGGCGGACTCGTCGAACCCTGCCGTCGCGGACCTGGGTTGCGCGGTCGTGAGCAAGCCGATCGTCCCGGACGATCTGCTCCAGCAGGTCGCGCACGCGCTCGGGGCCTGACAGTCCGGTCCGGTGCGTGTTGGGCATCGCCGGTGGGTGAGCGAAGAGAGGGCCGACAGTGCAGGTCTACCTGCGAACGGGCAACGTGCGCATCATCGCCGGTGTCGCGGCGGCGCGGGTAGAGACGGTGGCGACGGGCCTGGAGGTCCGGCGCATGCTGGTCTGCCGAGACGGCAGTGGGCAGTCGCTCGCCCGATTCGATGCCGCGGGGGTGCTCGCCTTTCGCGTTGCCGCACCGCGGACGGCCCCGGCTGGCGAAGCGCGGTGCCGCGCCTGATCGACCCGCGCGAATCGAGTGGCTCGGGGCCGCCATCCGCGTAACAGTCACGGATCGCGTTGCGGTGTGGGGGTGCGTCGGTCGCGATCGGTTGCGAACCGATGCGGCACGATGGGTCCCCATATCTCCGTCACGGCGAGGGCTCACGGAGCAATCCCACCCCACGCCGGCACTCGCACATCGCCCGCGGGCCGGCAGACGATAGCACCAGTCGTCGCCCTCCTGCTCCGGCGACCACGCGGTACCCCCGATCGGGTGGCCGTCGTACTGCACGATCGCGTCGCGCGGCCGATCTTGGCACGAACCTGACGTACCGGGACGTGTTTCGTTACGCGACGGCGGCAGCTCGCATGGTACCGTGGTACTGAGAACGAACGGGACCGGCAAGAGAGTTGGCCCCCATGCATCGCGATATCGTCTTCACCGTGGACCCGGACCCCACGGGGCTCGACCGGATCGATGATCTGCTCACCGACGCGGGCTTCAGTCCCGTACTCTGGTCGGCGATGGTGGTGCCGTCCCGCATGCTCGCCGCTATCCGGCCGGCCGTCATCCTGCTCGCGGTCGACGCGTCGTACCGTGACGACGTTCGGAACCTCGTCGCCCGGCTTCGCGACAGCCCGGCGACCCGCACCACGCCGCTCATCTTGACCTCCGCCCTGGCCGACACCATTCCAGACACCGAGCTCAACGCCTGGCAGCCGGTGCTGGCATTGTCTTCTCCCAACGACCCGGGGGCCCTCGTCGCGGCGGTCCGGCGGGCCGCCGCGATCCACTCGGCGGAGGCCCGGCTGCGCTACCCCGCGGTCCCTGTGGCCGATGCCCACCTGTCGTCGCGCTTCCATCGGAGCTGGCCGAGTCCCCAGCCTATCGACCCGCTATCCGCACCGGCAGGCGCGGACCGCCGGACCTCCGGACCCGGAGCGATGCCGTGAGCCGGCGGAGCCGTCGCGATCGCAGCCTGTGGGTCGTCGACCCGGCGCGGAGCGCGATTCGCTTCGCCGTCGCGGTCGGCCACCTCGCCGGAGTCCAGGGGTGCTGCGCGAGGTTCAGCGGGCTACTGGTGTGGGACGATCGCTCCGGCCAGCCGGTGGCGGTCGGCGTCGAGATCGATGCGGGCGGCGTCGTGGCTGGACAGACGCAGTGCGACCTGCGGCTGCACCCGGGCGATTTCCTCGACGTGGAGACCTATCCGACGATCACCTTCGGGAGCCGACGGCTGGACGTGCTGCGGGCGGACCGGATCCGGGTGTCGGGCGCGCTGCGGTTGCATGGCGTGGTGCGGCCCATCGAGTTGGAGGCGACGCTGGCGGCGATCGACCCGCGACCCGACGGTTGCGACACGATGCGCTTCACCGCGACGACCGACATCAACCGGTACGACTTCGGTCTGCGCTGGAGTCAACCGCTGGACGGCGTGCGCATCGGCGACCGGATCCACATCGAGCTGGATATCGTGGCGGTGCGGGTCGAGCCGGGTGCCGATCTGGGGCCCGTCCCGGCTGGCCTGGACCCCATCCTGGCGAGCTGACGGTCGAGCTCGGGCCCCGCCCCGACGACCTCACGGCAGCCTCACAGGACGTTAGCCCCAGGCTCGCCCACCACGCGCCACAAAAGGTAACTAGGACGGGCGGTCCACGGAGGAGGTGCGCCACCGACTTGCGCCGCCATGAGGGGAGCCGCGCGCCCCGCCAGCGTTTGCCGCACGGCGTACCGACGAGGAAGGATGGCAGGTGACCGTAACGATCTACGTGCGGGACGGCGTGTCGCGCGTGCACGCGATGGCGCGGCGAGGCTTCGGAGCTGGCACGCGCCGGACTCGTCGCGCCCGGTGTCGGCCGCCAGGAACGGCGACGTGCTGGGTGGCCGACGCGCGTTTGGCTACATGATCGGCTACATCGGGCACAAAGAAGCCCCGCCGGAAAGGCCGGAGCTTCCCATTTTCCGCGTCCTGATGGAGATTTGCTTGGTGAGCCGCCAGGGACTCGAACCCCGGACTCGCTGACTATGAGGAGTCGCGGCTGACGATGCCCCGAAGCCGTTCCGGGTTCGTCGATTTGATGCGGTTTTCGTCTCGACCGGTGGCGGCGATTTCCCGTCGAATACGCTGCCGTCGAACGGGCGACTACCAGAATGTGCGGGTGCAGACCGCCATGTCGCCGACCCTACTGGCCGACGCAGTCACCGTCGGGTAGCCGTCGACCGCGAGCTGGCAGCGGACGCCGCAGGGGCCGTCGGAGATCACCGTGAAGGCGATCCGGCCGACGAGGCCCTGCGCGCTCCGCGTGAACGACTCCGCGGCGTGCCACGCGCCGGTGACGGCGCGGGTCTGGATGCCGCTCTGCCTGTTGTTGTAGACGACGCTGGCCGTGGTGCCGGGATCGACCGCCACATCGAAGTAGCCCCAGATGTCGGGTGGTCGCGCCGACGGCGCCTCGACCGCGAGCGTCGTCGTGGTGCCCCGCGTGCCTGTCGTGTGGGCGCGCTGGCTGAAGATGACCAGACCGACGAGCCCGGCCACGGCGAGCAGCGTCACGGCGAGGACGATCCCACCGAGGATGTCGCGCGGCTGGTCGCGGGGCTGCGGTACCTGGGGTGCCACCACGGTGATGCCTCCTCACGAACGATGAGTCCGGCACCACCTCCCCTTTCCCCTGCGATCCATTGTTGGGCCTGTCTCGTGTCAACGCGCAGGTAGCGACGGCCCAACTATCGCGGATGCACACCAGCCTAACGGGCCCGCGCGGTAATGCTCACGCAACTGGAACCTCACCGCTCTCCCACTCCAGAAGGATCGCAGCGAAGTCGCCCGCCTGACGCTCCGTCTTCCGGACGATGAGTTCGCCGCAGGAACGTCCTGCCATACTCGGCAGTTTCCGACGGAGCGGACGAAATGGCCGATCTCGTGCCAGCCCCACCCCGGGGAATGGAGCTTCCCGGGGCCTTTCTTGTTCTAGAACCCCAGCTTGAGCCCGTCGAACGGGCTGCTGGGTTCGGAGGCCAGTTCCACGTCATGCTCGGCGAGCTTCGCGTAGCGTCGGGTCATGGAGAGCGACTCGTGCCACAGAATCAACTGCGCTTCGAAGGGGCTCGTGCCCTCCCGCAGCGCGCGGACGGCGTACATGCGGCGGAACCGATGGGGATTGCAGCGAAACACTGCCGCCCGCCGGTCGGGCGCCTGGTCGGCGCGGGAGAGGAGGGCGGGCATGGCCGGATCGCCCTGGATCGGCGGGTCCGGCGGTAGCGGCGCCGGGACGAACGCGCGATAGCCGCCCACCTGTCTGACGTATTGCCCCGTCCTTGCACTGGCGGCCACGCCCCTCGCCCCTTGTTTCAGCGCGCTTTCCTATACGACGCGTGTCGGCCACCGTATTCAAGAATCCTCCCCAAGAGTTTAACCAGTCCGGCCGCCTGGCTCCGTGCTTCAGCCCGCTGAAATAGCCACTGGCGCCCGCGAGGGCGCTTGCTCCAGGCAGTGGGCAGGCGGGTCCGCACGACGTGGGACTCAGCGACGCCGCCGTCCGGCGCAACCCAACCTGGCGGCTCAATCGCTGACCGCGAACAGCTCCGCCACCTGTCCTGCCCACCGATCACCGCGGTGTCGTCGCGCTGTGGCGGGTCGGCGCATGCCCGCTCCCGCGCCGTCGGACGCGTAGCTTCTCCAGTTCCGTGATCCAGAAAGCGACCGTCGACGCCGCCAGGCAGACCGCGAGCTCCACGGCGCCGAGGGGGCGAATCCCCAGCACCGCCCGGCCGACGGGGAGGTACACCACGGCGAGCTGCAGCCCCAGCATCACCAGCACCGCACCGAGCAGTGGCAGGTTGGATGCGAGCCCGACGCGGAACAGCGACTCGCTGACCGAGCGAATGCCCAGCACGTGGCTGAGCTGCGACAGCGTCAGGATCGTGAAGATCATGGTCTGCCACTCGGGGCGATCGCCCCGCCAGTACAGGTACCCCACGCCGAGCGCCAGCAGCGCCATCACCATTCCCATCCAGAGGACGCGCCAGCCCATCCCGCCCCCAACGATGCCCTGGCGTGGGTCGTCGGGCGGGCGGGTCATCGTGCCGGGCTCGGCCGGCTCCACGCTGAGCGCGAGGGCGGGCAGGCCGTCGGTCAGCAGGTTGACCCACAGGATCTGCAGCGGCAGGAGCGGCAGCGGCATCCCCAGCAGCGGGGCGAGCAGCATCAGCGCGAGCTCCGCGGTGTTGGTCGTGACCAAGTACCGGACGAACTTCCGGATGTTGTCGAAGATCGCCCGCCCCTCCTCGACGGCCGCGACGATGGTCGCGAAGTTGTCGTCGAGCAGGACCATGTCGGCGGCCTCTTTGGCCACCTCGGTGCCGGTGATCCCCATGGCCACGCCGATGTCCGCCTGCCGCAACGCCGGCGCGTCGTTGACTCCGTCACCGGTCATCGCGACGACCTCGCCGCGCTCGCGCAGTGCCTGCACGATCTTCAGCTTGTGCTCCGGCTCTACCCGCGCGTAGATCTGCACCTCGCGCACCGCCTCCCGCAGCGCGTCGGGCGCGATCCCCTTCAGCTCCGCCCCGGTCAGGACCGCCCCGCTCCTGTCTATGCCCAGGTCACGGGCGATCGTGCGCGCCGTCAGCGGGTGGTCACCGGTGATCATGACCGGCCGGATCCCGGCCGCCAGGCAGGCCCGCACCGCGTCGCGAGCCGCCGGACGCGGCGGATCGAGCAGGCCAATCATCCCCACGAAGGTCAGCTCCCGCTCGAGGTCGAGCGCGTCGCTCGGCAGGCACTCCAGCGTCCGGAAGGCCACGCCGAGCACGCGCATACCGTCGCGCGCCAGGGCGTCGTTCGCGTCGACGATCCGCCGGCGCCAGCCGTCGTCCAGCGGCAGGATCCGCTGGTCGACGAGCACCGAGGCACAGGTGTCCACCAGCCCGTCGACGGCACCCTTGGTGACGCTCACGAAGGGTGCGCCGCCGACCTCCCGGGCAAGGTTGGACGCCACTCCGGTCGGCAGTGGCCCGCCGTCGACGCGATGGGCCGTCGTCATCCGGCGTCGCTGGGCATCGAACGGGACCTCGCTGAGACGCGGCAGCCACGCGCGGAGCGCGTCCGGCCAGATACCCAGGCGCGCGGCCGCTACCACCAGCGCGCCCTCGGTCGGGTCTCCCACCGCGTGGGTCTGCTCTCGCCCGTCGTGCGACACGAGTATGGCGTCGTTGCAGAGCACCGCGCCGGCCAGCAGCACGACGAGCGCGGGCTGCCCCGTCAGCGTCGCCGGGAGTTCGTCGGCGGGACCGACTACCGCGTCCCCGTGGTGTAAGGTCTCGACCAGGTCGATCCGGTGGCCGGCGACGTCGAGCACGCGCACCGTCATGCGGTTCTCGGTCAGCGTGCCCGTCTTGTCGGAGCAGATCGTCGTCACCGAGCCCAGCGTTTCGACCGCCGGCAGGCGGCGGATCAACGCCCGCCGCCGCAGCATCCGCTGCGCGCCCAGGGCAAGCGTCAGCGTCACCACCGCGGGCAGCCCTTCGGGGACTGCCGCCACCGCCATGCTGATGGCCGTCAGGAACATCAGCCGGGCGTCCTCGCCGCGCGCCAGGCCCAGCACGAAGACGATAGCCACGAGCGCCAGCGCCGCCAGCGCCAGCTGGCGCGCCAGGCGGTCCAGCCGCCGCTGCATGGGGGTCGGCTCCCGGTTGACCGCCTGGATCATCCCGGCTACCCGGCCGAGCTCAGTGCCCATCCCGGTCGTGGTCACCACCGCCAGGCCGCGGCCCTGCACGACCGCCGTGCCCATGTAGACCATGTTGGCGCGGTCCCCCAGCGGCACGTCGCTCGGCTGCAGCCGCGCCGGGTCCTTCGTCACCGCCTCGGCCTCGCCGGTCAACGGCGCTTCCTGTGTCCGCAACCCAGCGCTCTCGAGCACGCGGGCGTCGGCAGGCACCAGGTTGCCGGCCTCCAGTTCGAGCAGATCACCCGGGACCAGCTCGCGCTGTGAGACCAGCCGCGTCGCGCTCGCCCGACGCACGCGCACCAGCGGGACCGTCATCTGCCGCAGCGCGATCATCGCCCGCTCGGCGCGGAACTCCTGGGCAAACCCGAGCGTGGCGTTGATGGCGACGATCACCAGGATCACGGCCGCGTCGGCGACGTCGCCGAGGGCAAACGACACAGCAGCCGCGGCCACGAGCAGCACCACCATCGTCGACGCCAGTTGCCGCACGAAGATGCGCCACGCCGGCTCTACTCCACCGCCCACCAGTTCGTTGGGGCCGTGTGCGGCCAGGCGGGCTGCTACCTCGGCGTCGTCGAGCCCGGCGTGCGGATCACACCCCAGTTGCTGGCAGACGTCCGCGCTGTCTCGCTGGTGCCAGGCCTCCACCCGTCGTGGCCTCCGTCCGTTCGATCCGGGTTGCCTACCGGTGTACGGTACGGGCAGTCCCACCAGGATGGCCGAGGCGGACCATCCGTGCTTCGCGTGCCCCACGACCGTGACAGTCCGGACTCCCGATCCGGGCGCACGTCATGAACGTGCGGCTGCACCCCCCTGTCGGAGACGCCGTCGTCGAGGAGCCGGGCCGCCATCGGGGCGGCGGGGCAGGCTCGGCAACGCGACGATCTGCCATCGAGTCAGCAGCTTCGCCGGCGTGGCGCTTGCTGTCCCCACCGACGCCGTGCTTGCGATTGGCGCGGCAGACGTGTGCCGTCCGCGCCGGCGGCAATCCGGACACTGCCGGCATCGGTGACCGGCCTCGAGTCCGCCGGCGAGGATCACGCCGTTGACCGCCGCGATACTCGGCTTCCAGGTCTGGAATCCTCGTGAGAGACCGCCGACGCTGAACCCGGGGCGCGTCCCCGCGCGGAGGGTGAGGAACACCGTCGTCAGGTCTGCACCCGCGCTGAAGGCCCGCCCGCTGGCCCCGCTGAGGATGCCGACCCCGTGCTCGACACGGATCGCCAGCGGCGAGTTGGTCCGACGAGCGCGCGCTGGGCGGTCAGGCGGCGTCGGCTCCATCGACCGTAAAGGACACGCCTTGCGCCAGGGGCAAGTCCCGCCCATAGTTGACCGTGCACGTCTGGCGCCGCATATAGCCCTTCCAGGCGTCTGACCCCGCCTGGCGCCCGCCCCCGGTCGCCTTCTCGCCGCCGAACGCGCCGCCGATCTCGGCGCCCGAGGTCCCCACGTTCACGTTCGCGATCCCGCAGTCGGACCCTGCGGCCGAGAGCCAGCGCTCCGCACCGCGGAGGTCGGTCGTGAAGAGACTCGAGCTGAGCCCCTGCGGCACCGCGTTGTTGAGGGCGATGGCTTCCTCCAGGCTCCGCACCTGGAAGACGTGCAGAATCGGCGCGAAGATCTCGTCCTTGCAGATCGCCATCTCGGCCTGCGACCGCACAATGGTGGGCTGCACGAAGTACCCCGTCCGGTCGCGGAGGACCTGACCGCCGTACACGACCTGCCCGCCCTGGCGCTGGATCTCCTCGAGCCCCTCCTCGAATGCGCGCACAGCCTCGGCGCTGATGAGCGGCCCCATCAGGGTGCCGGGGTCCAGCGGGTCGCCGATCGGCACGCTGCCGTAGGCGGCCGTGAGACGTTCCACAAACGCCGCTGCGATTCCGTCCTGGAGGATCAGGCGGCGGGTGGTCGTGCAGCGCTGGCCGGCGGTCCCGACGCTGCCGAACACCACCGCCCGCAGCGCAAGGTCCAGGTCGGCGTCGTCCAGCACGATGACCGCGTTGTTGCCGCCGAGTTCGAGGATGGCGCGGCCCGTGCGCTTGGCCAGGCCCGCGGCCACCCGCTCGCCGAGGGCACAGGAGCCGGTCGCCTGGATCAGGGCGACCCGCGGATCGGCGACCAGCGCCTCGCCGACCTCGCGGCCGGAGCCCACCACCAGGCTGAACACCCCTTCGGCCTCGGTGCCGGCGGTCACTTCGTCGAAGATCGTCTGCACCGCGATCGAGATCAGTGGCGTCAGGCTCGAGGGCTTCCAGACCACGGTGTCGCCGCACACGAGCGACAGCGCCCAGCCCCAGCCCGGGACGGCGACCGGGAAGTTGAACGCGGAGATGATGCCGACCACGCCGAGTGGGTGCCACCGCTCGACCAGGCGGTGCTCCGGGCGCTCGGAGGCGATGTCGCGGCCCTCGAGCTGGCGGGAGATGCCGACCGCGAGGTCGCACATGTCGATCACTTCCTGGACTTCGCCGCGGGCCTCACCGAGGATCTTCCCGTTCTCGATCGCGATCAACTGCGCGAGATCCTCCTTGCGGGCCCGGAAGGCGTTGCCCAGCCGGCGGACGACCTCGCCCCGCTGCGGGGCGGGGAGCAGGCGCCAGCGCAGGAAGGCCTCGTGAGACGCCCCTACCGCCGCGGCGGCGTCGGCCGCGCTCGCGGACCTGACGCGCGCCAGCACCGACCGCGTGGTTGGGTCGACGGTGTCCAGCTGCGGCCCACCCGGCTCGGCGACGAACCGGCCGCCGATGGAGACGCCGGAGACCTCCTCGCCGAGCCCGAAGGCCTCCAGGGCCTGCTGCAACCGAAGCTCTCGATCACGCGCCAACCGGGTCGTCATCGCATATCCTCCAACCGTCGATTCCGTGGTGCCTCCCGCGCCTGCCGAGCTGAGTCTAAGGAGGGAGGCGGACGTCTTCAAGCCTCTAGGCCCGCCCACCTGAGTGTCTGGTCGGGAGCTTCGGCGGCGCTGACGGCGCGTACCATCTTCGAGAGGAGCGCCTTCGAGGCGTCCCGCCGAACGGGTCCCCACTGTTCTTCAGCCGTCGCCGGATGCCCTCGGCCGGGTTGGGCTGTGAGGACAAGGCGGCAGGGAGGACCGGTGCATGCACGGATGGGCGGTTAGCCGGGCCGCGACAAACCCAGCTGGGTGACTGCTGGAGGAGTTGACGATCAGCTGCAGCGGACCGGTCGGATGGACGACCGACGTCTGCTCCAGGCAGGCCAGGAAGTCCGCGGCGTCGTCAGCTCGAAGAGCGGATGGCGCACGGCTCGCTGTGGGAGGATCACG
>DATKRJ010000401.1:0-47919 GCA_035532355.1 Thermomicrobiaceae bacterium | reverse complement strand
CGTCGCGCGGGGCTCAAGCCGCCGCGCTGAACGACGAAGCCCACTGAAGGGGCTGGAGCGCGGGTGGCGCGGAGCACGGGCGGGCGGCCGTGGTACCGACGTATGTTGTCAATGACCATAAGTCGCCGGGCTGACGCAACGAAGCCCACTGGAGAGGCTGAGTTCCGGACGATGGTTGCGAGCGATGCGGTATGGGTCGAACGAGCGGGCGGCTCGACTAGATCGCGCCGCCGTCGCGGAGCGCGGCCACCCGCGCGGCGTCGTAGCCGAACTCGCCCAGGATCCGCTCGGTCTGCTCGCCGAGGTCCGGGATCGGGCCCATCGCGTAGTCGACGCCGTCCATGACCACCGGCGGCAGCAGCGCGCGGACCGGGCCGACCGGCGAGTCGACCTCGCGCCAGCGGCCCCGCGCCGCCAGCTGCGGGTGGTCGATGAACTCCTGTACCGAGCGCATGCGGGCGTTGGCGATCTGGGCCTCCTCCAATCGGTCGACGACCTCCTCCGCGGACAGCATCGTGAAGACGTCCTCGATGACGGCGTCCAGTGCCGCGCGGTGAGCCATGCGGTCGCCCGGCGAGCCAAAGCGGGGGTCGTCCGCGACCTCCGGCCGCCGCAGCACGACCGCGCAGAAGCGCACCCATTCGCGCTCGTTCTGCACCCCGAGGTTGACCGTGGCGCCATCGCCGGTCGCGAACGGGCCGTAGGGCGCGATGCTGGCATGGCTGGCGCCGGCCCGCGGCGGCTGGCGGCCGGTGTAGGCGGTGATGTAGGCCGGATGGCTCATCCACTCGCCCAGGCTCTCGAAGAGCGACACCTCGAGCGTCGCGCCCTCGCCGGTCCGCTCGCGCCGGTAGAGCGCGGTCAGAATACCGGAGAAGGCGTACATGCCGGCCGAGATGTCGGCGGCCGAGATGCCGGCCTTGGACGGCGTCTCCGGGGTACCCGTGACCGAGACCAGGCCGGTCTCGCACTGGATGAGCAGGTCGTAGGCCTTCTTGTCGCGATAGGGGCCGCTCGAACCGTAGCCCGAGATCTCGCAGGTGATCAGCCGCGGGAAGCGCTCGCGAAGGACCGGCGCGCCGAACCCGAGGCGGCCGATCGCCCCCGGAGCCAGGTTGTGGACGAAGACGTCTGCCCGCGCCAAGAGGCTGTCGAGAATCTGGACCCCCTCCGGGTGCTTGACGTTGAGCGTGAGCGACTCCTTGGAGCGGTTGAGCCAGACGTGGAAGGACGCGATGCCGTTGACGGCGCGGTCGTAACCGCGGGCAAAGTCCCCGCTCCCCGGCCGCTCGATTTTGATGACCCGGGCGCCCAGGTCCGCGAGCTGGCGGGTCGCGAACGGCGCGGCGACTGCCTGCTCCAGGGCGACGACGGTGATCCCTTCCAGCGGCAGCATCAGAACGACCTCGGCAGGCCGAGCACGTGCTCGCCGACGTAGGAGAGGATCAGGTTGGTCGAGATAGGCGCCACCTGGTAGAGCCGCGTCTCACGGAACTTGCGCTCGACGTCGTATTCGGAGGCGAAGCCGTAGCCGCCATGCGTCTGAACCGCGACGTTGGCCGCCTCCCACGAGGCGTCCGCGGCCAGCAGCTTGGCCATGTTGGCCTCCGCGCCGCAGGGCTCCGCGGCGTCGAACATCTCCGCCGCCTTGAAGCGCATCAGGTCGGCCGAGCGGAGGTGGATGTAGGCCTGGGCGATCGGGAACTGGACACCCTGGTTCTGCCCGATTGGGCGATCGAAGATCACGCGCTCCTTGGCATAGCCCGTGGATCGGTCGATGAACCAGTCGCCGTCGCCGATGCACTCGGCCGCGATCAGGATGCGCTCGGCGTTCATGCCGTCGAGGATGTAGCGGAAGCCGCGCCCCTCCTCGCCGATCAGGTTCCCGGCCGGCACCTCCAGATTGTCGAAGAACAGGGCATTGGTGTCATGGTTCATCATGGCGCGGATCGGCCGCACCTCGAGCCCGTGGCCGACGGCGTCGCGCAGGTCGACCAGCAAGACCGACAGCCCGTCGGAGCGGCGCGCGACCTGGTCGCGCGGGGTCGTCCTGGCGAGCAGGATCATCAGGTCGGAGTGGGGTACGCGCGAGATGAAGACCTTCTGGCCGTTGACCACATAGCGGTCGCCGTGGCGCACGGCGGTCGTCTTGATCTTCGTCGTGTCGGTGCCGGCGTCTGGCTCGGTGACGCCGAACGCCTGCAGGCGCAGCTCACCGCTGGCGATCGTCGGCAGGTACTCCCGCTTCTGCGCCTCGGAGCCGTGCCGCAGCAGGGTGCCCATGGTGTACATCTGGGCGTGACAGGCGCCGGCGTTGCCGCCGGAGCGGTTGACCTCCTCCAGGATGATGGAGGCCTCGGTGACGCCGAAGCCCAGCCCACCGTACTCCTCCGGGATCAGCGCCGACAGGAAGCTCGCCTTCGTCATCGCCCGGACGAACTCTTCGGGATAGCCGCGCACCTCGTCCAGCCTGCGCCAATACTCGTTGGGGTAGCGCCCGCACAGCTCGCGCACCGCCCGGCGCAGATCTCGATGCAGCTCACTCTCGGTCACGACCGCTACGCCCTTCTTCGCCTTCCCCGGCGTCCAGGGTGGCCCACGGTGGAAGCTCACCGGCGACACTATACTCGACGCGGCCGGCGCCCCGGGATTCGTGGACCGGCGCGGCCGAAAAACGCTCTTGACACGGGCCGCGCGATGGTGCATTGTTTCGGTGCTCGCGTGTAGCAGCGCACGAGAGCGTTGGTGTGTCGCCGCAGCTGCTATGAAAGGGTGTCGGGTTGTCAACGACGGCCGTCCGATTCAGGCGCAGGCAGCGCTTCGCGATGCTCAGGCGTGAGCACCGGATTCCGGCCTGTTGCTTTGAAAGGGATGGACGATGCAGATGCAGACCCGTACCGCCAAGTCCGCCAAGTTCGACCTCCTCACCGACGACGATCTGAGCCCCCACCAGGCCGTCAAGCTCATCGAGCGCGCCGCCGAGCTCAAGGCGCAGCGCGCGGCAGGTGAGCTGCACGACCATCTCCTGCGGGGCAAGACCCTGGCGATGATCTTCGAGAAGAATTCGACCCGCACACGCGTCGCCTTCGAGGCGGGAATGGCCCAGCTCGGCGGCCACGCGCTCTACCTGTCCAAGAACGACCTGCAACTCGGCCGCGGCGAGTCCGTGGGCGACACCGGGGCAGTTCTGTCGCGCTACGTCGACGGGATCATGGCGCGCGTCTTCAAGCACGAGGACGTGGTCGCGCTGGCCAAGTCGTCCACCGCGCCGGTCATCAACGGGCTGTCCGACCTGGCGCACCCGACGCAGGGGTTGGCCGACATGCTGACCGTTAAGGAGCAGCTCGGCGGCTGGCGCGGACACAAGCTGACCTACGTGGGCTGCGCCAACAACATGGCGCACTCGCTGACCCTGGCGGGCGCGCTCGTCGGGCTCGACGTTTGCATCGCCACCCCGGATTCATGCCAGCCGAACCCCACGATTATCCAACGCGCCATGGCGATCGGCGTCATGACCGGCGCCTCGATCACGGTCGTCGACGATCCGCGCGAGGGCGTCTACGGCGCCGACGCGGTCTACACCGACGTCTGGGTCAGCATGGGGCAGACGCTGAGCCCGGTGCAGCTTCAGGCGCTCGAGCCTTTCCAGGTCAACGACGGGCTGATGGAGTACGCCCACCCCGACGCGGTCTTCATGCACTGCCTGCCGATGTACCGCGACCAGGAGGTTTCGGCTCAGGTGGCCGACGGCCCCTCCTCGGTGATCTTCGACCAGGCCGAGAACCGGCTGCACCTGCACAAGGCGCTGATGGTCGAGATGATGAGCGACCATGTGGAGAGCGTGCTGCGCTAGCCACGGACGCCCCCTTCTCAACCCGAGCACGACCAATCTCGGGCGGGAATTCCCCGCCCGATACCATTTCCCTGCGGTTACGCCAATCCGTGCAGTCCCTCCTCACTCCGCCGCGGTCGGAGGTGCTTGCCTAACCTCAACTCGAGCGCGCCCTCAGCCGCCAGCGATAGCGCGGCGAGTGCACCAGCAGCAGCGACGCGGATAGCACGGTCATCACGCCGTTGACGACCAGCGCGCCCGGAGCCCCGAGGGCGCCGATCAGCGCACCCGTCTCGAGGTAGCCGGCGGGTGCCGAACCTACCCCGAGCACCCAGATCCCCGCCGCGCGTCCCCGCTGCTCGTCGGGTACCGCGAGCTGGAGCAGGGTCTGCTGCAGCAGGTCGAAGGCGGCGGCGCAGATCCCGGTCATCACCAGCACCGCGGCCGCCAGCGCGACGCTGCGCGTCGTGGACAGCACCATCAGCGAGGCGCCGTACACCACGAAGATCGCCCCGAGCAACTGCTCACGCGGGACGCGCTCCGCCAACGCCAGCAGGAGCAGCAGTGAGACGGTCCCGCCCACCGACAGGGCGCCGTTGAGCGTGCCGAGCCCGGTCGGTCCGGCCCGGAGCACGTCGCGCGCGAAGATCGGCAACGCGCTCGAGTGCGAGAAGGCGAAGACCTCGCAGGCGATGCCGGAGACCGCGAGCACGCGCACCCTGGGCTCACCGAGGATGAGCCGCGCCGCGTCGCGCAGCGCCAGGCCGAACGCCGGATGCGCGACCGCGGCGCGCGGCCGGGGCCTCAGCCGCAGGCGGAGCACCGGCACCGCCTCGAGGGCGTAGACCGCGGCGATCGCGAGGTAGGCATGTGAGACGCCGATCCACGGGATCAGCAGGCCCGCGCCCAGCGCGCCGACGGCGCCGAAGCCACGCGAGGCCAGGGCGTTGAGGGTCATCGCGTTCGGCGCGGCCGTGCGGGACGTGACGTCGATGATGAGCGCCTGGCGCGCCGGGGAGTCCGCCGTCTGCAGGCAGCCAAGCGTGAAGGCGATCGCGATCACCTGCCACACGTGGATCTCGCCGGTTCCACTGAGCCAGCCGGCAAAGGCCATCACGGCACTGGAGGCCAGCGCGACCGTCAGGAGCTGCCGCCGCCGATCGACCCGGTCGGCCACCGTACCGGCCGCGAGGCCGAACAGGAGCCCCGAGACCGAGCGCGCGGCGAAGACCAGCCCGACCGCAAGCGCGCCGCCGCCGAGCTGCAGCACCAGCCAGGCCGTGGTGGTGCGCTCCATCAACTGCGCACCGGTGCACAGCCCGCTCGAGCACCACAGCCAGCGAAACGCGGCCGATCGGAGCGGCCTCACGCGACTCCCACCCTCTGCACCCCAGGCGATGATCCACCTACCCTGAGCGGTTCAGGACGCCGGGGCGTGTCGATGCTAGGGAGTGCCGGTGGGAGTGTCAATCGCGCGCGGGACCGCGCGCCGTCACCACTTCAGCCAGCTGAGGTCGGGACCCGCGTGGCCAGGCGGCGGATCCGTTCGCAGCTCGTCGCGCCACGGTGTGCCGTTGAGAAAGCTCGCCAGGCGCATCGCACCGTCCGTCGCCGGCTCCTCACGGCTGGAGAGGGTCTCCGGCGCGCGGTCCGCCCGCAGCTCCGCACCGCACACCGGACACGTCCCGTTGGGATGCATCGATCTCACCTCCTGATGTTCTGGATGCCTGTCTCCCAGAGCATGGACCAGCACGGATCGAGATGCATCGGCGCCGTGCCCGAATCTCGCCCCCGGCATTTGTGGGTGGCGCACAAGCGATCGCACCGGCCGCCCTGGCCTGATCGCGGGGACGAAGCTGCTACAATCGCCCGGCCATCCACGGTCGAGGTCGTTCGCGGCACGCGGGAAAGGTCCGGGAGATGCACGGCAGCGAGATCATCGGCAGGCCGCTGGCGGAGGTCGACACGCCGGCACTCGTCATCGACGCGGACGCCATGGAGCGCAACATAGCCGCGATGGGTGCCTTCATGGCAGACAGGCCGGCAGGGCTGCGCCCGCACGCCAAGACGCACAAGTCGCCGGTCATCGCCCACAAGCAGCTCGCGGCCGGCGCGGTCGGGATCACCTGCGCCAAACTGGGGGAGGCCGAGGCGCTGGCGGCCGGCGGGATCCGGGACATCCTGATCGCGAACCAGATCGTCGGCCGCCAGAAGATCGCGCGGCTGGTCGGGCTGGCCCGGCACGCCGACGTGGCGGTGGCCGTGGACGACGTCGACAACGCGACGCAGATCTCCGAGGCGGCGCTCGCCGCCGGATCGACGGTGCGGGTGCTGGTCGAGGTGAACGTCGGCATGGACCGCTGCGGGGTCGAGCCGGGGACGCCGTCCGTCGAGCTGGCGCAGCGCGTGAGCTCCCTGCCCGGCCTGCGCTTCTTTGGCCTGCAGGGGTACGAGGGGCACCTGGTCGGGATCCCGGAGCGGGCCGAGCGCGAGCGGCGGGTGCGCGCGGCTATGGCACCCCTGATCGAGACCCGGCGCATGATCGAGGCGGCCGGCATTCCGGTCACGGCGGTGAGCGGCGGGGGCAGCGGGACCTTCGACATCACCAGCACGATCGAGGGGTTCGACGAGATCCAGGCCGGGTCCTACGTGTTCATGGACGCCTGGTACCGCAAGGTCGAGGGCGTGGGCACCAGCTTCGAGCCGGCCATCTTCCTCTGGTCCACGATCGTCAGCCGTCCCGGCCTGGACCGTGGGGTCGCCGACATCGGCCTGAAGACGGCGACACCGGAGCACGGGCTGCCGGCCGCGCACGGCATCGACGGCGTCGAGGTGCTGAGCCTGTCCGAGGAGCACGCCAAGCTGCGCCTGAGCGGCGAGGGCCGCGACCTGCGCCCCGGCGACCGGGTGCGCTTCTTGCCCGGCCACGTTTGCACCACGGTCAACCTGCACGACGACTACGTCGTGGTGCGTGGCGACACCGTCGAGGCAGTGTGGCCGGTCGCCGCCCGCGGCCGGTCGATGTAGCGGCCCGCTGCAGGACCGCGTCGAGCAACGCTGCCGGGAAGGATTACGAGCGATGCCGGTCGACTGGGAGCGCAACCGCCACCCGTACGAGAGCGTGCTCGACGTCTCGGGCCGCACGCCGCTGGTGCGACTGCGGCGGGTCGTCGACGGGCGGTCGACCGCGATCCTGGCGAAGCTCGAGATGCTCAACCCCTCCGGCAGCGTCAAGGACCGGATCCTGCCGGCCATGGCGCGCGCCGCCGAGGAGCGCGGCCAGCTGCGACCCGGCATGACGATCATCGAGGGCACCACCGGCAACACGGGCATCGCCACCGCCATGACCGGCGCCGCGCTCGGCTACCCGGTGGTCATCGTGATGCCGGCCGGCATGAGTGTCGAGCGCCAGAAGACGATTCAGGCCTACGGAGCCGCGCTCGTGCTGACGCCCGGCGGCGAGAGCGACGTCGACCTGGTGCTCGAGAAGGTTGCCGAACTGAAGGCAGACCAGCCCGGCCGCTACTGGGAGGTCCGGCAGTTCAGCAACCTCGACAACGTCGCCGCCCACGAGCGCACGACCGGGCCGGAGATCTGGGAGCAGACCGGTGGCCGGCTCGACGCCGTAGTCTCGGCGGCCGGCACCGGCGGCACGCTCACCGGTATCAGCCGCTACCTGCGCTCGGTCGGGTCGACGGCCCGCTGCTACGTGGTGGAGCCCGAGGAGTGCCCGGTCCTCTCCGGCGGCGAGTGGGGCGCGCACCGCATCGAGGGCATCGGCGACGGGTTCGTCCCGGATGTGCTCGATCTCGACTGCGTCGACGGCGTGGTGACCGTCTCGTCGGACGACGCCATCGCCATGGGGCGGCGGCTGGCGCGCGAGGAGGGGATCTTCTGCGGCATCTCCTCGGGCTGCAATGTGGTGGCGGCGCTCAAGGTCGCGGACCGGCATCCCGAGATGCGGACGATCGTCACGCTGCTGTCCGACAACGGCCTGCGCTACCTCTCGACCGAGCTGACGGGCGAGGGCGCCGCGCTCGAGGTGCCCGAGCGCGAACACGAGCTGGACGCCGCCAGCCGGCAGCGCCTGGCCGGGCGTCGCTTCGAGGTCATTCGCTGAGACCCGGCTGATAGTCGCCGCCGTGCCCAGCGCTGCGTTGCGCGGCCGTCGATGACGGGCGAGCGCAGGCGGCCGGTGCTCGTGGATCGGTCGGGGTCCGGGCCGGTCTGCTATCCTCAAGCGCGGTTCTATCGGGCAGATCCACGACCGACAGGGGAGCGGACCGATGACGGGCTGGCTGCGGGAGGTAACCCGCGTTCGAGAGGTGGGACGCGTCCGTGGTGTGTACCGCACGCCGGACGGTCGTCGGGCGGCTCGCTACGCCAGCTTCGTCCAGCGCTTCGGTGCCGGCGTGATCGACTGGATGATCTGCGGGTTCGTGCCATTCATCCTGACGGGCGTGGCCTCCAGCTACGTCTGGAACACCGACCAGCACGGTGGCTTCGCCTCGACCAACCTGCTGGGTGGCCTGTGGCTGGCCGCCGTCGCCCTGTGCATCGTGACCTACTTCACGGTGCTCGTCGCTCGCGGAGCCACCTTCGGCATGTGGATCCTCGGGATGCGTGTCCTCAATCCGCGCATCGGCCGGCCACCCGGCGTGGGGCGAGCGCTGATCCGCGCGCTCCTTGCGCTGGCCTTCGGCTTCGCCTTCTACGTGATGGTCAATTCCGCCTTCAGCGACCCCGCGGCCGGCGCCCATCCCACCCTCAACCGCGCCATCGGCTTCGGCGCGCTCGCGGTCTTCGCCGCCGGCTTCTGGGCACGCATCTGGATGCTCTTCGATCGCCGGTCGCAGACCGCCCAGGACCACCTGGCGGGCGTCGTCGTCCTCGACGAGATGATCGACGTCCCTGAGAACCTCGAACGCTATCGCGCCTCCCTGGACGGCGCCGCCGCGCCACGGCCGGTCACCGCGAGCCGGTACGGCCGAACCATCGCGGGCGCCCGCAGCCTTCAGAGCACGCAGAGCCAGCGCACCGCCGCCGGCGACATCCCCAACCCGCGCGCCCCGCGGGCTCGAACGCACCGGAAGAAGCGCTGAACCCGTCCGGTTCGGCCGCTCGCCGAACCGGCACCGCGCGGTGTTGAAGTCGCCGCGCCAGCGGGACGAAGCCGGCTCAAAGGCGGCTGACCGAGCCGTTGCGGACCTCGGCGCGACCATCGAGTCACCGTCGGGCGCGATGGACCGGGACCCGGCGAGGCACCTGCGCGAGATCAGTCGGGCTCGAGATCGAAGAGCTCGACCAGCGCGCGGGCGTAGTCGTCCGAGACGTCCGGCGCCTTCAGGCGCGTGACCGGCCGGTGGAGGAACTTGTTGGCCAGCCCGTGGCTGAGCGCCTGCACGACCTCCCGGTCGCGCTCGTCCAGGTGGCCGAGGCGCCGCAGCGCCTTGTCGACCTCCTGCTCGCGAATGGCCTCGACTCGCTCGCGCAGCCCGCGGATCACCGGCAGCACGGCCCGCGCCCGACACCACGCCGCGAACTCGTCGACCTGCTGGTCCACGATGACGTCGACCGTCGGGATGGCCTCTTCCCGGGTTCGCAGCCCCTCGGTGCGGATGGCCTGGAGCGCGTCGACGTCGCGCAGCTGAACTCCCGGGAGGTCGACGGCGGTCGGGTCGACGTCGCGCGGCACGGCGATGTCGATGACCAGCAGCGGCCGCGCGCCGCGAGCCGCCATGATCCCGGCGAGGCGATCCCGATCGAGCACCACGCCCGGGGCGCTCGTAGCGGTGACGGCGATGTCCACCACACCGAGCGCGGCGTCCAGGTCTTCCCAGCGCACGACCCGCCCGCCGAGGGCTTCGGCGACGACGCGCGCCCGGG
Source organism: Thermomicrobiaceae bacterium (assembly GCA_035532355.1). Lineage (GTDB taxonomy): Bacteria > Chloroflexota > Chloroflexia > Thermomicrobiales > Thermomicrobiaceae > DASSZN01. The sequence continues at coordinate 38,201 of DATKRJ010000401.1, read as the reverse complement.
CCTCGGTCCGGTTGCAGACGGCCAGGTCGGCGACGCCGCGGGCGACCAGATTCCGCGCCACCAACTGGCCCATTTCGCCCAGCCCCACGACCAGCGCCCGGCGCCGGGGCAGGTCCCCGATGAGGCTCGCGGCGAGCGCGACGGCGGCCTGGCTGACCGACCCCGCGCCGCGACTGATGCTCGTCTCATTTCGAGCGCGCTTGCCGGCGACCACGGCGAGGTTGAACAGCCGCCCCAGCACCGGCCCCATCGAGCCGGCGGCCTGCGCCTCCGCCGCGGCGTCGCGCACCTGGCCGAGGATCTGCGGCTCGCCGACGACCATCGAGTCGAGCCCGGCAGCAACGCGGAAGAGATGGCGGGCGGCATCCTCCCCCACGCGGCGTTCGACGTAGCGATCGAGCTCCGGCGCGGCCAGGCCGGCGTGGGCCGCGAGCACCGCCAGCGTGCGCTCCGGCGTCCGCTGGTCCCCGGCGAGCCCGTAGACCTCGGTGCGGTTGCAGGTCACCAGCGCCACCAGCTCCAGCGCCAGCCCGGCCAGGTCCTCGCCCAGGGCACGGCGCTCCGTCGCGTCGAGTGCCAGCCGCTCCCGGACCACGAGCGGCGCCGTCCGGTGGTTGACGCTGAGGAGAAAGAGATTCGGCGGGATCATCGCGCGCTCCGGGAGCGCCCGCCACGCCGGGTGCGAAGCCGCCTGGTCGCCGTCACGCCGCCGACTCCGATCCGGCGACGACCCGCAGCGCCTCGACCGCGGCCTCGGCGGTGCGGTCCAGGTCGGCCTCGGTGTGAGCCAGCGAGACGAACGCCGCCTCGAACTGCGACGGCGCCAGATAGACCCCGCGCTCGAGCATGGCACGGTGGTAGCGCGCGTAGCGGCCGGTGTCGGCGCTGGTGGCCGTGTCGTAGTCGGCCACAGGTTCACCGGTGAAGAACCCGGTGAGCATCGAGCCGACCCGGTTGACCGTCACCGGAATGCCGGCCGCCCCGGCTGCCGCCAGGAGCCCATCGGCCAGGCGCCGTCCGAGCAACTCCAGGCGCTCGTAGCTGCCGGGCTGCCGCAGCACCTCCAGCGTGGCGATGCCGGCGGCCATCGCCAGCGGGTTGCCGGCCAGGGTACCGGCCTGGTAGATCGGCCCGACGGGGGCCATCTGCTCCATCAGGTCACGCCGCCCGCCGTAGGCGCCGACCGGCAGTCCGCCGCCGATGATCTTGCCCAGGCAGGTGAGGTCCGGCAGCACACCATAGCGCTCCTGTGCACCGCCGGCCGCGACCCTGAAGCCGGTGATCACCTCGTCGAAGATCAGGAGCGCGCCGTGACGGGTCGTGATGTCCCGCAGACCGGCCAGGTAGCCCGCGGCCGGCGGGATGACGCCCATGTTGCCGGCCACCGGCTCGACGATGACCGCCGCGATCTGCTCGCCGAGCCGCGCGAACACCTCGCGCACCGGCTCGAGCGCGTTGTACGGCAGCGAGATCGTGTCGGCCGCCGTGCCGCTCGTCACTCCGGGCCCGCTCGGGATGCCGAGCGTCAAGACACCGGAGCCGGCGGTCGCCAGCAGCGCGTCGACGTGGCCGTGATAGCAGCCAATGAACTTGACGATCTTATCGCGTCCGGTGGCGCCGCGCGCCAGCCGGATCGCCGACATGGTCGCCTCGGTGCCGGAGTTGACGAAGCGCAGCATCTCGATCGACGGCATCAACTCGACGACCATGCGCGCGAGCTCGGTCTCGCCCTCGGTCGGCGCGCCGTAGCTCGTGCCTCCCTCGACCGCGGCGTGGAGCCGCTCGACGACGAGTGGGTGCGCGTGACCGACGACCAGCGGTCCCCAGGAGCCGACGTAGTCCAGGTAAACGTTCCCATCGACGTCGTAGAGCCGGGGGCCGGCGCCGCGCGCGATGAACGGCGGCGTGCCGCCCACCGCCCGGAAGGCGCGCACCGGGCTATCGACGCCCCCGGGAAGGTAGCGCCGGGCCTCGTCGAAGTCCCGCTCCGAGCGCGTCAGGTCGAGTGAGAGCCGGCCGCTCCCCGAGATCATCTCCGCCACGTCCCCTCTCGTCGCCGTCGCCCGTCCCCGGCGATCGGCGCGTCGTTAGCGCCCGCGCGGGAGCGCGAGGTCGGCTACCGCGTAGCCCGCCTCCTCGGCCAGCCAGCGGGCGGCGTCCTTCGCATGGTAGGTGATGATGAGGTCGGCGCCGGCCCGCTTGATCGAGGTCAGCGCCTCCAGCACGACCCGCCGTTCGTCGATCCAGCCCCGCTCGGCAGCGGCCTTGACCATGGCGTACTCACCGCTGACGTTATAGGCCCCGATCGGCACGTCGAAGCGCTCGCGCGCCCCAGCCACCACGTCGAGGTAGGGCAGCGCCGGCTTGACGATGATCGCGTCCGCGCCCTCCTCGAGGTCGGCCTCGATCTCCAGCAGCGCCTCCCGCCGGTTACCGGGGTCCAGCTGGTGCGAGCGCCGGTCGCCGAACTGCGGCGTCGACTCGGCCGCCTCGCGGAACGGCCCGTAGAAGCCGGAGGCGTACTTGGCCGCGTACGACAGGATCGGCGTCTGGGTGTGGCCCGCCGCGTCGAGCGCGCGGCGGATCGCCAGCACGCGTCCATCCATCATGTCGGACGGGGCCACGACGTCGGCGCCGGCCGCGGCGTGCGAAACGGCGGTGCGGGCCAGCAGCTCGAGCGTCGGGTCGTTGGCCACGTCACCGTCGACCAGGATGCCGCAGTGGCCGTGAGAGGTGTACTCGCAGTTGCAGACGTCGGTGATCACCACGAAGTCCGGGTCGGCCGCCTTGATGGCGCGCACCGCCTCCTGCACGACACCGTGCTCTGCGTAGGCGCCGCTGGCCAGCTCGTCTTTCTCCTCCGGAATGCCGAAGAGGAGGGTGGCGCCGATCCCCAGCCGGCGCAGCTCGGCGATCGTCCGCGGCAGCAGATCGACGCTCAGCTGGGCTACACCGGGCATCGACGAGATCTCTCGGCGCATCCCGGAGCCGAAGGTGACGAACAGCGGGTAGATGAAGTCGTCGACCGAGACGTGCGTCTCCCGCACCAGCCGACGCAGCCCCGCGGTGCGGCGCAGCCGGCGAAAGCGGCGGAACGACAGGCCATCGGCGCCAGACACGCTCACGGGCAGCTCCTCTGTACGAGGTGGACGATCGCATCCACCAGCCCGGGGATCGAGTAGTCCTCGGCGACGGCGTCGACGCGCAGCCCCAGCTCGCGCGCGGTGTCGGCCGTGACCGGCCCGATGCAGACGACCCGGGCGCGAGCGATAGCCGGCAGGGTGTCGCCCAGCAGCGAGGCCAGGTTCCGGACGGTCGACGAGCTCGTCAGCGTGACGACGTCGACGGCTCCCGCTCGAACGCGGGCCAGCGCGTCGGGGCTCGGCTCCCCCGGCAGCGTGCGGTAGGCGACCACGACGTCGACCTCGGCACCGGCCTCCCGTAGCCCGTCGGGGAGGAGGTCGCGCGCCCGCTCGGCGCGGGCCAGCAGCACGCGGCAGCCGCGCACTCCCCGCTCGATCAGCCCGGCCAGCACCTCCTCGGCGATGAACCGGTCCGGCACGAACGCCGGCTCCAGGCCGGCGTCGCGCAGGCGCCCCGCGGTGGCCGGGCCGATGGCCGCGATGCGGGGGCCGCGCAGTATCACGGGCCGGCGGCCCATGTCCTCCAGGCGCGCCAGCGCGGCGTCCACGCCGTTGACGCTGGTGAAGACGAGCCAGTCGTAGCCGGCCGCACCCATCAGCGCGGCGTCCAGTGGACCGGTATCCTCCGGTGGCACGATGCGGATCACCGGCAGATCGATCGGCTCGGCGCCGCGCTCCCGCAGCAGTGTGGTCAGGGCGTCGGCCTGCTCCGCGGCGCGGGTGACGACGATGCGGACGCCGAGCAGCGGCCGGGGGACCGCGGACGTGCCGACGCTCATCGTTCCGCCTCGACGGTCAACTGCCCGAGCGCTTCCCGCATCTCCCGGGCCAGCGCCCAAGCCAGCGCCGCGGCCCCGTCAACCGGGACGCTCCGCGTCTCGCGCAGCAGGTAGCGCAGGTCCTCGTCGGCGAGCATGGCGCGCAGGGTGACGGTGCCGCCCTCGACGAGCGCGTGAGCGCCGAGCGGTGAGCGACAGCCGCCGCCGACCCCGGCCAGGAACGCCCGCTCGGTCCCGACGGCCAGTGCGACCGCCGGATCGGCGAGCCGCTCCAGCAGATCCCGCAGCGCGGTGTCGTCGGCGCGGCACTCGACCGCCAGCGCGCCCTGTCCGGGCGCCGGCACGAAGTCGTCCAGTGAGAGATACTGGCTGATGCGGTCACCCCAGCCCATGCGGAGCATGCCGGCGGCGGCCAGTATCGCGGCGTCGACCTCCCCGGCCGCGACCTTCCCCAGCCGGGTGTCCAGGTTGCCGCGCAACTCGACCGCGTCGACGTCGGGCCGCAGGCCGCGCAGGGCGGTCAGCCGGCGGCGCGAGCTGGTGCCGACCCGCGCGCCCTCTGGAAGCTCGGCGAGTCCGGAGCCATCGCGCGACACGAGCACGTCACGCGGGTCCTCGCGATCGAGGAAGGCGGCAATGATCAGGCCGGGAGCCTGCTCGCTCGGAAGATCCTTTGCGCTGTGGACGGCCAGGTCGATCGCGCCCGAGTGCAGCGCGGCCTGGAGCTCGCGGGCGAAGATGCCCTGCCCGCCCAGGATCGCCAGCGGTGTGTGCTTGTCGTGGTCCCCGGAGGTGTGGACGACCGTGGTCTCGATCGTGAGCGAGGCGTCAACCTGCGTCATCAACGCGGCGACACGCCGTGTCTGGTCCAGCGCGAGGAGGCTGCCGCGTGTACCGATGTGCAGGGCAGCGCGGTCGGAACTCAAACTCGACCCCAATCCCGTCGACGACGCGCCAACCGGCCGGTGCGACCGACAGCGGACTGGGCTCGGCGCGGCGCGCGGGCAACCGTCATCAGTGAGACTCCACGTTGGGGTGAGTGATCCCCGTGAAGCGCCGGCACGGCACGTCCCCCGAGTCCGGCGGTTCCGCGCTCAGACGAGGGGAATGCTCGAGATCAAGGCACAGCGCGGCAGTGCAAAACCTTAACAAATCCTGAGAATTCTGTGCAAATCTATGCACCCGACGAATTCTACGGTTCACAACGCGAGCGTGTCAAGCGTCGCACCGCGATGGGGTGTGCCCCAGAGTCTCGCGGAGGTCCCCTCGAGTCCGTTGCAGCCATCGGACTGGCGGTTCTCTACTCAGACATGCCCAGGATTCGACGCCGCGTGGGAGCCGTCCACTGCCGACCTTGGCGGCTGGACAGCCGGCCTGCAAAAGAGCGGGGCGCACCCGCACCCGCGCGCCCGGCCACGTTTGACAGGGAGGCGACGGGCTGATAGGATTAGCGGTCGTGGACTGTCGTCCGCTCTTTAGTTTTGCCAGGGATTCGAGGGGGACGCATCGGTGTATGCGGTAGTTCAGACGGGCGGGAAGCAGTACCGGGTGACGGTCGGCGACCGCATCCAGGTCGAGCGGCTCGAGGCCGAGCCGGGCAGCGACGTCACGCTGGACCGCGTCCTGATGGTTTCCGGTGACGGCGGGGTACAGATCGGTCAGCCGGTGGTCGAGGGCGCGCGGGTCGTCGCCAGCGTCGACGCCCAGATCAAGAGCAAGAAGGTCCTCGTCTTCAAGATGCGACCGAAGAAGCGCTACCGCCGAACGCGCGGGCACCGCCAGCAACTGACGAGCCTGACGATCAAGGACATCGTGGCCTGACCGGCCGCTTCGGCCGCCCGGCACACCTGGCGGTTCCTGGAGGAGAACGATGGCACACAAGAAGGGCATGGGCAGTTCCCGCAACGGCCGGGACAGCAACGCCAAGCGCCGCGGCGTGAAGCGCTATGACGGCAACTTCGTCACCGCGGGTTCGATCATCGTGCGCCAGTGCGGCACGAAGTTCTACCCGGGCACGAACGTTGGCATGGGACGCGACTACACGCTCTTCTCGATGATCGAGGGCGCGGTCAAGTTCGAGGCGATCCGGCGCGATCGCAAGCGCGTCAGCGTCTATCCACTGGTCACGCGGGCTGAGGCGGTCGCTGAGCCGGCTGTCGCGTCGGCCTGATCGAGTACTGAGGAAACACAAGCATGAAGCCAGGCATTCATCCGAAATACCAGGAGGCGACGGTCGTCTGCGCCTGCGGCAACACGTGGCAGACGCGCTCGACCAAGCCGCTGCTGCGCATCGACCTGTGCCCGCAGTGCCACCCGTTCTACACGGGCGAGCAGCGCATCGTCGACACGGCCGGCCAGGTCGAGCGCTTCATGAAGCGCGTGGAGGCCGCCTCGGCCACCCCGCGGCGTAAGAAGGTCGAGCGGCGTCAGAAGAAGCTCGACCTGCGGTCGAGGAACCAGCGCCAGCAGGAGCAGCTGCTGGTGCCTGAGGGAGAACCCGCCGCGACCGAGCCTGCCAGCTGACGACCCTCCGCCGCGCGCGGAGCAGCAATCCGAGACAGGACTGGCGCGGCGGATAACCGCCGCGCCGGCCGTTTTTGGGACCAACGTGTAACGATTCTGTCATCTCAATGGGCATCCACGAGCCGCCGGTAGGCGTTAATATTACCGAGAGGGGTACACGAGCGCGGGCTCCGGCCCCTTGGCGGCCGGACCGGCAGCGAACCCTTTGGAAAGAGGGGCAAAGAGATCAATGGCCGGACCACTGTCGGTGTCACCCCAGTCGCATGAAGTCGACGAGCAGACCCTCGCGGAGGAGGGGTTCTCGAGTGACGAGATCGCGCGGCTCCGGGAGCTCAGGGACATGTACCCCTACGTGGAGTACGTCGACTCTCGCAGCGACTGGCACCGGCTACGCTTCGTGAAGTGGCTCTACAGTCAGGGCGAGTTCAAACAGTAGGGGCTCGCGCCGAGAAACAGGCTGACACACGGGTGCGCCGCCCTGGCGGCGTACCCGTTCTCTATGTCCGCGAGCCCAACAGCCCACGGTGTGCGAGCCGGAGGGTGCGGGCTATACTTGGCGGCTGGATAACAGCCGTTTGCCCCGTCGACGGGCACACCCTCCACAGCACGTATCTGTCTGGGAAAGGACGCTTGAGGAATGACCTACGTGATCGCCCAGCCGTGCATCGGACTGAAGGATGCGTCCTGTGTCGAGGTCTGTCCGGTCGACTGCATCCATACGGACGACGCGGCCGAACTGTACTTCATCGACCCGGACGAGTGCATCGACTGCGGCGTCTGCGCCGAGGTTTGCCCGGTGGAGGCGATCTTCTTCGAGGACGACCTGCCCGAGCAGTGGTCCGAGTTCCTCAAGATCAACCGCGAGTACTTCCAGAAGCGCTGACCCCGATCAACGCGCCACGCACGACGGCCGGCGACTCGTCGCCGGTCGTCTCACGCCCGCGAGTCCAACCCCTGGCGGCGGGTCGGTCAGCCTGCTTCGGCGAGAGACTCGACCTCCTCGCCGCGGATCGCGTCGCCGCTCGTAAGATCGAAAAAGTAGAGCCGGTCCGGCGGGAGGACCACGTCGACGGTGTTCCCCGCACGTAGCGGAATGTCCGGCGGCATGCGCGCGACCATGGTGTCGCCGGCCGCGGTCTCCAGGTAGACGTACTGCTCCGGACCGAGGGTCTCGACCACGTCGACCTTGACCGGGATGACCGCGTCGGCCGGCAGCCGCCCGTCGAGCCGACGGTCGACTATATCCTCCGGCCGGATACCGACGGTAACCTCCTCGTCCCGGTGAGCCGCCAGCGCCGAGGCGTCCTCCGCCGACACCGGCAGCGAGAAGTGCTCACCGACCAGCTTGAGCTGACCCTCGACATCCTGCACGCGCATCTGGAAGAAGTTCATGGCCGGGCTGCCGATGAATCCGGCCACGAAGCTGTTGACCGGGTGGTGGTACAGGCGATCCGGGGTGTCGAACTGCTGCAGCCGCCCCTGGTTGAGGACGGCAATGCGGTCGCCCATGGTCATGGCCTCGACCTGGTCGTGGGTCACGTAGATGGTCGTCGTGCCGAGACGCTGGTGGAGCTTGATGATCTCGGCCCGGGTTTGCACGCGCAGCTTGGCGTCGAGGTTAGAGAGCGGCTCGTCCATCAGGAAAACCTGGGGCTCACGGACAATGGCGCGGCCGAGGGCCACGCGCTGGCGCTGGCCGCCGGAGAGCTGACGGGGCTTGCGGTCCAGCAGCTCGGCGATGCCGAGGAAGCTCGCCGCCTCGCGGACGCGCCGGTCGATGTCGGGCTTCGCCACGTGGTGCAGCTTCAGGCCATAGGCCAGGTTATCGTAGATGCTCATGTGGGGGTAGAGCGCGTAGCTCTGGAACACCATGGCGATGTCGCGGTCCTTGGGCGTCAGCCCGGTGACGACCCGGTCGCCGATAATAACGTTCCCCTGCGAGATCTCCTCCAGGCCGGCAAGCATGCGCAGGGCGGTCGACTTCCCGCTGCCCGACGGGCCGACCAGGACCACGAACTCACCGTCCGGGACCTCCAGAGTCAGATCCTCGACGACGGCGTTGTTCCCATACCGTTTCCATACGTGGTCGAAGACGACGCGCGCCATTCCGTACCATCCGTTCGCGCTCGAGCGGGCTAGCCCTTGACCGCGCCGGCCGTCAGCCCGGCCAGGATGCGCCGCTGGAAGATGAGCGTCAAGACGATCAGCGGCACGGTCACGACGACCGTGGCCGCCATCATCTGTCCCCAGGGGATCTCGAAGCCGCCGCCGGTCGCCGGGGTGAAGGTGAAGATCGCCACGGGGACCGTGCGCTTGTCGGGCGTCTGCATGAAGGAGAGGGCAAACAGGAACTCGTTCCAGGCGGCGATGAAGGCCAGCAGACCGGTGGTCACCATGCCCGGCGCCGCCAACGGCAACAGAATCTGGTAGAAGGCCTGCAGTGGCGAGGCGCCGTCCACGTAGGCGGCCTCCTCGAGCTCGTGCGGCAGCGCCTGGAAGAAGCTGGTCAGCACCCAGACGGTGAACGGCAGGGTGAAGATCAGGTAGGTGAGGATCAAGGCTCCCAGCCGGTTGTAGAGCCCGAAGCGATTGACCATGTCGTACAGTGCGCCGAGGACCGCGATCTGGGGGAACATGGTCATCGACAACACCAGGTAGAGAACCGGCCGCCGCCCGCGGAACGAGAAGCGACCCAGCGCGTAGGCCCCCAGCGCGCCGACCGCCAGCGACGCCAGCGTCACCGAGGTGGCCACGATGGCGGAGTTGCGCAGCGCATCGATGAAGTCGGCGTTCTGGAACACCAGACGATAGTTGGCCAGCGTCGCGTGGCTTGGCCAGTACTGCACCGGGGTTGCGAACAGCTCCGAGTTCGGCGCGATCGACGAGCGGACCGCCCAGTAGAAGGGGAAGATGATGTAGACCAGGATGACGGCGAGCAGGAGGTAGAACAGGATCGACCCGATGGTCCGGCGGCTCGCCGTGCCCATCACTGCGCCTCCACCTTGAAGGTCGTGACGTAGGCGATCACGAAGATGGCGATGACGACGAAGATGGCCATGCTGATCGCGCTGCCGTAGCCGACGTCGGCGAAGGCCACGATGTTCTGCTGGTCATAGATAGCCATGGTCATCGTGTCCGGACGCGCGCCGAAGGCGACGTAGAACACGTCGAAGACGCGCAGCGCGTCGAGGGTGCGGAAGATGAGGGTGACGACGATGGCCGGCTGCAGCAGCGGCAGGGTCATGTCGAAGAACTGGCGCAGGCGATTGGCGCCGTCGACGGTGGCCGCCTCGTAGACGTCCGAGGGGATGACCTGCAGGCCGGCCAGCAGCAGGAGGGCGACGAACGGCGTGGTCTTCCAGATGTCGACGGCCGCGATGGCCGGCAGCGACGTGTTGGGTTGCGAGAGCCAGGCGACGTTGTGGCTGAGCAGGCCCAGCTTGTTGACCAGCAGGTCGTTGAACACGCCGTAGACGTCGTGATACATCCACTTCCACATCTGGGCCGAGATCACGGTCGGGATCGCCCACGGGACGAGCATCGCGGCGCGGGTCAGGCCCCGCCCCTTGAAGTTGGAGTTGACGACCAGGGCGATCAACATGCCGAGCAGGAACTCGATCACGACAGTGATCACGGTGAACTTCACCGTGACCAGGATCGAAGATCGGAAGGCCGAGTCGGCGATCAGGTCCTGGTAGTTCTTGAGGCCGACGAACCGCGGCGGCGTCACGCTCCCCAGGCGCGCGTTCGTGAAGCCGTACCAGATCGTCTGGATAAGCGGGTAGATGGCGACGAACGCGACCACGAGCAGTGTCGGCAGCAGGAGCAGCCAGGCCAGCCGCGCCTGCCGCCGCGCCAGGCTCGACGTGGCCCGTGGCTGCGGCGCCTTGCTCGGCGCGACCGGCCGCGTCTGCTGCCCCTCGGTGACCGCGGGCCCGGCCATGGATGGCCTCCTCTCGGGCGCGGGTAGCGGCGGCGCGCCGCCGCTACCCCACTCGGGCCGGCGCGTGGCCGGCGCGGCGTTCGTGGTCCCGATCAGCTCATCTGACGCTGGATCTGCTGAGTGACGTTCGGCACGATCGACGCGGCGTCCTGGCCGTTGAGGATCTGGCTGACGCCCTGGAAGAAGATCGTCGAGATCTGGTTGTACTTGTCGCCGGTCTCCGTCGACGGGCGCGCCACGCGGACGACGTCCGCGGTCGACTTCAGGAACGGCTCGGCCTGCACGACGGACGGGTCCTGGGCGACCGCGGCTTGCGTCGGCACGAAGCTGCCGACGACCGCGCGATAGGTCTGGGACTCGGCGCTGGTGGTGTAGCGCACCCACTCCGTGGCCGCCTGCTGCGCCTTGGAGTAGGCGGAGATACCCATCATCCAGCCGCCGATCGTGCCGACCGACTTCTGGCCGGACTCTGTCGGCAGTGGCGCGACGTCGAATTTCCCGGCGACCTTGGAGTCCGAACCGTTGCCGAGCGCATAGGCATACGGCCAGTTACGCATGAAGGCGCAGTTCCCGCCCTGGAACACGTTGCGAGCGTCGTCCTCCTGGTAGGAGGTGACGCCGCGCGGCGCGATCCCGTTGGAGAGCCAGCCCTTGGCCCGGTTCAGCGCGGCGATGGCCTGCGGGTTGTTCAGTGTGACCTTGCCGTTCTCGATGATCGTCCCGCCACCGCTCGAGTCGATCCACTCCAGCGCATTGCAGGTCAGCCCCTCGTAGGCATTGCCCTGGAACACGAAGCCCTGGAAGTTCGCGTTGGACGATCGCTCCCCGGTCATGATCTTCTGCGCCTGCGTCTGGAGCTCCTCCCAGGTCTGCGGCGGAGTACTGAAGCCGTACTTCTGTAGCAGGTCGGTGCGGTAGTAGAGGATGCCGAAGTCCGAGAACCACGGCATCGCGATCAGCTTGCCGCCGACGGTGCCGTTCTGAATGATCGGCGCGTAGTGCAGCTTGGCCTCGCTGGCGAACGTCTGGCTGAGGTCGAGCAGGTGTGCCGCGAAGGCGCCTGGCCAGATCACGTCGAGTGAGACGACGTCGACGTCGGTCGACTTGGCCTGGAAAAAGCGCAGGTAGGTCGAGTAGGCGTCGGTCGAGGACTGCGGACGCGGGATGACGTTGACGGTGATGCCGGTGTCCTGGTTGAAGCGCTTGGCCATCACCTGGTCGATCTGCGCGCCGATGCCCACCGAGTCGCCGTAGTAGGTGATCTTCTGGCCGCTATATTGCTTGGCGGCGGCGGCGTTCGGCACGGGCGGCGGGTTGTTGACGGTGTAGGCCGCGGCACCCGCGGGCGAGGCGCTGGACGGTGAGGCGACGGGTGACGCTGCCTGAGTCGTGGGCGACGAGGTCGCCGCCGGCGACGCTCCGGTGGACGCGACGGTAGGTGCCGTGGTCGCCCCGGAGTTCGTCGAGGTCGAGGTGCCGGAAGTCCCGCCGCCACCGCCGCAGGCCGCCAGCAGCGCGGCCACGACCGGCAGCGACAGCCCCAGCGTGCCCGCCCGGCGCAGCACCTCGCGGCGGCTCAGCCGGCCGGTGAAGGCATCGTGGATCAGCGACTCCAACCGTTGGTCGTTCACGACGCTCGATCTCCTCCCGTGTGCTCGGCGACCGGTCAGAACCCGGACACCGGCGCGGACGGTGCGCCCGCGGGCGCCAAACCAAACCGGCGTGAGGCGGACCGGGCCAGGCCCGGCGGAATCGACGGTCGGCGCCCATGACCGCGACCTCGCGGTCGGGCTCCGGCACGCGCCGGCTCCCGGCGTCTCGCCACCGATAGCCGGGGTGCGCGTCCATCACGCTCCCCGTCGAGCCGACGATCGCTACACCGCCGGATCCCGCCTCGCCGCGAGTCCCGTGCTCCTTTCTGTTGCACCTCCGCGAGATATCCGCGGAGACCGGACTCGGCCACTCTCCCCCAGGTACGGAGTGAATGTCGTCGACGGAACCAGACCTCTCGGCGCTGCCGATCGATACGCACATGCGTCGTCGGCATTCGCAACGCGGGGTCGCGCCCGGGTCCGGCCGTCGCTCCTCCGGCAAGGCTGACTGGGCACGTGCGATTGGGTTCGGACGCGTTCTCTAGAGTGGCGGCACGGCGCACCAACCCCCTGGGACAGAAGTCGGCCTGCTGCTCCGCAGACAGCGTGCCAGCCCGTTCGGACACCGAGCAGCGACGTCCTCGATCGCCCGACTCGCGATTGACATGGGAGACCGCGCCCGCCGCGGGAAGGAGTGCCGTGGTCGAGCGTTGTAGACAGCGACGACCCGCGACGGAGACGACTCGGCTCAGGCGCGACCCGGCGGGAGAGAGGAATCGACAGATGGCGGATTTCGACGCCTACCGGAGCGCCGTGCGGGCCCCCGAGTTCCCGACCGGCGAATGGTTCAACACCGAGCGGCCGCTCCACCTCGAGGATCTGCGCGGCAAGGTCGTGATCCTGGATTTCTGGACCTACTGCTGAATCAACTGCCTCCAGTTCCTCCCCCAGTTGGCGGAGGTCGAGCGGCGCTTCCCCGACGAACTGGTGATACTCGGCGTGCACGCACCGAAGTTCCCCGCGGAGCGCGCCGGTTCCAGTCTGCGCGCGGCAATCCAGCGCTACGAAATCGAGCATCCGGTCTTCAACGACGCGGACCACGACGTCTGGACGCGCTATGCGGTGCGGGCCTGGCCGACGCTGATGTTCGTGGACGCGACGGGCCGCGTGGTCGGACGCCACGAGGGAGAGGCGAGCGCCGACGAGCTTGCCCAGGCGGTGCGGGGACTGGTCGAGCGCCACGACGCCCAGGGACTGCTCGATCGGCGGCCCATCCCGGGACTGCGCCCGGTCGCGCTGCCGAACACGCCGCTGGCGTTTCCCGGCAAGGTGCTGGCCGATCCCGACCGCGACCGGCTGTTCGTCGCGGACTCCGGACACCACCGGGTCGTCGTCGCGGCCCTCGACGGCACGAACCCATGGGTCATCGGGCACGGTGCGACGGGCATGGCGGATGGATCGGCCGGCGCGGCACGTTTCCACGGTCCGCAGGGGCTCGCGATCGACGGTGAGATCCTCTACGTGGCAGACACCGGCAACCACGCCATCCGTCGGGTCGACCTGGCGAGCCGGCAGGTCACGACGATCGCCGGTACGGGCCGGATCGGATTCGGACTGCTGGAAGGCGGGCCGGCACGAGCGCTCGACCTACGCTCGCCCTGGGACCTCGCGCTGGCCGGCGGGACGCTCTACGTGGCCATGGCCGGCACGCACCAGATCTGGACGCTGGACCTCGACCAGGATCTCCTGCGGCCCTACGCCGGGACCGGGCGCGAGGGCATCCACGACGGCCCGATCGAGCAGGCCTGGCTGGCCCAGCCGAGCGGCCTGGCCCGCGGCGACGGCGTGCTCTACGTGGCCGACAGCGAGACGAGCGCGGTGCGCGCCGTCGACCTGCCGCCCGGCGAACGCGTGCACACGCTGGTCGGGTCCGGGCTGTTCGACTACGGGGACGTTGACGGAGCCGGCCGGCACGCCCGGCTGCAGCACCCGCTGGGCGTCGCGGCTGACGGCGGGATCCTCTACCTGGCAGACACGTACAACCACAAGATCAAGCGGATCTACCTCGCCGACCGGCGCGTCGAGTCCTGGCTGGGCGATGGACAGCCGGGTGACCGGGACGGGACGGGGAGCGCGGCGCGCTTCTTCGAGCCCGGCGGCCTGTCCGTCGGCGGCGGAAAGCTCTACGTCGCCGACACCAACAACCACCGGATTCGGGTTGTTGATCTCGCGACGGATGCCGTTACCACGCTCCACGTAGATCCGGCCGGCAACGCGCCGGCGGCGTCCCGCCCGCCCGGCTAGGTCGAATCCGTTCCGTCCGCGGCCGGCCCGCATGTCCGACCACGTCCCGCCCTCGCACTCCCATGTGGCGCCAGCCAGCACCCGCCGTCTGGCCCGCGCCACCCTACCCTTGGCGCGGCCCGTACGATGGGCCCGCTCCCGCTGCCCCGCCGCGGGAAACCGTCGTCCAGGCCCTCGTCCACCCGTGCGCTCTGTGCGGCGGCGCCCCCTCGGCCATGTCCGCTCCGGCATACCCCGGACTTCCCACCCAGTACCCCGGACCTGACGCGTCCCTGCAACATTCCGCACCTCGGTGGTGATGCGACTGTCATGCGGATAGGAATATCGTACTGCTTAGATAGCCCAGTAGTCCTGGTCGCGTCGGCGAGCGCCCGCCAAGGTCCGATGGGCCACTCGCTCAACAGGGCCCCCAGCACCGTCTGGGGGCATCGGAAGGGGCGTCGAGGCGCGATCGCGAGGTGGGGGGTGATGATGGACCGACCGCCGAGACCTCACGGGTGCGGCGGTGATCGGGAATGAAAAGTTCCCGCGGCAGAACGGAGGTCGACGCGTCAGTGATCCCTAGGGAGATTGGCGTACGGCTCCATCCTGGGAGGGTACACGTGCACACCCGCATACGCCGGACTCTCGGCCTGTTGGCCGTGTTCGCCGTCGTGGCGTCGCTGTTGCTGCCCGCCACCGTGACCGCCGCCGGACCCGGGTCCGGCGGTGAGACATCGATCGGCAATAACCTGTCCTACCCGAACATCTGGTCGGACGGTGCTCCGCTGGCCCTGCGTGGGACGGCGGGCACCCCGCAGTTCGGCACCCCGTGCGCGACCATCGGCGGCCAGGCGATCTACTGCCAGCAGGACCCCAACAGCACCTGGCAGGCCGATAACGAGGTCGCGACCGCTCCGGTCGACGTCAGCTCGATCGACTGGGGCGACAACCTGGAGGCTCGTCCATGGGCGGCCGGGTCCCAGGTGCGCGTCGAGACCACGCTCTACGAGACCCTGACCACGCCCATGAACGGCTACAACATGGTCGTCGTGTCCGGCGCGAGGTCGACCGAGATGCAGGGCACGAACGGTTCCACGTACGAGAGCCCGACCGCGACCATCTTCTCGCGGGCGGCCCGGCTGACGATCCAGCCGATCACCTCGGGCGACACCCTGTTCTGGAATCCCACCACGACGCAGTGGACCGGCGCCGGCGTCGGCGCCCCGCTCTACAACATGGCGGTCTTCCAGGCAGGAGACGGCCCCGGCCAGTACACCGGCGAGATCAACGTCAGCGGCAAGGTCGTCTACGGCTACAACTGGAAGACGCCTGCGGTAGCCGGTACGTACCGCGTCACCTTCAGCCTCGACAAGCAGGGGTTCGAACTTGCCAACCTCGGCTCAACGCTGAAGACCTACATCACCGACGCCACGACGATCCTGCCCGGCGAGGCCGACGCCAAGGGTGGGGTGGCGCAGGTCGACGGTACGAACAACCTCAGCTACATCGACGTCACCCTCACCCCGCCGCGGGGCGGTGGCGGTGGCGGCGGCGAGACGACCATCGGCAACAACCTCTCCTACCCCGCCATCTGGTCCGACGGTGACCCGCTTGCGCTGCGCGGGACCGAGCTCGAGGCCGTGCTGAATGGCGCCTACACCACCGTCGGCGATACCAACTGGTACCACCAGCAGGACGCGGACAACACCTGGCAGGCCGAGAACGAGGTCGCAACCGCGCCGGTCAACGTGAGCCAGATCGACTGGGGCGACAACCTGGAGGCTCGCGCCTGGGCTGCCGGGCAGCAGGTGCGCGTCGAGACCACGCTGTTCGAGGACCTGACGACGCCGATGCAGGCGTACAACATGCTGGTGCTGTCGGGCACCGGCGCGTCCGAGATGCAGGGCACCGACGGGAACACCTTCGACAGCAACCAGGCGATCATCTTCTCGCGCGCGGCTCGCCTGACCATCCAGCAGATCACCCCGGACGGCACCCTCACCTGGGACCCCAGCGCCGGCAAGTGGACCGGTTCCGTGGTAGGGGATCCGCTTTACAATATGGCGGTCTTCGAGGCGGGTGACGGCCCCGGCCAGTACACCGGCGAGATCAACGTCGGCGGCAAGGTCGTCTACGGCTACAACTGGAAGACCCCCGCCGTCCCGGGCACCTACCGCATCACCTTTAGCCTCGACGGCGTCAACTACCCGGGGACGCTGAACACGCACATCACCAACGCCACCTCGATCATGCCGTCCGACGAGACAGACGCCACCGGCGGCGTCGCGCAGATCGACGGCACCGACAACCTCAGCTACATCGACGTTACGCTGACCAACCCCAACGGGGGAGGCGGCACTGGCGGCGGGGTGCAGGTGGAGTCGGTGAGCGCCCCAACCGCCGTCGAGCAGGGCGGCACGGAGGCGATCAGCGGCGTGGTCCAGAACACTGGAACCGAGAGCGTCACGGCCACCGTCACGCTCAACGAGGCCCCGGGCGGCTACACCGCGACCCAGCAGGTGACGATCCCAGCCGGAAGCTCGGTCACAGTCACCTTCAACTGGCCAACGTCGACCGACACAGCCACCGGCAGCCACACCTTCACGGTGACCGCGACGACCACTGACGATCCGGAGTCGGGCAGCAGTTCCGCCCAGGCGACGACCCAGGTCGAACAGCACGCTCCCCCGGGATCGACATGTCCCAACCCCACACCGGTCGTCCAGGGGATGACCGCTGCGGTGATCAACCCGACGCAGCCGGTGACTGGCACGATCGACGCGACCGGCTGTGACATCGGCGTCTACTTCGGTCCGGGCACGTCGGGCACGGTCCGCAACGCCGAGATCTTTGGTGCAGCCGCGTTCGGCATCTTCAACGACGGCGCGCGCGTCGACGTCAAGAACTCGCGCATCCACGACATCGGCAACGGCCAGGACGTCTGTGGCAGCGGCGACTTCGCTGCCGCCGTGGGGGGCGACGACGAGTGCGGTGGCGGCGACCGCCGCTACATCGGCGGCCGGTCCGGCACCGGTATCCTGGTGCTGGGCGTCGATAGACCGGCCCGCAGCACGCTCGTCGGGAACACCATCTCCCGCTACGGCCGCCGAGGGATCTCGGTCAGCGGTCCCGGCGCCAACGTCCAGATCACCGCGAACACGCTGACCGGCGGGCGACCTGATGGCTCGAGCCAGGGGGGGCCGTTCCAGACCGGCATCTGGGTCGCGAATGGCGCTTCGGCGACCATCAGCGGTAACACCATCACGAACCACATCTCGGCAGGAGGCGAGGGGTCGGCCTGGGTCGGCATCATGGTCGCGGGCGGCGCCGATCACAACGGCATGCCCAACTACACGACCCGGGTACAGATCAGCGGGAACACGCTAAGGAACAACGACGTCGGCGTGCTCCTATCCAACATCCCGGTCGATCCGGCCGTGCAGACCGAGAACCGCGTGACGGGCAATACCATCCAGGGTCCGCTAACCAGTGCGACTAGCACGGGGCAGTCGGGCGGGGAGCCGCGACGAGCAGGCATCAAGGTGCTGGGAGGTGTTAGTGACAAAGTCACCGGCAACTCGATCTCCGGCTATGCCACGCCGATCTACGTGGCGCCGGAGTGCAGTGGCGTGACGGCGCGCTGAATCATCGCACGCGTCACCCAACCGCAGGCGGGGAGAACGCCAACGGGCGCGGGGCTGACTCCGCGCCCGCTCCGTATTGTCCCCAGATGATGTCGCCGCTGGCGTGCTCTCGTCTAGTCGCCCACGGTACCAGCTCCGCCGAGCGCGGCTAGGGCGGCCAGCGGGATCGGCTTGACCGGCGGGCGGGCGGTGATCTGCCCCGCCTGCTCGGCGCCCACGCCCGCCCGGCGCTCGAGGTACGTGCGCAGGATCGGCGAGCAGATGCGCCCCTGGCACAGCCCCATCCCCGCGCGGGTGCGCCGCTTGACGTCGTTGAGCGTCAGCGACCCCGCGCCGATGGCCGCGTCGACCTCGGCGGCCGCGACCTCCTCGCAGGCGCACAGGAGCGTCTCCGGGGTCACGGCGTCCGCCAGACCCGAACCCGGTACGTAGACGCTGTTGAGGACGCGGGCGAACTCGAGCCCGGCGCGCACGGCGCTTGTCGCGTCGGCGGCGGCGTGTGCGTAAGACGGCTCGTCGAGCGCTCCGAGGTCGCGCGCGACCGTCAGCCCGGCGAGCCGGCCGGTCGCCGCGGGATATCGGTCAGCGGCGCGGGGGCACAGGCACAGATCCTCGGCAACACCATCTCTGGCCAACCGCCGCTGAGCGGCGGCGGCCATGCCGGGCGCACCGGCATCTGGATCGCCAACGGCGCGCTGGCAACCATCACCAACAACCACGTCAGCGACAACACGACTGGCGGGTCCAGCGGCGAGGCGGGTTCCGGCATCATGATCGCGGGCGGTCCCGGCCACAACGGCCAGCCCAACTACACCACCGGGGTGCAGATCACGAGCAACGGGCTGTCCGGCAACGACGTGGGCGTGCTGCTCTCCAACGTCCCGGTTCTCCCGGCCATCCGAACGCGCAACTCGGTCGTCGCCAACATTATCCAGGCGCCGCCGACGCCTTCGACTGCCGGATCGCCGCCTCGCCTGGCCGGCGTCAAGGTGGTGGGTGGCGTGGGCGACATGGTCCTCGGCAATACGATCTTGGGCTATGCCGCACCAGTGTACGTGGCACCGGCCTGCATCGGCGTGATCGTACGCTGAGTTCGCCGGGCCGATCTCGCCGGATCGGCCGGACGCGCTGCAGCAGGCTCCAGCACCAGCGGGCGCGGGGAATACCCCTCGCGCCCACTCCCCTCGGAATCCGGGGTGAAAACATTCTCGCCAGAGCCCGGCAACGGCTGCACTGCCAACATCAGGTCCGTCGGAGTAACGTGCTCCGCAGCGTGAATCCCGTCCTCACAAACCGGGCGCACTCGCCCGCTCCGGCCCGAGCCGGAACCGCGGCGGGCCGGCAGGCGAAGGCTTCAGCGCCCGGCCAGCCAGAGGGCGCCGAGCACGAACAGCATGCCGATATACGTCACCAGGAACGGGACGGTGAGGCTCGGCGGTCGCCTGCTAAACGTCCCGCCTTCGAACCGCCAGCGTGGTTGGATGACTCGCAGCGGGCCCTGACCGGCCAGCCAGACGACCATCGACGTACTGCTGAAGTGCATCGCAAACAGCATGAGGAACGGGGTGGACAGGCCCCAGTCCCCCGGCACGATCCCGAGCGCGTGCAGCGCCAGCCACACCGGGACCGCTTCCACCGGTCCCGCGAGCAGCCCCAGCACCGAGGGCCAATCCTTGTCCCAGCGCAGCTGCTGCAGGCCGTGGTACACGACCTCCCAGGCGATGCCGAAGACCGTCATCGTGATGGCCGTCCCCAACGTGATTTGATAGGCAAGGCGGAGCGACACGCCGGCCGGCCGGGGAAAGAACCGCGCCATGGCCAGCGTCCACAGCAGGCCGACGCTGGACATGAGCACCAGCCGCGTCTGTATCCGCCCCCCCAGTGTGAGCGTCACGGCTGCCGATTCCTCACCCAGCGCCACCACTGGCCCATCGAGCGGAAAGCGCCCGGAACCGCGCACATCCCCTGGTCGGACAGATCGTCACAGATCTCCAGCGCGGCGTGTGTCAGCCCCCAGAACGAGTCGACCGGAGCCAACGCGCCGCCCAGGCTGGCAATCCCCGACGCATACATCCGGCCGGCCCCGCTGCGCGTACCGCGCACCTCGAAGCTCGGCTCGACGTCCAGCCCGCCGAGGACACTGGTCGAGGCACCGCCGCAGTCGAGCAGATCGGACAGCAACGCGTGGTGGCGCAGGTCGTCCTCGAAGCCCGTCGCATCCAGCAGGAAGTCGGCGTCCACCTGACACTCGGAGCCATCCCCTCGAGCCAGGGTCATGCGCAGGCGCCCCGACGGGGTCAGGCGGAGGTCGCGCACCACGGCGGACTCGGCCAGATACCACCCCTCGTGCCTGCCGCGACGCAGCTGCCGCTGCCAACCCGCTCGACGAGCCGTGGTGGTCCCACCCATGCGCGCGATCAGGTCGGCCCGCTCGTCTCCGGACAGCGCCAGCGTGCGCTGCCGCAACTGGCCGCCGGCGGCGGCCTTGGGGAAACTGAACGGCTGGTAGGCAAACCCGTTCCCACCCGGACGCCGGAACCACGGCGGCCCGGTCGCGCCGCGCACGTAGTGTCGAAAGAGGTGGAGGATCTCGGTCCGCGCGCCCAGCGCATCCCGGTCGTGGATCAGGCGCTCCAGGACGCGCGAGGCCGTGATGCCGGATCCCCTGAGCACGATCGTGCCCGGCGAGCTCACGAGCTGCCGGTAGACGTCCTCGTGCGGCTCGTAGGCCTGGACGGCCTGCGACGCACCTGGATGGAGGTTGCGAAAGGCGAGCAGGTCGGGGGCGAGCCGGGGTCGGGGATGCCCCAGGGCGAGATGAACGTGCCGGCAGCGGTAGACGGACGGGCCGGCGCACGCGTCGTCGAGCGGCTGGGTGAGCACGAAGTAGCCTCCGCGCGACCGGCGGCGTACCACCAGCGCCCGGCTGCGCACCAACATCTCGCCCCAACCGATCCGGGCCGCCTCCCGCTCGATACCGGTGAGTACGGTCCGTACGCGGGGCGTGAAGTACTCGCTCAGCAGCGGCTCGGTGAGCACCCTCCACAGCGGGGCCGGCGTGCGCTCCGCGAGCGCCTCGGACACCGCGTAGCCGGGGCAGCCCCAAATGTTGTCGATCCTCGACGACGAGTCCGACCGTAGCCGGTCTTCCAGACCGAGCTGGGAAGCCCGTGCCAATGACACGAAGGACGCGTAGGGAGCCGACAGGTCGGAGAGCACGGTGATCGCCGACGTCGTCAACCCGGCGATGCGCAGGAAGTCGACCAGGGCGAAGGAGCCGAGGCCGCCGCCCACGCTGACGATCTGGGAGTCGTACACCGGCAGCCCGGCGGCGGTCAGGAACTCGTCATCCCACACGCCGCACCGGAGCAGGCGCGACAGTTCTGGGCGCGCGGATGCGGCCTCCGCACGGGCGACGGAGATCGCGGCGGGCGCGGTGATTCGCCGAAACTGGGCCGTCCCGGCGCCGAGCTTGTCCGTCACGAGTGTTGACCTTGACCTTCCGCGCCCCCAGGCCGGTGCCCGAGCGCTGGGTGGCGGGTCGAGACACGGCCGGCAGACCACCAGCGAGCGACACGGATTCGGCCATCGGCGGGCCCGCGTCGCAACGACGTGATAAGGCCGCGAGGATCACGGCGGCACCGCGGCCCGTCAACGTCGCTGACGCGGGCGACACCGGTCGACCTAGCCGGCTGGCCGTCGGTCATGCTCCTGCCCGGCGGACGGTCGGCAGACCATCTTCCCGGATCGGGGCGTTCGAAGGCAGCCACTACCCAGCATGTAGGCGATTCTATCACGGATGGTGCGTAGCGACGGCCGGCGCGGGCCGTTCGCGTGAGGCAACGCGGTCCGTTTGCGCGTCGCGCTCGCTCCGGATGACGCCTACTCGGTCGGTGCGCCGGCTCCGGACACCTCGGCCAGGGCGGCCAGCGGGATCGGCTTGACCGGCGGGCGGGCGGTGATCTGCCCCGCCTGCTCGGCGCCCACGCCCGCCCGGCGCTCGAGGTACGTGCGCAGGATCGGCGAGCAAATGCGCCCCTGGCAGAGCCCCATGCCGGCGCGGGTGCGCCGCTTGATGTCGTTGAGCGTCAGCGACCCCGCGCCGATGGCCGCGTCGACCTCGGCGGCCGCGACCTCCTCGCAGGCGCACAGGAGCGTCTCCGGGGTGACGGCGTCCGCCAGACCCGAACCCGGTACGTAGACGCTGTTGAGGACGCGGGCGAACTCGAGCCCGGCGCGCACGGCGCTTTTCGCGTCGGCGGCGGCGTGTGCGTAAGACGGCTCGTCGAGCGCTCCGAGGTCGCGCGCGACCGTCAGCCCGGCGAGCCGGCCGGTGGCGGTGGCCAGATCCGCCCCGCCGATGCCGGTGAGCTGCCCCGCGACGTACAGTCCCGGCGGACCGGCGCGCATGGCGTCGTCATGCACGACATACCAGCCGCCGCGCTCCGGGTCCCAGGTGACGTCGCAGCCCGCCATCCTCGCCAGCTCCGTCGAGGCGGCGAAGCCGTAGTGCACGCAGAGGGTATCGACGTCGTAGCTCATCTCGCTGCCCGGCACCACCCGCCAGTCGCGGTCGACACGCGCCACCGTCACCTCGGTCAACTCACCGTCGCCGCGGGCCGAGACGACCATCTGGCCGGTGTGGAGCGGGATGCCACGCTGGTGCAGCGCCCGGCCATAGTCGATCGCCTGGCGCAACCGGCGGGCCTGGCCGAGAAAGTGGTGGACGTGGCGCAGCGGCGCCGTGGCGGCGCTCCCCTCGACGACCGCGACGACCTCGCCGCCGGCCTCGGCGATCTCGACCGCCGTCGCCAGGAGCAGCGGGCCGGTCCCGGCCACCAGGAAGTACCTGCCGGCCAGGATCGCCTCGCGGCTCAAGAGCGTCTGCACCCCGCCCACGGTCACCACCCCCGGCAGGGTCCAGCCGGGGAAAGCGGCCACCCGCTCGATGGCGCCGGTCGCCAGCACGACGGCGTCCGGCTGGACGACCTCGGCCCGCCCATCGTGGTACAGGCCCACCTGATTGCCGGGGAAGATCCCCCAGACCAGCGTGTCGGTGCGGGTCACGACCCGCGCCGGATCCAGGTCCCCGGTCCGGCGCAGGCCCTCCTCGCGGAGCGCGTCGAGCTCGGTGCCGCGCGAGACGTCCGGCGCCGCGTTGAAGCGCTTGAAGTAGCGGCCGCCGAGGTCGAAGGCCTCGTCGACCACGGTCACGCCCAGCCCGCGGCTCTCGAGTTCGACGGCCGCCGCCAGCCCGGCGGGCCCGCCGCCCACCACCAGGACCGTCCGCTCGCCGCCCGCGCTAGCCATCGGAACCCCCCTCTGCCGCGAAGCCCGGCGGCGCCGAGCGGACGTCGAGTCCGGGCGCGGCCACCACCATGCAGGCGCGCTGGTTGGCAACGCCGTTGACGGTTACCACGCAGTCGTAGCAGGCGCCGATGCCGCAGAGCATCCCCCGCGGCTCGCCGGTGCGAGGCGCGCGGCGCAGGGTCCGGATGCCGTCGGCGAGCAGGGCGCCCAGGACCGTCTCGCCGGCGTAGGCCTCCACATCGCGCCCCTCCCAGCGAAAGGTGAAGGGCTCACCGCGCGCCAGCGGCTCTTTGCGCAGTCGTTCGATTCGCACGCCAGATCCCCTCCTCCCGGCGCTCACCGGCCGATCGCGCCGGATCATCCCGCGTCGGCAAGCCGCGCGCAACCCCGGGGGTGACAAAAATACCCCCAGGGGGTATAATCGCCGTGAGGCCCCTCGTGGGCCGGAGAGGCGGGCAAGCAGCGATGGAGCGCGACGGCATGACGGGTACTCCGGAGCACGCGGTTCATCCAGAGCACCCGGAGCATGTGGACTCGTACCGGCAGGACAAGGCGCGCATCCTGGCCCGGCTGCGCCGCATGGAGGGCCAGGTCCGGGGCGTGCAGCGTATGGTCGAGGAGGACAAGTACTGCGTCGACGTGCTGACACAGCTCTCCTCGATCATCGCGGCGGCGCGCGGCATCGGCCTGGTGCTGCTCGAGGACCACATCCGGGGCTGCGTAATCCACTCAACCGACCCGGAGGCGTCAATCCAGGAGCTGACCGACGCGATCGAGCGCTTCACCAAGAGCGTGGGGTAGGCCATTGATGAGCCCTCCTCGGCCATCGCGCGGCGCTAATCCGCCGCGCCATCGGACGAAGCCCGCCGAGGCGGGCTGAGACACGACGCGGGGTTGTAGGGGCGCGATTCATCGCGCCCGGCTCGCTCCCACGGTTGACCTGGTAGCCAGGCATTGAGGACAACGGCGATGGTGGAGACTCCGACACGGCAGGACGAGCGACAGGGCGAGACGACGGCGACGCTGCTGGTCGGCGGGATGACCTGCGCCTCCTGCGTCCGGCGGGTCGAGCGCGGGCTGGGCCGCGTCGCGGGCGTGGACGGGGCTCAGGTCAACCTGGCCACCGAGCGCGCGACGGTGATCTACGACCCCAGCAAGGTGTCGATCGCGGAGCTGGTCAGGAAGATCGAGGAGACCGGCTACAGCGCGACCGTCGAGGCGACAGAGGAGTCCGCCGCGCCCGGCGTGAGCGACGCCGCCGAGGTCGACCTGGCCGTCTCGGGCATGACCTGCGCCTCATGTGTGCGGCGCGTCGAGCGCTCGCTCTCCCGTCTCGAGGGCGTCTCGCTGGCGTCGGTCAACCTGGCGACCGAGCGTGCCGCGGTGTCCTACGACCCGGAGCGAGTGGGTCTCAACGAGCTGATCCGCGCGGTGGAGGGCGCCGGCTACGGCGCCGACGTCGCGCCGGCCGAGCAGGAGATCTCCGCCACCGCCGACGAGGACACGCGCCGCCGCGAGCGCGAGATCGCGCGCCTGCGCCGCGACCTGATCGGCGCGGCCGTCTTCACCATCCCGACCGCGGCCCTCAACATGTTCGCCATGGGCCTGGCCGGCATGCAGTACCTGCTGCCGGTGCTGGCGCTGCCCGTCTGGGCGTACTTCGGCTGGCGCTTCCACCGGGTCGCCCTGAAGAACCTGCGCCACGTCCAGTTCACCATGGACACGCTGGTCAGCCTGGGCACCACGGCCGCCTTCGGCTACTCCGTCATCGCCACCGTCCTCGCCGCCACGGGCAGCGGCGCGATGCCACAGCTGTACTACGACACGGCCACGGTCATCGTCACCTTGATCCTGCTCGGCAAGTACTTCGAGGCCCGCGCCAAGGGGCAGACCTCGTCGGCGATCAAGAAGCTGCTCGGCCTGCAGCCGCGCACCGCCCGCGTCGTGCGGGGCGGACGGCCGGTCGACATCCCGATCAGCGAGGTGCGCGCGGGCGACCTGGTGCTGGTCCGGCCGGGCGAGAAGGTGCCGGTCGACGGGCGGGTCACCGAGGGACGCTCGACGCTGGACGAGAGCATGCTGACCGGCGAGAGCCTGCCGGTCGAGAAGGGGGCGGGCGATGAGGTCATTGGCGCCACCCTCAACACGAGCGGCAGCTTCACCTTCCGGGCGACCCGGGTCGGGCGCGACACCGCGCTCGCCCAGATCGTGCGGCTGGTGCAGCAGGCGCAGGGCTCCAAAGCCCCCATCCAGGGGCTGGCGGACCGCGTGGCGAGCGTCTTCGTCCAGATCGTGCTGGCTATCGCGGCGCTGACCTTCGTCGGCTGGATGCTGCTCGACGGCGACGTCTCGCACGCCCTGACGGCAGCCGTCGCGGTGCTGGTCATCGCCTGCCCCTGCGCTATGGGCCTGGCCACCCCAACCGCGATCATGGTCGGGACCGGCCAGGGGGCGGAGCACGGCGTCCTGATCAAGGGCGGACAGGTGCTGGAGCGTGCCCGTGCCCTGACGACGGTCGTGCTCGACAAGACCGGCACCATCACGCGCGGCAAGCCGGCCGTCACCGACGTGATCGCGGGGGCCACCGTCGACGGCGGCGACGCGGAACTGCTGCGCCTCGCGGCGACGGTCGAGCAGCGCAGCGAGCACCCCCTGGGGACGGCGATCGTGCAACGCGCCCGGGAGATGGAGCTCGATCTGGGCGCCGACGTCGCCGGCTTCCAGGCGCTCGCCGGGCACGGCATCGTCGCGACGGTCGCCGGCCGCGCGGTGCTGGTTGGATCACGTAAGTTGCTCACCGAGCAGGGCGTCGACCCGGCGTCGCTGGAGGCGGACGCCGCGCGGTTGGAGGGCGAGGGTAAGACGGCGATGTTCGTCGCGCTCGACGGCCGGCCGGCCGGGCTGATCGCGGTGGCCGACACGGTCAAGCCGAGCAGTCGCGAGGCGATCGCGGCCCTCAAGGGTCTGGGGCTCGAGGTCGCCATGATCACCGGCGACAACGCCCGCACGGCCGAGGCAATCGCGCGCCAGGTGGGCATCGACCGGGTGCTGGCCGAAGTGCTGCCGGAGCGTAAGGCGGCGGAGGTCGCGCGGTTGCAGGCCGAGGGCAAGACGGTGGCCATGGTCGGCGACGGCATCAATGACGCCCCGGCGCTGGCGCAGGCCGACGTCGGCATCGCCATCGGCTCCGGCACCGACGTGGCCATCGAAGCCAGCGACGTGACGCTGGTGGGCGGCGACCTGCGCGGCGTCTCGACCGCCATCGCCCTGTCGCGAGCGACGGTGCGCACGATCAAGGGCAACCTCTTCTGGGCCTTCATCTACAACGTGATCGGCATCCCGATCGCGGCGCTGGGCTTCCTGAACCCGATGATCGGCGCCGGAGCGATGGCCTTCAGTTCGGTCTTCGTGGTGACGAACTCGCTGCGGCTGCGCAACTTCACCCCGCCGACCGAGGCCGCCGGACCGCGCAGCCTGCGCCAGCGCGCGGCCGGGCTGGCCGTCCCCGCGGCGATGGTGGTGCTGGTGGTCGCGGCGGCGCTCGGCGTCGTCTTCGGGCGGCAGTCGGGCCTCTTCGCCGGCTCGTCGATGGCCGGCATGGCGGGCACGGCGAGCATGACGGCCGAGATGACGGTCGGGGACGCGGCGACGGCCGGGGTGCGGGTCGAGTGGACGGCCAGCCCGGCGATCGCGCAGCCCGGCCGGCCGGTGACGCTCACCTACCGCGTGATCGACGCCAGCACCGGCAAGACGATCACGGCACTGCCGCTGAGCCACGAGAAGCCGATGCACCTGGTCGTCGTGAGCCGGGACCTGACGCAGTTCCAGCACATCCATCCGGTGCTGCAGCCGGACGGCAGCTTCGCCGTGACGACGACCTTCGCCGCGCCGGGCAGCTACGCGCTCTACAACGAGTTCGTGCATGGCGATCAGACCGTGCTCGACCGGCGCGACCTGGTGGTCGGTCAGCCCTCGACGGCCGCGGCCGTCCTGAGCCCGAACCTCGGGCCGGTGACCGTGGACGGCCTGAGCCTGACGCTGGCGACGTCGGGGACGCTCCAGGCCGGACAGACGATGGACTTTACGGTGACGGCGACGCGGAACGGCCGGCCGGTAACGGACCTCGAGCCGTACCTGGGGGCGGGGGCGCACGTCTCGATCCTGTCGGCGGACGCCAACACCTTCGTCCACGCGCACGGCCAGCCGGGAACGCACTACGACATGGCGGCGATGGACACACCGGTGCCGGCGCACTTCGGCCCGTCGGTGACCTTTGAGAACACCTTCGCCACACCGGGCCTCTACAAGATCTGGGTCCAGTTCGGCTACCAGGGCGGCGTCGTCGCCGTGCCGTTCGTGGTCGAGGTGAAGTGACGGGCGAGCGACTCGGGCACATCCAGCACGGGGACCGACCGGATCGCGTAGTCATCCGTCCAGGCCCGTACCGGTCGGCTGGTTGACCGTCCGCCCACGCGACAGCGCGTCGTGAAGGTGATCGAAAAGTGGGGACGCGGACGGATCGAGCGGCTCGGCGCCGAGAGCGACCAGACGCCGGTTGCCCTCGGGGACGTCGAGGCCGTCTCGAACCAGCAGCGGGGTCACGCCGCGCCGCAGGTGCTCGACTGCGCCGGCCCAGGTGCCTCCCCGGTACGCCGCGGCGCTGACGACCAGCGAGCAATCGCCCAGCGCGTGAATCACTCGATTCCGCCCCATGGCACTCGCCACGCTGAAGTGGGAATCCGGATCGAACGGGCTGATCAGCGCGAGCGCCTCGGCGCGCACGTGATCGCGGTACCGCGCGCTGCGGGCCGTGCCCGCGAGGTTGTGGGCCAGCACGGCCGCGACGCGACCACCCGCCCCAAGGGCGGCGGACATCGCCTCGCCATCGACGCCGGCCGCGCCGCCCGAGATGACCGGGATCCCAATCGCCACGCAGGCCCGGGCGACCTGACGCGCGAACGCCAGTCCAGGAGCATCAGCGGCGCGCGAGCCGACGATCACAAGCCCGCCCGACGACAGCGCTTCCAGGGTCCCCACGCCGTAGAGCACGGGCGGAGCCCCCTTGCCGAGGCGGGAGAGGAGCCGCGGCGGGTAGCCCGGATCGGTGCGGCCGAGGACCCACAGCCCGTGTTTCGCCCACCTCTGCAGGGCCGCGTTCAGCGCGTCAACACGGTCGAGTTGCGCGGCCAGACGCGCCGGGTCGATCCGCTCGAGGTCCTCGGTAGGCCACTCCGGCGCTCGTCGCGGCGCCAGCAGGTCTTCCGCGGCCAGGTGGTGACGATCGCGCCAGTCCCGAACGCGCGTGTACTCAGGCGCCGAGAGCGGTCCCGGCCCCGCGACCCTGGGCCGCGCCAGGCTACCGCACAGAAGCAGTGCGAGCCGCGTCTCCGGGCTCAAGTCGAGACCGGGCACGCGGCCCACCTCTCAATCGGACCGCACGGCGGCCAGCGCGAGCGGGAAGACCGGCCCACTCCCGGCCGAGCGTAGCAGCGCCGCGATCACAGTGAAGGTCCATCCAGACGAGACCATATCATCGACCAGGAGCACGGGGCCCGACCTGACCCGCCGCGAGACCGAGAACGTGCCGGCGACGTTCACCGCCTGCTGGTAGCTATTGTGACTGAGCTTCTGCGGCGGAGTCTCCCGCGTCTTCTTGACGCAGTCGGTGAAGGGTAGCCGGAGCCGCCGTGCCACCCGGCGGGCAAGATCGGGTACGAGTTTCGGGCGCGCGAGCGATGGCACGCACGTGACCCAGGTCGGCATCGGCTCCGGGAACCACCGCTCGCTGACCATCTCCGAGAGTGCGTCAGCGAGGGCGTCGTCGAAGTGGCCGGCGCCGAATTTGCCTCGGCCGACCGAGGGGCCCCACCCGGCATTGCCCCAACTGCACAGTGCGCGGCCGAGCTCGGCGCGCAGCTCCGGAGGGATATCACCCCACCACCCGCACGCGTCACGCCCTTCCCACCGGCACCGCGGCTCGATGACCTGATCGTTCTGGCGTAGGAACCGTGCCGCGGCCGCCGCCACGTCAACCGAGTAGTCCTCGGGGAGCAGCGGCCCGCCGGCGCACACGGCGCAGCGTCCGCAAGTGGAGGACTCGGGGTCGCTCAACTCGCGCCGCAGGTAGCCCATCAGGCACTCCTCGCTGCGGGCGTAGGCGCGCAGCCGGGCCTGCTCGATGAATCGCTGCTCGATCACGCGGGCGATCCGGGCGCGGTCGAGCGAGTAGTCGATCGCCTCGGCTACCCAGCGCGAACCCGCCCTACCGACCGGCTTGGGGCGTTCGGATGACAGAAACGACAGGGTTCGCTCGAGTTGAGACTCCGACAGGTTGACGCGGTGCTGCAACTCGGGGGCGGTGAGCCCGCCATCCGCGGCCTGTAGCGTATCGAGGACGGCCGCGATGTGGCCCTCCTCCGGGAACGCGGTTCGGATGAAGTACTCGGCGATCCTGTCATCGTCATGGCCTCCGAGGAGGACCGCGTAGGCAGGGTCGACGGCACGCCCAGCCCGACCGATCTGCTGGTAGTAGTGGATCACCGAAGGAGGGCGTTGGAAGTGGACGACGAACCCGAGGTCGGGTTTGTCGAAGCCGAGGCCGAGGGCCGGCGTGGCCACGAGCGCCTTGAGATCGTTGTCAAGCAAGCGCTGCTCCAGTAGCACGCGCGATTCGTGGTCCAACTCGCCCCAGTAGGCCGCCGCCTCGATGCCGCGCGAGCGCAGCCAGTCGGCCAGCCGCCGGGCGTCGCGCACCGTAAGGGTGTAGATGATGCCGGACCCGGGCAGGTCTGGAACGTGCCGGGCGAGCCAGGCCATCCGCTCTGCCTGACCCGGAAGGTCGATCGTCTGAAGCCGGAGGCTTGGCCGGTCCAGCGGTCCCCGGATGACTTCCAGGTTCGGTCCCAGTTGCTCCACGATGTCCGCCATCACGCGGTCATTCGCGGTCGCGGTCGTGGCCACCACCGGGACGTCCGGCTCGAGAATCCCGAGCACATCGGCGATGCCCCGGTAGTCGGGACGGAAGTCGTGGCCCCAGTCGGAGATGCAGTGCGCCTCGTCGACCACCACGAGGCCGATCTCGGCGGCCATCGGGAGGAGGATAGCCCTGCGGAACTCGTCGCTGCCGAGCCGCTCTGGAGACACCAACAGGACGTCCACGGCGTCGGCGTGGACGGCGTCCTCCACCGCGCGCCACTCGTGACGATTGCTGGAATCGATACTGGCGGTGCACAGCCCCAGCCGGGTGCCCGAGAGGATCTGATTGCGGATCAGTGCGAGTAGCGGCGACACCAGCAGCGTAAACCCCGCGCCGCGCTCGCGCAGCAGCCGCGTCGCCAGGAAGTAGACGATGCTCTTGCCCCAACCGGTGCGCTGCACCACCAGCACCCGGGCCCGCCGCTCAACGACGGCCTCCACGGCACGCCACTGGCCGTCCCGGAAAGTCGCGTCGGGGTTGTCGAGGGCCTGACGGAGCAACGTGAGTGCACGGGCCTCCGACGAATCCATGTTTCGATACCGATCATTTGCGCAATTCTGTCCGCGCGAGACGGCTTCCACACTGGTCACATGTTCTCGCGTCTCGCGGCGGTTGTCCACGTTTCCTTGCCGGCGGACCACGATCCAAACCGCATCCCGCGATTCGACCGCACCCGTGCGTGTCTCCCGGATGGTTACGACCTGGGCGCGGCGCTCCTCGACGATATCCAGCGTCAGGTCACTCCCACCTCGGTTTAGAGTGTCGACAGCGTTGTTCAGAGCGATCGTTTGCTCGACGACGTCCTGGGCGCGATTCATCGCACCCCTACTACCCGCGACGCGGCGAGCCCATTCGGCCAAGGTCACCGCATCTGGCTCTACCGAAACGGTGGAACCGTCCTCGCCGAGACCAGCCGGCAGGGAGGTGCCATCATGGCCAAGCCGCCGGTGGGTGACGAGCGGTGGGCCAGCGCCGAGACCTGGTTGCCGGGACTGGCGCGGTAACGAAAAATTCGTTAGGATAGCTACCATGGAAAAAGGACCGAACGCCGCCGAGCGGATCATCAAGCGCTTCGGCGGCCAGAGCGCGCTGGCCGCCCTGCTCGGCAAGCGGCAGAGCACGATCGAACACTGGGCGAGGACCGGGCGGGTGCCGGCGCAGTGGCAAGTGCCACTCATGTCGCTCGGCCGCCAGAGAGGGGTGATCTTGGAAGCCAAAGACTTCGTCGAGCTCAAGCCCAGCCCGATCCAGCCGGCAGAGGGCCGCCTTGGCATCCTGCTCGTCGGCCTCGGCGCCGTCGCCTCGACGTTCATCAGCGGCGTCGAGCACGCCCGTCGCGGCAGCGGCCGGCCCGTCGGCTCGCTCACCCAGATGGGCACCATCCGCCTTGGCAAGCGAACGGAGAACCGCTCGCCCCTCATCCGCGAGTTCGTCCCGCTCGCAAACCTCGACGACATCGTCTTCGGCGCCTGGGACCCTCTCCCCGACAACGCCTACGAAGCAGCGCTGAAGTGCGGCGTCCTCGACCGCCACGAACACATCGAGCCTATCGCCGACTTCCTGAAATCCATCAAACCAATGCCGGCCGCCTTCGACCAGTACTACGTCAAGCGCCTCAACGGGCCCAACGTCAAGCATGGCACGAAGATGGAGTTGACCGAGCAGATTCGCGCGGACATTCGCAACTTCAAGTCCCTAAACAGTTGCGACCGCCTGGTAATGGTCTGGTGCGCCTCGACCGAGATTTTCATGGAGGAGGGACCAAGCCACCTCGACCTCGAACGCTTCGAGGCGGCGCTCAGCGCCAATGACGAAACGATCGCTCCCTCGATGCTCTACGCCTATGCCGCCCTGATGGAAGGGGTTCCCTTCGCCAACGGTGCCCCCAACCTGACGGCCGACATCCCGGCGCTGGTCAAGCTCGCGACCGACCAGGGCGTTCCGATCTGCGGCAAGGACTTCAAGACCGGCCAGACCCTGATCAAGACGGTGCTCGCGCCGATGCTCAAGGCGCGTATGCTCGGCCTCAACGGCTGGTACTCGACGAACATCCTGGGCAACCGCGACGGTGAGGTGCTCGACGATCCAGAGAGCTTCAAGACCAAGGAAGAGTCGAAGCTCGGCGTCCTCGAGTACATTCTCCAGCCCCAGCTCTACCCCGAACTCTATGGCGACGTCTATCACAAGGTGCGGATCAACTACTACCCACCCCGCGGCGACAACAAAGAGGGCTGGGACAACATCGACATCTTCGGTTGGCTCGGCTACCCCATGCAGGTAAAGATCGACTTCCTCTGCCGCGATTCGATTCTCGCCGCGCCCCTTCTCCTCGACCTCGCGCTGTTCCTCGACCTCGCCAAGCGGGCCGGCATGAAGGGCATCCAGGAATGGCTGTCCTTCTACTTCAAGAGTCCCCAGCACGCTGCCACGGTGTACCCGGAGCACGACTTTTTCATCCAGCAGACGAAGCTCAAGAACACCCTGCGCTGGATGATGGGCGAAGAGCAGATCACGCACCTCGGCCTGGAGTACTACCAGGAGGAGTAGGTCTTGGGGGTCGTCATCCGCACCGGTCGCTGTTCACGGTGGTTTGCCAGGAGACGGCGGGGCTCTGTTCACGAGTGGTTGCCGGCCGGCGCTGGGTTGTTCAATCGAGAGCATCGGCGAGCGCATCGAAGGCCGACGAGTCGGCTCCGGGCATGCGCCCGGGGCTAAAGCCGCCGCGCTGACGAAACGAAACCCACTGAAGGGGCTGAGTTCGGGATGGTTGCGAGAGATGCTGGACACGATGGGGCCGGCCGGCGCCGCGCGGGGCGAGGGGCCATTGTACCGACGTATTTTGTCCACCACCGTAAGCCGCCGCGCTGAAAGACGAAGCCCACTGAAGGGGCTGAGGTCCGGCCTATCGTTGCGCGAGATGCGGTGGCGATTCGCGGTGAATACGAGGCGGACCTCTCCGGCCCGCCTCGTCGCACGCTTGCGCCGCGTTCGGGATCAGAGGTTGACGCCGGCCCGGATCGTCGCCGCCTGCTGCTCCCGGTAGCTCTTGTAGGCGTCGGCGAACTGCGGCTCGGCGAGGCCGATGATCTGCGCCGAGAGGAAGGCCGCGTTGCGCGCCCCCGCCTTGCCCACCGCCACCGTGGCCACCGGCACGCCGGCCGGCATCTGCACGATCGCCAGCAAGGCGTCGAAGCCCTGCAGATCCGTCGTCGGCAGCGGCACGCCGATCACCGGCAGCAGCGTCCAGGCCGCGATCACGCCCGGCAGGTGCGCCGCGCCACCCGCCGCCGCGATCACCACCTTCACCCCTCGCCCGGCCGCGCCGCTGGCGAACTGCTGCACCAGGTCCGGCGTGCGATGCGCCGACATGACGTGCAGCTCGTGGTCGAGTCCCAGATCGTCCAGGACCTTGACCGTCTCCTCCATGTAGGGCAGATCGCTCTTGCTGCCCATGACGATCGCTACGCGTGCCATCAGGCCTCCCCCTTCGCATCCGAATCCACGTCCGATTCCATCCGCCGTCCGACGTACGCCTCGGCGATGCGCGCCGCCTCGCTCCAGACGAGCCGGATTGCCACCTCGTGCTCCCGAGCGATGGCCAGGCAGTCGACGTACTCCGGCACCGCGTCGAGCACCCGGCCGCGCCAGATCTTCAGCTTGACGCGCACGTCTCCCCAGCGGGTCACGACGGACTCGATCCGCCGCCCCGCCTTCGTCCGATCCACCGGCAGCGCCCGCACCCCGAGCGTGGTCGACTGCTCGATCAGGACGCGCTCCAGGGCCTCGCGCCGGCCGGCCGCGCAAATGAGGCTCACCGTGGTGGCCGGTCGGCCGCGCTTCATGACGATCGGTGTCAGCCAGACGTCGAGCGCACCGGTCTCGAACAGCCGCTCGACCAGCAGCTCGAAGAACTGGGGGTTCATGTCATCGATGTTGGTCTCGAGCAGCAGCTCGGCCGGGCCCTCGTCCGCCGCGCTCGGCGCCGGCTGGGTCTCGTCGAGGACGCCGACCCAGAGGCGGAGCGCGTTCGGCCAGGGGAGCTCACGGCGGCCGAAGCCGTAGCCCACCCGCTCGACTCGCAGGGGCGGTCGCTCGAAGCGTGCCAGCCGCGTCAGGATGGCCGCGCCGGTCGGCGTGACCAGTTCGGCCTCGACGTCGAGCTGTCGTGTCGGCGCGCCGGCCTCGGCCAGCAGCGCCGCCGTGGCCGGCGCGGGCACGGGCAGCATGCCGTGCCGGCTTTGCACGAAGCCGCTCCCGAGGCTGAGCGGGCCGGAGTAGACCGTCTCGACCCCCAGCAGTTCCAGGCCGGCCGCCGCGCCGACCACGTCGACGATCGCGTCGACCGCGCCGACCTCGTGGAAGTGCACCTCGTCCGCGGGAACTCCGTGGACTCGACCTTCGGCCGCCGCCAGCGCCGCGAAGACGTCGAGCGCCCGGCGGCGGACCGACTCGGGCAGGTCGGCGCGCTCGAGGAGCGCGCGCACGTCACGCCAGGCGCGCGGGGGTTGTGGGGAACCATCGTCGAGGGCCACGCTGACGCGGGTGCCGGTGACGCCGTGCTGGCTGACCCGTTCGGCATGCAGCCGGTAGCCGGAGAGGTCGAGCCCGGCGAGCGCGCGGCGCAGGTCGTCGGGCGAGACGCCGACATCGACCAGCGCGCCGAGCGTCATGTCGCCACTGGCGCCCGAGTAGGGGTCGAAGTAGGCCACCCGGGTGCCTTGCACGCAGCCGCTCTCCAGTCTCCGCCCCACGGCCGGTAGTGGCGCCGGGTCAGGCCCGGGCTTCTTCCTCGGCACGCAATTGGCCGCAGGCCGCGGAGATGTCGACGCCGCGCGAGTAGCGCACCGTCGCCGGGATGCCGCGCTCGCGCAGGAGGGCGGCGAAGCGCTCGATGCGCTCGGGGCTCGGCCGCTCGAACGGCGCGGCCGGAGTGGGATTGAGCGGGATGACGTTCACGTGGCAGAGGAGGCCGCGCAGCAGGCGCACCAGCTCCAGGGCCACGGCGTCGCCGTCGTTGACGTCCTTGATCAGCGCGTACTCGAAGGACACCCTCCGGCCCGTGCGCGCGACGTAGCGCCGGCAAGCGGCGACCAGCTCGCCGACCGGGTAGCGCCGGTTGAGCGGGACGAGCGTGGAGCGCAGCGCGTCGTTGGGCGCGTGCAGCGAGACGGCCAGCTTGACCTGGAAGGGTTCGTCGGCCAGCCGGTCGATGAAGGGCACCAGCCCGGAGGTCGAGAGGGTGATGCGCCGCGCGCCGAAGTTCATCCCTTCCGGCTCATGCAGGATGCGGACCATGCGCATGGTGGCGTCGTAGTTCTGGAACGGCTCGCCCATGCCCATCATGACGATGTTAGTCAGCGGCCGGCCGCGCTCGCGCGCCCGGCGGGCCGCGTCGATGACCTGGGCCACCATCTCTCCGGCCGAGAGGTTGCGCACCAGGCCCATCATGCCGGTGGCGCAGAAGGCGCAGCCCACCGCGCAGCCCACCTGACAGGAGACGCAGACGGTGGTGCGATCCGGGTAAAACATGAGCACCGTCTCGACGTGCTGGCCGTCCCCGGTGCGGGCGAGCACCTTGAGCGTCTCGCCATCGTCGGTCTGGATCTCGCGCACCGGCGCGAGCGCGGCGCATGGCAGCCGTTCGGCGAGCTCGGCACGCAACGCCCTCGGCAGCACGGTCATCGCCTCGTAGTCGGGCGCGAGTTGGACATACGCGGCATGGTAGATCTGGCGAGCGCGATAGCGGGGCAGGCCTTCGCCGGCGAGGCTATCCCCCAGCTCGGACAGCGTCAGGTCATGGAGCGTCGTGGCGCGCTCGCTCCGCCGCGAACGCTCCGATCGCGGGCGGAGCGGCGCCGTCGCGTCACCGGCTGCCGTGGTCGAGTGGTTATGTGTGGTTTGCATGCTCTGGATCACCGCGCTCTCCCGGGTCGCTGGTCGACCGTCAAGTCTACCATGCGGGTACGGGCGGTCCCGGTGCGGGAACACGCCGCGGACCGGCGGCGTCCTCCTGGTGAGGACGCGAGGCGACACCTCTGTACGCGGTGAGGGAACGATCGATGACCAGGAACCGGGGACTGCCGGCCACAGCGATACTTGTCGCGATGCTGCTGCTGGCCGGCTGCGGCACCGTGACCGAGCCCGCCGGAGGTAGCTCCGCGGGGACGCCCACGGTGCAGGTTACCCCGGCAACTCCGCTACCGGGCACGGTCTCGGCCACGCCCGGTGCGACCGGGGCGACGGCCACGCCGGGCGCGGGCGCCCCGACCGTTACGCTCGCGGATGACGGGCGCACGGTCGACCTGGCCGTGGGGCAGCGGTTCCTGCTGGCCCTCGGCAGCAATCTCGACTGGACGGTGAGCGTCGCCGACACCAGCGTACTGAGCCGGGTCGTCAACATCCTGGTGGTGCGCGGCGCCCAGGGTGTCTACGTCGCAAACGCTCCGGGCACGACGACCTTGACCGCGATCGGCGACCTCCCCTGCCGCAAGGCAAAGCCGCCCTGCGCCGCGGCGTCCCGGGGCTTCCGCATCACCGTCAACGTCCGCCCCCCGGCCGCCACCCCGGCGCCGTAACCGGCGCCATCCGCCGTCCGCGATGGTCCGAAGGTCACGACTCCGGCCCGCGGCCGGACGATTCGTTTGTCATCGCTGACTATTTGTGTATCCTTGGCCACCTCCGGTGGACAACGACCGCGGACGGCAGGGTGCCGTCGCGGTGTCCGCGGAGCCGGCCCGGACGTCCCGCGGGGATAGGGGCGTCCCGGAGCGTTCACGAGGAGGGTCAGGCAGCAGCTTCCCGCCAGCCGGCGGGTCGACGGCATTGCCGGCCATGGTCAGTCAGGAAAGGGAAGGGATGTGTCCACGCGCAGAGCGTGGAGCCGCCTGGTGGGCGGCTTCCTCGTGGTGGCGTGCCTGGCGCTCGGAGGTTCGCCGGTCGCCGCCCAGGCACTCGCCGATCGGTCCATCGCCAGCGTGTCCAGCCAGGACCTTGCAGCGTCTCCCCCGGCATTCAGCGCACTCGGCCTGTTTGCCGCGTCGAACGTGGCCGCCTCGACCAACCCGACCGGTTTCACGGTCGCGGCAACGTTCCAGAGCTTCTACGACCAGTCGGGCGGGTTACCGGTCTTCGGCTACCCGATCGGCCCGCCGGTCCTCGAGCGCGCGCAGCTGGCGCAGTACTTCGAGCGCCAGCGCTTCGAGGCCCACCCCGAGCACACCGGCACGCCCTACGCCGTGGAGCTTGGCCGGCTCGGCTACGACAACGCGCAGTCAGGCAACCTGCTCGCCACGTTGCCGTTCCAGCCGGTCGACGCGCCAGCTCCGAGCAGCCCGAACTGCCAGTTCTTCCCCCAGACAGGCCACAGCCTGTGCAACGGGTTCCGGGACTACTGGCACGCACACGGGCTCGACTTCGGCGATCCGGGCATTTCCGACCGCGAGTCGCTGGCCCTCTTCGGCTACCCGATCAGCCAGGAGTTCCAGCAGAACGGCGTGACGGTGCAGTACTTCGAGCGGGCCCGCTTCGAGTACCACCCGGAGAACCCGGCGCCGTACGACATCGAGCTCGGCCTGCTCGGTCACGCCGGCTGGGCCGCCGCGGCGCCGAACGACCGTCCCGCCCCGGCCCCGTCGCTGGGGGCCCAGATCGCGGCTACGGCCATGAAGTACTTGGGCGCGCCCTACGCCTGGGGCGGGACCAGCCCGTCCGGCTTCGACTGTTCGGGGGCCGTCTACTTCGTGGCCAACCAGGTCACAGGCGGCGGCTTCCCGCGCGACATGGCCTCCCAGGCGGCGGCAGGCGTCCAGGTGAACCCGAGCGACCTGCAGCCGGGCGACCTCGTCTTCCAGCAGAACACCTACCAGTGGGGGCTGTCGCACGCCGGGATCTACCTCGGCAACGGCCAGTTCATCAGCGCCGAGAACCCGGGCACCGGCGTAGCGATCGCCAACCTGTGGGACTCCTACTGGGGCCCACGCTTCTATACCGCCCGGCGGCTGACCCC
>DATKRJ010000400.1:0-2700 GCA_035532355.1 Thermomicrobiaceae bacterium | reverse complement strand
GAAGCCAAGGATGCGGCGGGACAACGTGCCACCCTCCTGCAGCTCCACCATCGCCTGCTCCAGGTGGGTATCGAGGGCGACCTGGAGGTTGGGCTGCTCGAAGACGTCGAACTCCTCGGTGACGACCGGCAACTGGGCCGGATCGGTGCCGAGGTGGCCGGCGATGCGGTCGAGGAGCGGGCTGGGCGGGGGGCTGGCCGCGGCCAGTGCCGCGTCGAGGAAGGCCTTAAAGGCGCGCCCGAACTGCTGAGGCGAGAGGTCGGGGTCTGGCGTGACATCCATGAGGCGGCCTCCTGCGGGCGTCGAACTCAAGCAGCGCTATGGAACGGCAGTTTCTATACATAGGCGAGTGGGATGATTACGGCCATCGCGCGGTGCCGGCGACGACGGTCATCGACGCCGACCCAACACAATGGCTCGCTCGCGGATAGACACTACAGCGGAGCGAACGGGGGCGGGGCGTGAGCGCGGACGAGGGCGAGGCGATCGCCCGGCTGCGACGGGGCGACGTCGACGGGCCGGCGGCGCTGGTGGCGCGCTACCAGACCGAGGCGACCCGCGTGGCGCAGCTCATCACCCGCGACCGGGCCCTCGCCGAGGACGTCGTGCAGAGCGCATTCGTGCGGGTCTACGGGCGAATCGAGCAGTTCGACGCGAGTCGCCCGTTCGCGCCCTGGTTCTTCCGGATGGTGAGCCGCGACGCGGTCAAGGCGGCCCAACGGGCCTCCCGGCAGGTGCCCCTGAGTGTGTGCCCGGCGGGGAGCGCGCTGGAGCAGGTGCGCGACGAGGCGCCCGGGCCGGAGGAGCTGCTGGCGACGCTGGAGCAGGTCGACTCGGTGGCGGCGGCGCTGGCGCAGCTCAGCCCGGCAGAGCGGGCCGTGATCGTGCTGCGCTACTACGTGGGCCTGACCGACCGCGAGGTGGCGCTGCGGCTCGGCAGCCCGCCGGGCACGGTGCGCTGGCGGCTGCACCGGGCGAGGCGGCGGCTGTCCCGCCTCCTGCGCCAGCCCGATTGTCCGGGGACCGACGCCGGCGCACAGCCACACGAGGAGTCCGAAGGATGAAGGCCAGGCAGCTGAGTCGCGAGCTGCGCCGGATTGCCCGGCGTGAGGTGCCCACGGGCGAGCCGGACCTCTGGCCGGCGATCCGCCGGCAGATCGCGCCGCGCGGGGACGTCGTGGCTCCGGCGGGCCGGCAGCGCTCGGGCGCATCCCGGCCCGAGGTGGAGTCCGTCTACGTGTGGCGGGCCAACGAGCGCCGGGGACGGGCCTCCGCGGGGGTGCGGGCGCTGGTCGCGGTGGCCGTGCTGGTGCTGGTAGGGAGCGGGCTGGCGGCGCTGCTTAGCAGCCATGGGGGCAGCGCGCTGCCGGTAGGCGCGGGAGTGACGCCCTCACCGATGGCCGCGGCGACGCCCGCGACGTCGGCGTCGTGGACGAGTACAGGCGCCCTGACTATCCCGATCGTGCTGCTTGCCGGGGCCGGTGTGGGCGGCGAGGTGCGAGCCCAGATCATGCCGAGCCGCGATCTCCTCTTGACCGTCCAGGCCGCCGGGTCCGGAGCGCAACTCGAGTGGCACGTCGTCACGTCGCCGCTCGTGCCGGTCGCCGGACAGATCGCGACACCGGACGCGCGCCAGGACGTGGTGCCGCCGTTCGTGCAATCCGGTGGAGCAACCACGCTGGTGCCGGCCGCCAAAACGCATCAGCCGTTGACGCTGGTCGGCGTCGAGTTGTCGACGGGATTGCCGGTCGGCCGCGTGACGGTCCCGGCCGTCCCGGAGGGCATGGCCATCACCTATCGGCCGGCGGCGGAGGTGCCGTCGACCTGCCCGGTGACGCTGCCGGCCAACCCGGCCTTCATGCCGCCGGTGCCCTATCGCGGCACGCCGGCCTACGGCACGCAGTTCTGGTACGGGACCGCCGCGCTCTGGACGGCGTTGCCGCTGGGGGGCACCTGGGACGGGCTGCCGCAGCAGGGCAGTGCGTACTTCCAGAAGGTGTTCTGGTGGGACCCGGATTACCCTGCACTGCTGAGCCAGGATCCGGCCCGCTGGGGGTTCGCCGACTTCACCGTGACGGGGCGACGGCTGGACGGCAACGCCCCGCCGCTGGCGGCCGACCGGGCCACCAACGCGACCGACGGCAACGGGACCTCGATCCTGGTCGGCGTCACGTTCCCGACGGCCGGCTGCTGGGAGGTGACGGGCGAATACCAGGGGCACGACCTGAGCTTCGTGATCTGGGTGGGCGGGGACACGCCGGCCACGGCGACGCCGTCGGCGACGCCGGGCTCGGCGGGACTGGAGCACGACCCAACGCTGCAGGCGCTGCAGTCGGCGGCGGGCTTCCAGCTTCTGGTGCCCAACTGGCTACCGGCCGGTGTGTCGCTGGGGCCGCTCAAGCCGCCGATGCGCCTCGGCACCTTCACCAGCGCCGTCATGGCGTTCAACAGCGTCTCCGGCCCGCCCATGCTGACCATCACCGAGGCCTCGCCCTACCAGGACAGCCGGCAGACGATGCCCGCCAGCGAGTTCGACAGCGCCGTGCCGGTGGACCCCGGTGGCGGCGTGACCGGGTACCTCTATCGGGGCACGACGCAGACCGAGCTGTGGTGGCAGGTGGGGCCGATCTCGATCCGG
Source organism: Thermomicrobiaceae bacterium (assembly GCA_035532355.1). Lineage (GTDB taxonomy): Bacteria > Chloroflexota > Chloroflexia > Thermomicrobiales > Thermomicrobiaceae > DASSZN01. The sequence continues at coordinate 62 of DATKRJ010000400.1, read as the reverse complement.
CTCTCGACCGGCCCGTGGCCGGCAGGGACGCCCGAGCCCGAGGTCTGGGCGCTTTCCCCGAG
>DATKRJ010000399.1:0-7103 GCA_035532355.1 Thermomicrobiaceae bacterium | reverse complement strand
CCGCGCCGATCGTGCCGGCCTACCGGGTGGCGCTCGACGGGCAGATGGTGCCGAGTCGGGCCGACGAGACGGTGTCGCTGCCGGCCTCCTGGCAGCCGCCCTCGACGACACCGGGGATCGGCGGGCAGCCGCCGCTCGACTACCAGGTAGCGGGCGGGAAGAGTGCGCTCGACTTCAGCCTGACACTGGCTCCCGGCACCCACGAGATCAGCGTCGTCTACCCGGCCCAGGCGACGAGCTACTCGGGCAGCTCACCGGCGCGGGACTGGCAGCTGGGCTACGTGTTGGCGCCGGCACGGCAGTGGGCCAGCTTCGGCGACCTGGCCGTGACGGTGCAGCTGCCCCACGGCTGGCTGGCGGCGAGCGACCCGCCGCTGGCGCGCTCGGGCGACACACTGGCCGGCACGTTCCAGGGGATCCCGGCGGACAGCCTGGCGCTGACGGCGCGCTACCCGGCCCCGGCGCCGACCCACTACGGTCCGGCGCTGCTGATCGCGGTGCCGGTCGCGACGCTCGTGCTGGCCGGGGCGGTCGGCCACGTGCTGCGGCGGCGAGGCCGGCGGATCTGGTGGGCGCTCCTGCCGGCGCTCCTCTTCGGCGCGGCCTGGACGGTGGCGGTGGTGGTGGTGTCGGCGTCGGTCGACCAGCCGAGCGTGCCGGACGCCCAGGTGGCCTGGACCTACGGCTACGGCTCGGGGATGGCTACCGTGGCGCTGGCGCTGCTGGCCCTGCCGGCGGGGATGCTGCTCAGCGTTCTCGCGGCCCGGCTGGGCCGGCGAGTGGCGCGGCGTGCGGGGCCGTCGACGGGGTGAGGACTACCCGCCGCGGCGGTAGGTAGCGACGAGTTCGCCCTGGGCCAGGACATGCCCGCGCAGGGCGTCCGCGACCTGGGCCCGGGAGGCGCCGGGCGTCAGGCCCAGCGGGCGGTCGAGCACGTAGAGGGTGAAGTGGTAGTGGTGCGGGTTCCCGGACGGCGGGCAGGGCGGGGTGTAGCCGAGCGTGCCCGCGTCGTTCCGGCCCTGAGCGCCCCCGGTGGGTGGCTGCCCGGTCGCCGGGACCCCTTCGGGCAGCGCGGTCGCCGCGGCCGGCAGGTCGTAGAGGAGCCAGTGGGTGAAGTCGCCGCGCGGGGCGTCCGGGTCGTCGACGACCAGGGCGAGGGCGGCGGACTGGCTGGGCACGCCGGACCAGCTGAGCGGCGGGGTGATACCGGCGCCGTCGCAGGTGTAGCGCGTGGGGATGGGGGCGCCGGCGGCGAAGGCGCTGCTGGTGAGGGAGAAGATGGGGAGGGGCGTGGCGGAGAGGGGTGGGGTCGGGCCGGCGCCCGCGCCGCCGCAGGACGCCAGTGCCAGAGCGAAAACCAGGACGCACGCCGCCAGCCGCCGGTGCATCAGTACCCCCCTCTCACTGCACTGACAACGACCGCAGCTAGTCGCGCGGATGGCGCTGTTATGCACCGGGACGCGGGGGATGGGAAGCAAGCAGGTGATCGTCGCGATTATCATTCCCTGCCTAAAGCGAGGCGCCGTTAAGTGAGGAGGCAGGCAGGGACTTACCATGAACGACGTGCAGGCCGACGACCCGCGGCTTGTCGGCGCGGTCCAGGAGACGAAAGATCTCATCTGGGAACGCTGCCCGACGGCCAGCTTCAGCGTGACCCACGGCGAGGGCCCCGAGGGCACCTACCTCACCGCCGTGGTGGACGTGGACGTCTTCATCGAGCGCCCGCTGACACTCCAGGTTGACGAGGAGCTTCCGCTCTACGTCATCCCGAACGAGACGCCCGAGCGCGTTGCTCGCGCGTACGCGGAGCGCTGTCGGGCGATGATAGCCGGCGGCCGTTCTCTTCCGCCGCTATCACTGTAACAGGAACTCCAGTCCAGGCAGCAGGCTCCAGCACGCGACGGTTCATGCTGACGATCTGCTGGCGCATTCGGCGTCGCCTAGATCCCAGCAGTGGATAGCGCGATGCGTTTCCAAATCTGTACCGGCTGCTCCTCGCCAATCCAGATCCCGTTCTGGTTCATCTGCTGCCCATCCCAGTCCTGGGACGTGAGCACGGGAGCCCAACATGGATCGAGTTGAAGAGCTTCGCGGCCATCCTCTACTTCGAGCCGACACTCAGCAGCCCGTAGCTGGTGCTTCTCTTGCCTGGACCGGTACTCGCGGTACTCCCCCTTCCACATTCCGTCACGGGCCGTAGACGGTGTATATGCACGATTCCGTGCGTCGTGGACGATGCAACTGGCTGCGACGGCAGCAGCCACCGGCTCATGATCAAAGGCCAGGTTGGGGGGGTAAGGCGTGTCCATCGGCTCAACTACATAGCGCCTGGAACTGAAGGACAGCGCCGCAGCAGCGTGGGATGGCCAGACGCTAACCACTTCCAGGGCTGCCACGCCGAGGTAGCTACTCCCCTTCAAGTTGAGGTAAATCCCAAGCGCTTGGGAAACTCTGGGATCGATCCTCGTCAAGTAGATGAAGCGCTCACCGACTCGGAAGTTCTTACGTAGCCGGCAAAGTCCGGTGATGAGCGGGCGACGGTCTCCATGGGAGCGGGCATACGGGTCGAAGAAGGGATCCTGGCACGGTGAGCGGTCGACGAGCAGGATAGGTACGTGCTCTGGATTGGCCCGGGCGTATTCGAACCACTCCCATCGCGAGACCCACGACTCGAACGTCAGTAGCTTGGTACGCTCGCTACCTTCCGCTGGCACCCCTTCTCCTCTCGCGATCACGTGGGCAAAAGCGACGCAGGAACACGCGACTGGTCGAATGGTGAGGAACTTAGGCTGCGATCGGCCGGCACACCGGTGACCGTTGCTGCCGGCTTCCTACGCCGCCGCCAGGATGCGGCGGAGGTTCTCCGGGGAGAGGAACTCGGACACCGGGACGGTGCCGGCCAGCACGCCGAAGAAGCGGTCCGTCTCGGCCTGGTTGCCCCGGAGCGCGTGTACCAGCTCGGTGATGCGGCCCGGCTCCGGGTTGAGCGTGGCGATCTGGTTGGTCAGCTCGTACATCGGCCGCGAGGCCTCGTCGCGCTGCCGGGCGTGGCGCGCCAGCGCGGCTTCGGCTCCCTCCCGGCCGTCGAGCGCCGCGTCGAGCGCCGCCGCCAGCAGGTCGGCGTCGCGGAAGGCGTCGCTGATGCCCTGCGCCGTCACCGGGTCCTTGGTGTAGCCGGCGTCGCCGACGAGCGCCCAGCCGGGACCGGAGGGCTTGCGGTAGAAGTTGGGCAGGTCCGGCGTGCCGCGCACCGGCTCGACCCGGCGGCCGCCGGCGACTCGCTCGGCCAGCCCGGGGTCGATCGCGAGCGTGCGCCGGTAATTGCCCTCGACGTCGCCGCGGAACTGCCGGAACTCGCGGCGCGGCCAGTCGACCAGGATGCAGGTGCGGCCCTCGTTGGTCGGGAAGGCCATCACCGCCCGCTCGCCCTGGGCGTAGAGCTCGACCGCCTCGGCCGGCACGCCGTCCCAGTAGCTGTAGTAGCAGCAGGTGTGGGCCGGCCGCGCGTCATAGACCCTCGCCTTCACCCGACGGGCGACCAGCGAGTGGCGGCCGTCGGCGCCGACGACGATCGACGCGTGCTCGGTGACGGTCTCCCCGCCCCGGGCGTGGCCGCGCACGCCGGCCACCCGGCCGTCCTCCCAGACGAGCTCGGTGACGGTGAAGCCCTGGCGCAGCTCGGCGCCGGCCGCGACTGCGGCGTCGACCAGGATCTCGTCGAGCACGGTGCGGCGGGGCGCGTAGTCGGCGGCCACTCCGTCGCGCGCCGGGACGGTGCCGCTCAGGCTGACGCCGGCCATGTGCATCGCCATGCGCGGGATCGGCGGGCAGCCGCTGGCGGCGACGCGCTCGAGCAGCCCCCAGCGCGCCAGGCGCGCGACGCCGGCCGCCTGGATCAGGTGGGTCGAGATCGTGTCGCTCGGGAAGCGCGCCTTGTCGAGCAGGAGCACCCGGTAGCCGCGCCGGGCGAGCAGCATGGCGGTCGGCGAGCCGGCGCAGCGGGCGCCGACGACGATGGCGTCGTAGCCACCGGCCGGGCGCGGGCCGACTGCCCAGCCGGCCGGGATGGCCAGCTCGCGGTCGAGCGCCAGGCGCAGGCGGTCCCGCAGGCTCGCCGGCAGACGCGGCGCCTCCAGCCCGAGCGGCAGCGCGTCGCGGGCCAGCTCGAGTCCGACCAGCTCCAGCCGGCAGGCGGCGCAGACCCGCAGGTGCGCCTCGACCGCGGCGCGCTCGGCGCGCGGCAGCGCCCACAGGGCATAGGCGCCCAACAGGTCGCGGTACTCGTCGTGCTCTCGATCAGGGCGGCGTGACGGCATCGATACCCCTCGTCCCGCTTGCCTCGCCGGCGCCGAGCGTCTCCTGGAGCTTCTTCAGCCCCAGCCGCAGGCGGCTCTTGACCGTTCCCAGCGGCGTGCCGGTGCGGTCGGCGATCTCCACGTGCGTCAGCCCCTCGAAGTAGGCCAGCTCGACGACCAGGCGCTGCTCCGGCGGCAGGGCCGCCACGGCCGCGCGCACCTGGTCGCGCTGGATGCCGGCCGCGACCTCGCCCCATACGTCGGGTCCGGCCAGGCTGTACGAGACCGCCTCCAGGTCGACGTCGCCGCCCCCACGGCTGGCGCGGCGGCGCGTCACGTCGATCGCCCGGTGGTGGACGATCGTCATGAGCCAGGAGCGCAGCGTGCCCCGGCGCACGTCGAAGGCGGCGGCCTGGCGCCAGACGCGCAGGAAGGCGTCCTGGACGACCTCCTCAGCGGCCGACCCGTCGGCGAGGATCCGGTAGGCGAGGGCGAAGGCGAGCCGTCCGTAGCGGTCGTAGAGCGTGACCATCGCGTCGGGGTCCCGCTCGGCGATCGCTCGAACCAACTGGTCGTCGGCCCACTCCGCAGGCTCTCCGTGGCCCGCGTGCTCGGTAAGTTCCGCGCGCTCCGTCACCGGCGCCTCGCTACTCGGTACTACGCGGGGTCTGGCGAGATAGACCACCCGGCCGCGCGCCCGGGTGAGGGCATTCTAACGCCATCCTCGACGCGGGGACGCGGGCGGCGGATGGAGCGACCTGGCGACCCGACGACAGGTCAGCGGCGTGATGCAGCACGCCTCAGTGCGGTGGGCGGGCGGAGAGCGGGGCCGGCCCGCACGACAGGCGGGCGCGATCGATCACGCCCCGGCCGGGTGAAGTCCGGCTCCGCATCTCGCACGAGTGGTTCGCGAACCGGTGATCCAGCGGGTGCGGGGTCGCGTATGAGTGGCAGATCGCGCGATCGACCGGTGACACACGACCGGGGTCGAGCAGCGGCCGGCTCCGCCAAGAGTAGCTGATGAAGGGATGACCATCCGTGCGCTGGAACGCTATCGACTGGGTTGCGACTGCTCTCACGATCGTCGGGGCCTTGAACTGGGGCCTGGTCGGCCTGTTCAAGTTCGACCTCGTCGCCACGCTCTTCGGCGACATGTCCGCCCTCTCGCGGATCGTCTACAGCCTGGTGGGCCTGGCCGGCCTCTGGCTGGTCTGGCTGGGCGTCCGGGCGGCCCGTCCGGCGGCCGTCGAGGCCCGGGCGCGCTAGGCGATCACCCCGCCGAACGCCACTTCCTTTCCCCCCGACCGGGGCCGGTCTCCCCGCCGGCTCCGGTCCCCTTTTTGCCACCCACGGCGCCTGCGCGCGGGGCTGAACCCCCGCGCTACGGGACGAAGCCGGCCGAGGCCGGCTGAACTGGCGGGTCTGGCGTGGACGTTGACTGTTGTGACTTTGTGACGGCACCCCAACTATGCTGGCCGTGGGGCGAGGTCGAACAGTAACGGGGTGATGCCCGGCAGGGACAGGAGCTTCTCGCGGTCGTCCGTCGCGCGACGAAGTGGAGGCGAGCGATGGCCCGGGAGATCGCGCGCGGGAGGGCCGCGCCCGGCATCAAGGTGCCTGGGTTCCGGGCGGTCGTGCGTCGGCATCCGGTCGCCGGCTACGCCTTCGCGGCCTACGCGATCTCGTGGACGCTCTGGCTGCCGAGGGTAGCGACGGCGCAGGGGTGGTGGCGCTACGACGTGCCGGCGTGGTGGCACTACGCGGGCGCGCTCGGACCGCTCACCGCGGCCCTGCTGGTCGCGGCGCTGACCGAGGGGCGCGCCGGCCTGCGGGCGCTGGTCGGCCAGTACTCACCACGCCGGGTGCGCTTACCGTGGCTGGCCTTCGCCGTGCTGGGCCCGATCGCGCTGGCGGGGTTCGGGCTGGTGGCGGCGCGTCTGGTCAACGGGGCGTGGCCGAGCTTCGCCGCGCTGTCGCACGCCGGCGACCTGCCGGCGCTGGCCCTGCCGTTGACGCTGCTGATCCAGGTCTTCAGCTTCGGCCTGGGTGAGGAGACCGGCTGGCGCGGCTTCGCCCTGCCGCGCCTGCAGCACGACCACTCGGCCATCCGCGCCACCCACCTGCTCGCGCTGGGCTGGGGCCTGTGGCACCTGCCGGCCTTCTTCGAGGACCCCTCCTTCATGCAGATGGGGCCGCTGCAGCTCGTTGGCTGGGCCCTCGGGCTGTGGATGGGCGCGATCTTCCTGACCTGGCTCTACAACAGCGGCGGCGGCAGCCTGATCGTGGTCGCGCTGTGGCACGGCCTGTTCAACCAGTTCTCCGTCTCGCAGGCCAGCAGCGTCGTGGCCATGGTGATCACGATGGGGGTGATCGTCGTCGCCATCGTCGCGCTGCGCGTGGCCGGCACCGAGGAGCTGCGCGGCCTCTCGCCCCACTCCGGCGCGCGCCAGCGCTACCCCGAACTGGGTTGAGCTCCGGGTGGGCTCACGCCTCGGGTGCGGCCCAGCCGCGCGTCAGATCGACGGCCCGCTGCCAGCCGCGATAGAGGCGCTCGCGCTCGCCGGCCGGCAGCGCGGGCTCGAAGCGGCGGTCGAGCCGCCAGCCGCGCGCCACCTCCTGCTCGTCCGCCCAGAAGCCGACCGCCAGACCGGCCAGGTAGGCGGCACCCAGCGCCGTCGTCTCGGCCACCACCGGGCGCTCGACCGGGCAGCCGATCACGTCCGCCTGAAACTGAAGCAGGAAGTCGTTGGCGACCATGCCGCCGTCGACGCGCAGGGCGGCGAGGTCGACTCCGGCGTCGGACCGCAC
>DATKRJ010000398.1:0-3651 GCA_035532355.1 Thermomicrobiaceae bacterium | reverse complement strand
GCGCCACGCGATCGTCGCCCCGGAAACCCGCGGGTCCATCGTGGGCGGCTCATCGTAGCCCAGCACGATGGTGCCGCCGGAGACCGGATTCCCCTGGCCGGCGGTGGTCGAGGTGCCGCCACTGCCGGTCGAGCCGGAGGCCGGCGTCCCGCCGCCGCTCGCCGCGGCGGTGGGCGCACCCTGGCCGGTCGTCCCGCCGCCACAGGCGGCCAGGAGCGACGAGGCGACACCCGCCAGCACCACGCCCGCGGCACCGCGAACCAGCGCGCGGCGCGATACACCACCCGGTCTCGCCGGATCAGATCGGAACTCGCCGGTGTCCATTCGCTGCTCCCCCTTCTTCCCCGCGACTACTTCGCGATCCACGTATCGTAGAAGCCGATCTGCCCGAGCGACTGCGGGTACAGCCCCTTGATGCTGGAGCCGGCACCCCACAGGACCGTCTGCTCCCACAGCGGGATCATCAGCGCCTGGTTCATGATGTACTCCTGGATCGCGATGTAGTCCTGCTGGCGCTTGGTGCGATCCATCTCGGCGGTCGCGTCGTCGAGCATCTTGTCGAGCGTGGCGTCCGGCTTCATGGTGCGGTTGAAGTTCGTCCCGGTGATGTTGCGTGAGCTGAAGGTCGTGGTGAGGACGTAGGGATCGACGCCCGTGTAGCCGATGCGGGCGATGTTGTGCTTGCCGGCCAGGTAGTCGGCGGCCGTCGCCGCGTACTCCAGCACCTGCAGGTTGACCTTCATGCCGGCATCGGTCAGGTAGGACTGCACGAGCTGGCCGGCCTGGCTGTCGATGCTGCTGTTGTCGGTGATGTACGCCAGCTCCAGCTGCTGGCCGTTCTTCTCGCGGACGCCGCTGGAGCCCTTCGTCCAGCCGGCCGCGTCGAGCAGCTGGGCCGCCTTCTGCGGGTCGTAGGGGTACATCGTCTCGACCTTGGAGTCGTAGGACCAGGTCGAGGACGAGAGCGGTCCGTACGCGACCTTGACCGTGCCAAACCAGAGCGTGTTGACCAGCGTCTTGCGGTCGATGGCGTAGAGGATGGCCTGGCGCACCTGCAGGTCGTCGGTCGGCGATTTCGCCGCGTTGATCGGCAGGATCTGGGGGACGCCCGGCACCGACGGCAGCAGGACCTGGAAGCTCGAGTTGGCGCGCAGCGTCTTGACCTGCTGCGGCTGGACCCCGTCGGTGATGTTGATCTGCCCGCTCGTCAGGGCGCCGTTGAGCGTGGTCGCCTCCGGGATGAACTTGATGACGATCTGATCGAGATAGGCCGCGCCCGTGTGCTGATAGGTGCCGACCGGCCAGGCGTAGTCCGGGTTCTTGACGAAGGTCATGGAGATCTTCTGCTGCCACTCTTTGAACATGAAGGGGCCCGTGCCCACGGGCTTGATGCCGAAGTTGGCGGGACCGGCGGTCTTGGCGGCCGTCGGTGAAACCGGTGCCAGAATCGTCGAGGTCACGTTGTTCAGGAACGGCGCGTATGCCGACTTGAAGTTGACCTTGACCGTCTGCTCGTCCACGACGTCCGTGCTGTCGTAGGGTCCCAGCGCCCCAATGGCCGACAGAGACTTCAGTGTCGGGTCGACGATGCTGTCGTAGGTGTACTTCACGGCGTCGGCGTTGAAGGGGGTGCCGTCGTGGAACTTCACCCCGGTGCGCAGCGTGAAGGTGTAGGTCTTCCCGTCCGAGGTCGCCTGCCAGGCGGTGGCGAGCCCGGGCTTGAGCTCGCCGGTCTGGCGATCGAGCGCCACCAGCGAATCGAAGAGGTTGATCATCAGATCGGAGGCTTCGGCCGACCCGGACACCCGCGGGTCCATGGTGGGTGGCTCGGACAGAATCCCGAGCGTGAGCGTGCCGCCCGGCGTCGGCGCCGGGCCGCTCGCGGTCGTCGTGGGAGAGGCGCTCGCGCCGGCTCCGGACGTGGTGGACGTACCGGAGGTGGTCGCCGTGCTGCCGGTGGCGCCGCTGCCGCTCGTCCCGGTGGTCGGCGTCGTGGTGCTGCCGCCGCACGCCGCCAGCAGCGGCGCCATGGCACCACCGGCCGCACCGACGACGACGCCGCGCAGGAGCGCGCGGCGGTTCAGTCGTAGATTCGTCAGACGCCCCGCTGCTGTCATGGTCGAACCTCCTCCTCCACTGAACGCTACCGTCCCGGCGACCGGTGTCTCGACGCACGATCGGGAGCGCTCACGTCAGCCGTCCGTCGCCCGAGAGCGGCCGCCGGTAGCCACAACGGCGCGCAGCCGGCGACGGCGTGGTCACGGCCGGACGCTCCGGATTCACGCGAGCGGCGCATAGCCGCCGACGTCGTGGCCCAGCTGCTGGGAGATCGTCCTGGCGGTGCTCATCACCTGCCGGGCGAGCTCCGGGATACGCTCGTCGCTAAAGGCCGTCCGACTCCCGGCCACGGACACGCTGGCGCGACAGCGCCCGAGACCGTCGAAGATCGGCGCGCCAATCGCGAAGACATCGGGGTTGATCTCTCCGCGATTGACCGCGAACCCCGTACGACGAATCTCCTCCAGCTCCTGCTCGAGGTGCCGTCGAGAACCGTCCAGATGCGCCACGAGCGGAGAATCGAGATAGGCGCGCAGCTCGTCGGCAGGGAGGTAGGCCAGCAACGCCTTCGATCCCGCACCGCGATGCAGCAACGCGGTCTTCCCGACCCAGTCGAAGCTGCGCAACACGTTGGGTCCCGGGATCTGCTGGACGTTCATGACCTTGTCCCGGTACCGGATAGTGAAGTTGACCGTCTCCTGGGTCGTCTCGGCCAGGCGCCGCAGCACGGGGTCCGCGACGTGCAGGATCTCCAGCCGCCCGAGCACGGTTCCCGACAGGGCAACGACGTCGAGCCCCAGGCGGTAGATGCCGGTCGCCTCGTCCCGTTCGACCATGCCGGCGTTCTCGAGCGTGGCGAGCAGGCGCGAGGCGGTGCTCTTGTGCACCCCGAGCTGCCGGGCGAGCTGGCTGACGGTTCCGCCACTCCCGGAATCCGCCAGCAGGTGGACGATGGTCAATGCACGCTCAACCGACTGGACGCTACGACGGGATTCGTCCACCATGAAGGCCGCGACGCTTTCACTATTGACGTGCAATCCGTCTCTCGCCGCCAGTCGGGGAGCAGATGACCGTTCGTCGGGTGCGACCGTGTTCCGTGCTGCTGTCGCTCACAGTACGCCTGCGATGGCTAGTTGTCAATTCAGTTGCGTAATACGCAACGCGCGGCGGCCGCCGACGATGGATCGGCGACCCGGCGCAGCGTGACCAAACCGGTACGCTCGAGGATCGCTCGCGGCCGGCTGGGGCTCCCTACCCGAGGTCGGGCTGGGCGTCGGCGTCGAGCGGCCAGATCGGGCGGCGCAGCCGGTGGTAGTCGAAGATCGACAGGTCGCTCGAGGTCAGCCCCGGCGTGTCCGCCTGGATGATCCGCGCCGCGATCGGCTCGAAGCCGGCTCGGAAGTGCTGCGTCGACTTCAGCGCCACCAGTCGGTAGCGGGTGACGTCGATGCCGTGCAGCAGGAAGACCTCCGGGTCCAGCGTCTGGGTGCGTACCGACGACACGAGTACGTCGACGTTGCCGATGACCAGCCGCGCCATCGGGCCGAGGTCGACCCGGCGGCCGCGGCCCATCGGCGACTGCTGGACGAAGCG
>DATKRJ010000397.1:0-6914 GCA_035532355.1 Thermomicrobiaceae bacterium | reverse complement strand
AGTGCCGAGCATGCGGCAGGGAGCTCCGATGCGAACGCGGTCGCCACCCACGCTCGATACGTAGCGCTCTTGCTTCTCGACGCGCTGGCGGCAGCACGCCGGAGTACCGCCCTGTCGACGTGGCGGTCGGTTGCCGGGCGTGGCTGCCAAGGGCAGGAGGATTGGGATGAAGCGTCTTCGGTTGGTGACGGCCCTGGTCACGTTGATCTCGCTGCTCGGCCTTGCCGGCGGCGCCGTCTTCCAGAGCGCCGCGCAGGCGGTCGGTGGCGGGCTGCAGTTCGTTCCGCTGGTGGAGGTGGCCCCCGACACGCCGGCCGCGCCGGGATCGACCACCACGCCGGACTGCACCACCCCGGCGCCCGTGTTCACCTACCAGTTCTTCCACTGCTACACCCCGGCCGACATGGCCGCGGCCTACGGAGTGGATAGGCTCCACGGTGAGGGCATTACCGGAGCCGGTCAGACGATCGTGATCGTGGACTCCTATGGGAGCCCGACCGCGCTGTCCGACCTGCAGTTCTTCAGCAGCACCTTCGGACTGCCGGCGCCCAACCTCACCATCGTCTACCCGAACGGCAAGCCGACCTACAACACCAAGGCGCTCAAGGGCGCCGAGGTCGGCTGGGCCGAGGAGACCAGCCTCGACCTTGAGTGGGCGCACGCCATGGCGCCGGACGCCAACCTCGTCTTGATCGCCGCCAACCCGGCCGAGACCGAGGGCGTGCAGGGCTTCCCGAGCATCTTCAAGGGTGAGCAGTACGCCATCGCCCACTATCCGGGCGCCGTGATCAGCCAGAGCTTCGCCGTGACCGAGCAGTCGTTCAACGCCGCCGCCCAGCAGCAGGTGGCCAAGTTCGACCAGGTCTACCAGCAGGCCGTGGCCGCGCACATGACCGTGGTCAGCGCCACCGGGGACAGCGGCACGGCCAACACCGACAAGCAGGGCCGGCTCTACCCGTACCCCACGGCACAGTGGCCGGCGTCCGATCCGCTGGTCACCGCGGCCGGCGGCACCTGGCTCCAGTCTGGCTGGACCTGGGATCCGACGATCTCCGCGAACGACTTCTATGGCTGTCTGGCTACCGCAAGCGATCCCAACACCTGCCTCGCCGCCTACCTCAACTCGACCAGCGGCGGCAATAGCGAGGCGGTCTGGAAGGAGGACTGGCTGCCGGCAGCTACCGGCGGCGGGCTGAGCACGCTCTACGCCACGCCGTCCTTCCAGTCCGGCCTGCCCGCGTCCCTGCTCCAGGGCCACCGCGGCATCCCCGACCTTTCCTGGAACGCGGCCGTGGACGGCGGGGCGCTGGTCTACGTCACGTTCCCGGGCGTGCGGGCCGGCTGGCACGTGATCGGCGGGACGAGCGCGGCCACGCCGCAGATCGCCGCGACGATCGCGCTGGCAAACCAACTGGCCGCCAGCATGGGCAAGGGTCCGGTCGGCTACCTGAACCCGCTGCTCTACCAGCTGCCGGCCAGCGACTTCAACGACACCGTGCCGCAGACCTACGGAACTGGCGCGGGCGTCGTCACGCTCGACAGCAACGCCGAGTTCGGCTCGGGCGTCGCCGGGATGTCGACCACGACGGGCTGGGACCTGACGACCGGGTTTGGCAGCCCGAGCGCCTACAACTTCGTCCACGACCTGGTGAACGCGCTGCCGTAGGGGAGCGGCAGGCGACCCTCATGCGCGACGCGTGAGCGCCGAGTTCGTCGAGAGCGGGGCTGCCGGCTGCGGCGGCCCCGCGTCGTTTGCCCACGCCACCCCGTTGCCGTGGCCCCGCCATGCGTCGATACTGCCGCCACGACCACGACACATTGCGCTCCACCCGGAGGAGTCGACCCATGACCACCACGGCGACGACCAACACCGCCCTGATCGAGGGGCTCTTCCGCACGGCGACGACGATCCGGCGCTTCGAGGAGACCGTCGCCGACCTGGTGACGATGCGCCGCATGGAGGGCGTCGCCCACCTCTCGACCGGTCAGGAGGCGGTCGCGTCGGCGGTCTGCGCCGCGCTCCGCCCAAACGACACGATCACGAGCACCCACCGCGGCCATGGCCACCTGATCGCCAAGGGCGGCGACGTGGAGCGCATGTTCGCCGAACTCCTCGGCCGCGAGGCCGGTTACTGCCGCGGGCGCGGCGGCTCGATGCACATCGCGGACCTCTCGCTCGGCATCCTCGGCGCGAACGGCATCGTGGGAGCCGGCATCCCGCTCGCCGTCGGCGCGGCCTACGCCCACCTTCGCCAGGGGACCGGCCGCGTCTCGGTCGCCTTCTTCGGGGACGGCGCGGTCAACATCGGCGCCTTCCACGAAGGCCTGAACATGGCCTCCCTCTGGCAGCTGCCGGTCGTCTTCGTCTGCGAGAACAACCTGTACGCCTCCAGCGTGGCCCAGGTTCACCACCAGCGGCAGCGGGACATCGCGCTGCGCGCGGCCGGCTACGGCATCCCGGGCGTCACCGTCGACGGCAACGACGCGCCGGCCGTCCACGCCGCCGCGGTCGAGGCGGTCGCCCGCGCACGGTCCGGCGGCGGGCCCACCCTGATCGTCTGCAACACCTACCGCCATCACCCGCACCTGTCGGGCTACCCGGACGACCGGCCACCCGAGGAGAAGGCCGCCTGGCTGGCGCGCGACCCGCTCGTCCGGCTGGCGGCCTACGTCGACGCGGCCGATCCGGAGGGCCCGTCGCGGCGCCGGGCGATCGAGGAGGAAGTCGACGCCAGCCTGGAGCGGGCCGTCGCCGCCGCCGAGGCAGCGCCGCGGCCGGACCCGGCCGAGATCGCGCGGGGTGTCTACGGCCCGCGCCCGGCTTTCCCGGACGCGCCGCCACCCGGCACGCGCGAGCTGGGCTACCAGGCCGCGCTGAACGAGGCGATGGCCCAGGCGATCCTGGCCGACCCGCGCGTGACCTACATCGGCGAGGACCTGGAGCGCCACGCCCAGAGCTGGGGCGTGCCCGACGGCCGGGTGCGGGACACGCCGATCGCCGAGGAGGGCTTCACCGGCCTCGCCATCGGCGCCTCGCTCTGCGGCGAGCGGGCGGTGGCCGACATCATGTTCATGGACTTCACCGCCATCGCCATGGACCAGATCGTCAACCAGGCAGCCAAGATCCGCTACATGCTGGGCGGCGAGGTCAAGATACCGGTTGTGATCCGGGCGCACGTCGGCGGCGGGTCGATGTCGGCGGCCCAGCACTCCCAATCGCTGGAGGCCTGGTTCGCCCACGTCCCGGGCCTGACGGTCGTCTATCCGAGCAATCCGTACGACGCCAAGGGCCTGCTGCTGGCGGCGCTGGCCGACGAGAACCCGATCCTGTTCGTCGAGTCGCGCCAGCTGATGCGCCTGACCGGGCCGGTGCCCCTGGAGATGTACCGACTCCCGATCGGCCGGGCCGCGATCGCGCGCCCCGGCAGCGACGTCACCGTCATCGGCGTCGGGCCGACCGTGCCGGCCGCGCTGGCCGCCGCCGAGGAGCTCGCGGCTGAGGGCATCTCGGTCGAGGTGCTCGACCCGCGCACGCTGCAGCCGCTCGACGTCGACACGCTGGCCGCCTCGGCGGAGAAGACCGGCCGCGTCGTCGTCGCCCATCACGCGGTGCGCTTTGGCGGGATGGGGGCCGAGATCGCCGCGCAGATCACCGAGCGCTGCTTCGGGGCGCTCGTGGCGCCGGTGGTGCGGCTGGGCGCGCCCTTCGCCCCCGCACCCTTCGCGAGCGTGCTGGAGCGGGAATACCAGCCCGGCCGGGCGTCGATCGCGGCGGCCGTACGGGAGCTCATGCGGCAGGAGGGGCGTGGGACGCCACGCGACGGAGGAGACGGGCGATGAACGAGGTGGTGAAGGTCACCGAGGGGTACATCCCGTTCCACGGGTACGGCGTCTGGTACCGGATCGTCGGGCACGGCGAGGAGCCCGGCAAACTGCCGCTCCTCGCGCTGCACGGTGGCCCCGGCGCGGCGCACGACTACCTTGAGCCGCTGGAGGCGATGGCCTCCAGCGGCCGGCGCGTCATCTTCTACGACCAGCTGGGCTGCGGCCGCTCCGACCAGCCGCACGACCCCGCGCTCTGGACGGTCGGCCTCTTCGTCGAGGAGGTCGACGTCGTGCGGCAGGCCCTGGGGCTGGACGTGATCCACCTGCTGGGGCAGTCGTGGGGCGGCATGTTGGGGATGGAGTACGCGCTGACCCAGCCGGCCGGGCTGGCCAGCCTGACCGTGGCCAGCTCGCCGGCCAGCATGATTCACTGGGTGGCCGAGGCCAACCGCCTGCGCGCGGACCTCCCGCCCGACGTGCAGCGGACGCTGCTGGCGCACGAGGCGGCGGGGACGACCGACGATCCGGCTTACGCCGCGGCGATGGAGGTCTTCTACCACCGGCACGTCTGCCGCCTCGACCCCTATCCGGACTACGTGCAGCGCACGTTCGACCAGCTCGAGCGCAATCCCGAGGTCTACCACACCATGAACGGCCCCAGTGAGTTCCACGTCGTCGGCACGCTCAAGGAGTGGGACATCGTCGACCGGCTGGGCGAGATCCGGGTGCCGACGCTGGTGACCTCGGGCCGCTTCGACGAGGCGACACCGGAGATCGCCGGCACGGTCCACCGGGGCATCTCCGGGTCGGAGTGGGTGATCTTCGAGCAGAGCTCGCACATGGCGCACGCCGAGGAGGCGGCCCGCTACCGGCAGGTGCTCGACGACTTCCTGTCTCGCGTCGAGCAGGCGCGCACCGCGTAGGGGCAGGCTCCGGAGGCCTGCCCCCGCATCTCCCTGCACGACCGGGGCCGGGCGGCCGCGGGGCCGCCTCTACGCGCCGGCCGCGGACGCCACGGTCACCGGCAGCGCGGCGGCGATGTCGCGCGCCCACTGCCGGATCGCCTCCCAGTCCCGGAAGTCGCCCTCGGAAGCTTTGGCCGCCCGGACGGCGAGCCGCTCCATGAAGTTGAACTCGTGCAGATCCACCTTGCCGGCGAAGACGCGGTGGTCCCGCGCTCCGGTGGCGTCCAGCAGCGCGTCGAGGTGGGCCGGATCGTCCGCCGAGGTGGGCTGGTCGTGCCCAATCGTGCCACTGTGCAGCACGATCGGCCCGCTGCTGAAGAGCCAGACCGGGATCGATGACAGCCCCGCCCGGTTGTCCTCCACGAACCGGCGCGCCGCCCCGAGCCAGTTGCCCATGTAGACGGCGCTGCCCACGATCGCGGCGTCGTAGGTCGCAACGTCGCCAACGTCGTCTGGGGCGCGCACGTCGGCGAGGTGCCCCGCCGCCCGGAGCTCCTCGGCGATCACGTCCGCGATCTCGCGCGTGCTGCGGTGCTTGCTCGCCACCGCGATCAGGATCTTCATCCGCATGCCTCCTGGATCCAGGCCGGCCTACCGAGCCAGGGCTTCGACCGCGGCAGTCCGTGCCGCGCGGTTGCCGGTTGCCGACGGCGTGTACGTGAGCCGGGTGACGGTGCAGTCGATGTAGTCCAGGTCCCCCTCCGGGAGCCGCCAGCGCGCCTTGCCGCTGGAGGGGAGCCGCAGCCCCGCGAACTCCGCGTAGCCGGTCACCGGCGTCGACCAGGGCGTCAGCTCGAAGCGATTTCCCACCGAGCGCCACTGCCGCGCCGTGAACTCCACCAGGCGACCCGCCTCGTCGACGTACAGCGTGCCGCTCACGCTGTGGCCGTGGTCGGTGAAGCTCACCTGGGCGGACGCCTCGTCCAGCGGTTCGAACGTGATGTTGTCGCCCAAGAAGGCGGCCGGGAACCAGATCATCTCGCTCAGGTAGCGCATCATGGCGCCCTGGTCCATCTCCGCGCCGCGCGCGTCGACGACGGTGACGAGCGAGCCCGCTCTGACCAGCATGCTGCCGTGGCCGTCGTGGTAGACGTCGAGCGCCCGCGCCAGTGGCAGCGGCCCCACGTGCATCGCGCCGTACCAGACGAAGCCCGGCGGGTCGAGGGTGTAGTCGGTCACGAAGTCGAGCGGGACCCGCGGGAACTCCGGGCCAAGCTGCATCGTGCCCGTCTGCTCGACGTGGACGACGCGGGGGAACGGCCGGCCGACGACACCGGTAAAGCGCAGGTAGCGCCGCACCGGCTCGGGAAGCGGCTCCAGCAGCGTCTCGGTGACGACACCCTCCCGTCCCGGACCCGCGGCGGCCAGCAACGCGTCGACGTCGCCGCGCACCCGCCGGTCGAAGCGCCGGCCGCCGAGGAGCACCACCCCCGAGCCGAGCGCGAGCAGCGACCCGACGACGGCAGCCGGCAAGCCGATGACCTTCGCGAGGCGGATCCGCCGGTGTCTCTTCATCAGTTCATCCCTCCCTGATCGCTCCCCACGGCCTCCAGGAACCTCAGCGCCGCGCTCCCGGCTCCGAGCGGAGGGCCCGCAGGTAGATGACCAGCGGCACCAGGCCGACCAGCGCGAGCCCCACGAACAGCGGCACCGCACCGGCCGACTGGCTCGGGTCGCTGACGTGCCCGAACCACTGGTCGGTCGCGACCCCTACCGCCTCGATCACGCCGTAGACCAGGAAGGCGCCCGCCAGGAGGTAGCCCAGCGCGCGGCGTTGCCACAGCCAGACGGCGGCCAGCGCCGTGAGGGGAAAGGCGAACGCGAGGTCCGTCATCGCAACCGGGTTGGTGGCCAACCCGGTCCCGGTCAGGCTGTTCGGTACGGTGTTGCCGGCGATGGCCGGGACGACGTCACGCAGGTCGTTGAACACGAACAGGACGGTGGTAACCAGCAGGTAGCCGGCGATGGCTCGCACCGGCGTGCCCGGCGCGAAGCGAGCCCGCAGGTCCTCCGTGTCCACCGCGCGCAGCAGCGACAGCACCGACCAGACCCCCAGGGAGAGCGCCGTCGCATAGGACAGGAACAGCCCATTGAAGTGCGTGCCGTACGCAAAGAACACCGAGT
>DATKRJ010000396.1:0-30612 GCA_035532355.1 Thermomicrobiaceae bacterium | reverse complement strand
CGGCAAAGGCGTGGTCGTCGCCCAGACGCGCCACGAGGCGGCCCGGGCCGTCCGCTCGATGCTGGCCGACGGGGCGCTCGGCGACGCCGGCCGCGAGATCCTGGTCGAGGAGTACCTCACCGGCCGTGAGGTGTCACTGCTTGCCATCACCGACGGCGACACGACCTACCCGCTGATCCCGGCCTGTGACTACAAGCGCGTCGGCGACGGGGAGGTCGGACCGAACACCGGGGGCATGGGCGCCTACGCCCCGGTCCCCGTGATCGGCGCCGACGCCACCGCCGCTATCGGGCGAGACGTGTTCCGGCCGATACTCGCGGAGATGGCGCGGCGCGGCCATCCATACCGCGGCGTGCTCTATGCCGGCCTCATCCTGACTCCCGACGGGCCGAAGGTGTTGGAGTTTAACTGCCGCTTCGGGGATCCCGAGGCCGAGGTGATTCTGCCCCTGCTCGACGCCGATTTGCTGGAGCTGATGGCTGCGGTCGCTGACGGCCGCCTGGGCGACCTGTCGCCGCCGGCTTGGCATCCAGGTGTCTGCGTCGGCGTCGTGCTCGCCTCCGGCGGCTACCCCGGCGCCTATCCGACCGGCTTCTCGATCGCGGGGCTCGACCGGCTGCCGGACGACGTACTCGCCTTCCATGCCGGGACCGCCCGCGACGCGGACGGTACGGTGGTTACCGCCGGGGGCCGGGTGCTCACGCTGGTGGCGCGCGCCGGCGACTTCGCCGAGGCTCGCGGACGCGTGTACGGCGCGGTCGAGACGGTGTGCTTCCGCGACGCCTACTTTCGCCGCGACATCGGGGCGCGCGAGACCCGGACATGAAAATCCGCCGGGTACCCCGCGGGTGTCCCGGCGGTTGACGGTTCTGGTCGACAGGCTATCCGGCGATAGCCTGGGACGGCGGCCCGATCTCGATCCAGCCGTGCTTGACCGCGCAGAGTACGGCCTGAACACGGTCCTCGACGTTGAGCTTGCGCAGGACCGACGTCATGTGGTTCTTCACCGTCTGCTCGGTAATGAACAACTCCTCGGCGATCTCCTTGTTGGACAGGCCCTGGGCCACGCAGTCGAGCACCTCGATCTCGCGCACCGAGAGCGGCAGACGCTTCGACTCCGGAAGGCTGCTGCTGACCTGCGGCTCGTCCTCGCCGGTCAGTGCCCGGAACTCTGCGAGCACGCGCCAGGCCAGCTCCGGTCGAGACAGCACCGCTACGTTGATCAGTTGCTCGCCGCGCACGACTCGCTCGAGCGACGAGATCAACTCCTGGGCTTCGATGTCCTTGGTAAGGAACGCCGAGGCGCCGGCGCGGACGGCTTCGAACAGCCGCTCGTCGTCCACGTGCATCGACAGGATCACGACCTGCATCGAGGGGTGTTGCTTCTTGAGGATGCGGGCGACGTTGAGACCGGTGACGCCCGGCAACTGGATGTCGATCAGGGCGATCGCGGGCCGGTGAATATCTGCCTCGCGGATCGCCTCATGGCCGTTGGCCGCTTCGGCCACGACCGTGAAGCTGCCACCCTCCTCGATCAGCCGGCGTAGGCCCTGCCGGAATAGCGGATGGTCGTCGACCACCAGCACCGTGCGACCGCTTGACCCGCCGCGTCTTCGCTCCACGTCGTCCCCCGTTTCACGAGCGATGTGTCCTCGGCAGCACGGGACTCCGATCCTCCGCGACTCTCCATTGGGCCCGTCCCGCTTCCCGACCATACTGTAAAGTCAGCCAGGTGGACGGTGCATGACCAAAAGAGGTTGATAAGCCACAGATCTTTCGTACCGATTTGTCGGTACGTGAGTATCGGTGCGCGGGTCCGCAGTGCGAGGCGAGTCCACGGCCACTAACCCATCATACGGCATGTACGTACAGCTGTAAAGATGCCGGCAAGTAGCTCGTATCTAACGAGCTATTTTGGAGTCAGTCGCGATCCGCCCGTGTCCAACCGCAGGCCCAGATGCGCCAGCAGCGCGACGATCGTCTTGGCGTCGCCGATTTCGCCGCGTGCAATCAGGTCGGAGACCTCTTCCGGCCGCACCGCCACGACCTCCAGCCGCTCATCGTCCTCCGGACGGGCCTCACCGGGCTCCAGGTCGCTGGCGACATAGGCCACCAACTCCTCGGTCGCCCAGCCTGGGCTGACGTAGAAGCGGACGAGCTCCCGCAGGTTCGAGGCGCGAAAGCCGGTCTCCTCCGCGAGCTCGCGGTGCGCGCACGCCTCGGTGCTCTCGTCCGGCTCGCGGGTCCCAGCGGGCACCTCGAGTAGCGTGCGGCCAACGGCATACCGGTACTGCCGCACCAGGACCAGTTCGCCGCCGGGCAGGACCGGCAAGATCGCGACGGCACCGGGATGCTCGGCAACCTCGCGCCGCCGCTCGCTGCCGTCCGGCAGCCGTACGGTGTCGACCCGTACCCGAATCAGCTTGCCGTCGAATTCCCGTCGACTGTCGACCATCTCCTCGGGTTCCATTGTCTTCTCCTCCATGCCGATCACCCGGCGTACCGTTCCGTCCTCGACTATGCCGGCCGCGACGTCCGCATCAGCGCGCACGATCGGCCGACCCGAGAGAGTTCTGCCACGGCGAGTCCCGTCGTTGCCGTGTGCGCGCGGGTATCCAGGTGACGGAGCCCACGGTATCAGGCGTGGCGAAGTCGGCGCCCTGCCGCACTCCGTGCCGACCGCCGCCAAAGTCTGCCGGACAGCAAAACGCCCGATCCATGATGGGTCGGGCGCGGGGATTCTTGAGGCGCCGGGCGGATTCGAACCGCCGATCAGAGTTTTGCAGACTCCTGCCTTGCCACTTGGCTACGGCGCCGTTTGCGCGTCGGCACCGGGGATTCTAGCACGCGGGTTCCGCCGGTTCCAGCGACGGACATCGACGAAGGCACCTTTCACGGCGCCGGTGCGACGCGGAAGCAGGTGCACGGACGGTCTCGAGAGACCCGGTTATGGCCGATCGTTCCCGCTGCCGGTCCCAGCGAGCTGGAAGATCGTCCAGGCCGGTGCGCCGGGGTGCGAGCGCTGCTTCGGCCGGGTGAGTCCGGTCACCCACCCTGCATTCCGGCGGTCTGCCCCGTTGTTTGGAGCACGCGCCCCAGGGTCGGTGCAGGTCCGTCCGCGCCGACTTCGCAAAACGGCGCGGCACCAAACGCAACAATTCCGTCGCGGCCTGCCGCGAACCGCCGCCGCGGTCTCCGCGACTCAGGGCGACGCCACGACGGACCTCCGACCCTTGCACATCCGCGGTCGTCGGCGGTAGGCTCCTGGTTGCCGCACCGGCATGTCTGCGGTGTGGACTCCGGCGGACGATCCGCGCGATGGGCCATGCATGACCGCCGAGAACGTCGAGCACGCCACGCTCACCCTGTTCGACGGCACGTTGGTCCTGGTGCGACCCATCAGGCCCTCGGACCTCCAGGCACTCCAGCGCTTCCACCTCCGGCTCAGCCAGCACTCGATCTACCTGCGCTTCTTCGGCATCGTGCCGGAACTGAGCGACGACCGCGCGCGCTACTTCACGCACGTCGATGGCGTCGAGCGCTTCGCCCTGGTCGCAACCGAGCCAACCAGTCCGGGAGAGATCATCGCGGTGACCCGTTTCGACCACGATCCGGACACCACGGGCGGAGAATATGCCTGCATCGTCGAGGACCGCTGGCAGGGACGCGGGCTTGGCCTGGCGCTCACGCGCAGTCTCATCGAGGCCGCCCGTCGCCGCGGCTACCGTGCGATCTTCGCGCTGGTGCTCCCCGAGAACGTGCGCATGGTCAACCTGCTGAAAGACCTCGGCCTGCCGGAGCGAGTGCGCTGGGTCGAGGGCGTCCAGCGCATCGAGGTGGATATCTCGAGGCCGGAGAAGCCCGCCGTCGACTGACGCCCGAACGGGATGCCCCGCCCGCTATGCGCCGACCATCCCCGCCTTCACTGCCGCCGACCGAAGGTCCTGCACGAACTCGGCGTAGCGCTCGTCGCGGTCGCTCGTACGGCGCAGCAGGTACGCCGGGTGAAAGGTCACCACCGTCGGCAGGTCGCCCGGCCCGACAAACCACCGACCGCGCTCCGCGGTGACGCGGAGCGTACGCCGCAGCACGCCGTTGCCCGCGGTCGCCCCCAGGCAGACAATCACTCGCGGTCGCACCAACTCCAGTTCCTGGTCCAGCCAGGGGAGAAACCACGACACCTCCTCGGCCGTCGGCGCGCGGTTTCGGAGACGGCCGGCCACGCCCGGCGTGGTGGGGCGGCACTTGACCACGTTCGTGATCCATAGCTGCTCGCGCACCACGCCGACGGTGGCCAGCGCCTCGCCCAGGATCTGACCGGCCGGCCCCACGAATGGATGACCGGCCCGCTCCTCCTGACCCCCCGGCGCCTCACCGACGAGCACCAGCGGTGCCTTCGGGTCTCCCTCACCCAGCACGGCCGAACGCCCGCCACAGAAGCGGTCGAAGGTCTCTGAGCGCACGATCGCCTGTCCCAGCTCCCGCAGCGACCGCGCGCGTCTGGCTTCCGCAGAAATCTCGTGCATCGCTCCGGCCCTCTCGCTACGTCCCGGCCGATGGGTCGCGCAGATGCAAGTTGAGGGCCAGTAGCGCTCACCCGACGATGACGAGCCCCCGATCGGTCACGCGCGCCTCCGGGATCACCGAGAGCGCCATGAACGAGAGGAGCCCAAACGGGGACGGCACCGTGCTGCCCAGGTGCCGCGCGACCTTCTCCAGTCGCTCGTAGGCCGCGGCTGCCTCCTCGAGCGGCAACGGGGAGAGGATGCCGGCCACCGGGAGGGCCATGGCTTCGAGCAGCGTGCCGCCGGCCGCCACCGCCAGCCCACCCCGCATGTGCACGACCGACTCGATCGCCAGCAGGATGTCGGCGTCGTCCACGCCGGCCGCCACGATGTTGTGGGCGTCGTGGGCAATCGACGACGCCAGCGCGCCCCGCGCAAGGCCGAACCCATTGACCAGCCCGACGCCGACACGACCGGTCCGATGGTGTCGCTCGACCACCACCAGCTTGAGCAGGTCGCGCGTCGTGTCGGCGACCGCCAGGCCGTCGACTACCAGTGGCTCGACCTCCAGCCGCCGCGTAACGATCTGCCCGGGAATCGCTCCCACGGCCACCATGGTCGGCTCGGCCGGCAGCCGCAGGTCCTCCAGATCCAGCGAGCCGACGTGTACGGTGTCCTGCAGGCTCTCGGGAATCGGCGCGCGAACGTCGAAGGCCGGCTGGCCGTCCTCCGCGACCGACATGCCGCCGTACAGCACCAGCCGCGGCCGGATATTGTCTAGCCGGTCGAAGACCACCAGATTCGCGCGATACCCCGGCGCGACCTGGCCCCAGCCGGACAGTCGCCAGTACTCCGCCGTCGTCAGCGTCGCCATGCGGATGGCGCGGATGGGATCGAGGCCGGCGCCGATCGCCTTGCGCAGGATCGCGTCGACGTGGCCGTCGTGCAGCAGCGTCACGCAGTCGCGGTCGTCACTGGCGAAGCAGCATCGCGGGTAAGTGCGATCGTCGACCAAAGGCAGCAGTTCGAGCAGGTTGTGCTCGGTCGACCCCTCGCGGATCATCACGGTCATCCCGCGCCGCAGCTTCTCCCGTGCCTCCTCCAGCGTCGTCGACTCGTGGTCTGAGGTCATACCCGACCCGGCATACGCGTTGAGCGCCTTCCCGCGCAGGCCCGGGGCGTGCCCGTCGCGGCGCGGCGCCGCGATCGAGAGCTCCTCGAAGAGCTGTGCGTCCCCGGCGAGCACGCCGGGGAAGTTCATCATCTCGCCGAGCCCGACGACCCGGGGCAGGCGCATCGCCGCAGCGATCGCGTCCGGGGTCATCACGGCGCCGGAGCTCTCGAGCGGGCTGGCCGGGACGCACGACGGCACCGTGAAGTAGAACCCCATCGGCAGGTTCGCCGAGGCGTCCACCAGGGCGCGCATGCCATCCAGCCCGGCGACGTTGGCGATCTCGTGCGGGTCGGTCACAACCGCGCCCGTACCGTGCGGCACCACCGCGCGGGCGAACTCGTCGACCCACAGGATCGAGCTCTCGACGTGGACGTGCGCGTCGATGAACGACGGGGCAAGGTAGTCGCCGGCCAGGTCGACCACCTCGTCCGCATCCACGTAGTCCCCCACGCCGGCGATGACGCCATCGACCAGTGCGACGCTCGTCCGCTCGACCTCGCACGAGGCGACGTTGACGACGCGTGCGTCCCGCAGGAGCAGGTCGGCCGGCCGGCGGCCTTGCGCGACGGCCAGGAATCGGTGCCAGCGATCAATCATGGGCCGCTCCTCAGTGTCGATCACCGTGGCCATGACAATGGACCGCATCCGCGGCCACCACGGCCGGCGCTCAGTCGGTGAGCCGGCTCTCGACCAGCGCGATGACCTCGTTCAACTCGGCCAGCTGGCGCTTAGCGATGGCGCCGATCAGGCTCTGCACCGTGAACGGCAATTGGAGGCGCAGTCGCACGCCGATCCCGTGCTCCAGCTCATCCCACCACACATCCTGGCCCGGCTCGAGGAACCCGCGCGCTATGGCCGGCAGCGACACGCGGGCAAGTCGCTCACGGGCGATCCGCGGTCGTTCGTCGTCCTCGTCGGCAAAGAGGCCGGGAGAGGTATCCCAGACGTCGAGGTCGAAGCCGTCGGCCCCGATGCGCACGTCGACACGCCCCTCGTCGGTGTCACAGGCCACCGACCAGCGGTTCTCCGCGTCGAGCGAGACGTAGGCGTAGAACCCGGCCGCGCGCAACGCTTCCGCGACCGGTACCAGCGCCGCTCGCTGGCCGGGCACGTCGCGTTCCTCGTCACCGTGCAGTATCACGCAATCTCACCCCTGTCCTCGGCCACGCTCGTCGGCAAGCAACTGGCGGGCCACGCCGATGAGCACCCGGGCCAGCCGTGCGTCTTCCGGGTCGAGGTCATCGCGGACCTGCAACTCGATGCCGGGGATGATCTCCCAGCGCCGCCAGGCCGCCCCGGCCCCGGTAACAACCCCTGATGCGTCGGACCCGCCGCCCACGCGATCGCGGATCTCCTCCAGGCTGAGGTTCATGGCGCGCAGCGCCTGGACCCGCGCCAGCGCCGTCAGGTGCTCGGGGCCGTAGTGCGCGGCCCGCCCGCGCCCGGACGGGGCCGGAAGAATACGCTGGGCGACGAAGTGCCGAATACGGCGCTCCGGCACGCCGCTCCGCTCCGCCAGCTGATGGATCGTCATCGCCTCCGGCGTGTCCCGCCCGGTCGTCTGACCCGGCTGCCGGCCATCCGTCATTTCCCCAGCCTCCCACCTCCTCTATGATAACGGTGCTCACGTGGTCCGGTCGGCCCCGAACGTGCGGAGGCGCCCACAGGAACGGCCAGGGATGGAGGGCAGCATGACAATTCCGAGCGACAGCGACATCGCGCAGCGCATCGCCACGCTGCTGGATGAGGCGGGCATCCCGATCGCGGTGGACGTCCGCGAGGGAGTCGCAACCCTGACCGGGCCGGTGGATTCCCCGGAGCTGCGGCGCGCGGCGATCGACCTGGCGCGCATGGGCGGCGCCCGAGCGATCGACGACCAGATCGAGTTCGAGATCATCGCGCCGGACTCGTACATCGCGGGGTCGCTGGATGACGCCCATCTCGGGTACGAGGACCGGGGCGCGCTGGAGGACGACGTGCCCGACGTCGAGCCCGATTTCATGGGCGACGTCGGCAGCGACAGCGCCGCGTTCCAGGAAGCGATCGAGGAGGGCGAGCCGTACTTCCCACCCACGGATCCGGTCGTGGAGCCGAGCCGCGGAGATCAGGGTCTGCAGGTCCTCGGCGGCTTTCAGGACACGTCGATGGACGAGATGGCGACCGAACCGGACGCACTTCCGGGCGAGGAACCCGACCAGATCCGGACCTACCGCTCGCGTGACGACAGCGACATTCAGGACGACGTGATCCGCGAGCTTCACGAGGACGCGCTCACGATGGAGCTGAATCTCACCGTCGAAGTCCTCCACGGCGTGGTCTTCCTCCGGGGCAGTGTCTCGAGCCTCGACGATGCGGAGAACGCCGAGGCGGTTGCCGCGCGTGTCCCGGGAGTGGGTGAGGTTCAGGACCTCACTGAGCTCCTGGGCTAGCGGCGGCCGGCGGACGGAGTGAGCAGGTGAAGCCGGAGCGGCACGCGCCCCTGGTGGTGGGCGTTGTCCATCTGCCACCGCTTCCTGGCGCGCCTCGCGCGACGTTGCCGCTGGACGCGATCGTCGCGGCGGCGGTCCGCGATGCCGTAGCCTATCGCGACGGGGGCGCGTCCGCGGTGATCGTCGAGAACTTCGGTGACGCGCCGTTCCTCAAAGGTCCGGTTGAGCCGCACACGGTCGCGGCCATGGCGCTAGCCGTCCGAGAAGTAGCCGCGGCGGTGCCGCTGCCGATTGGCGTGAACGTGCTCCGCAACGACGCGCCGGCCGCCATCGGCATTGCGGCCATGACCGGCGCCTCCTTCGTACGGGTCAACGTCCACACCGGCGCGATGGTCACCGACCAGGGCGTGCTCGAGGGCCGGGCCGACCTCTCCCTGCGCTACCGCCGGCAACTGGGCGCACCGGTGGAGATCTGGGCCGACCTGATGGTGAAGCATGGTGTCCCACTCGGGGATCAGTCGCTGGAGGACGTGGCTCGGGACGCGGTGGAGCGCGGGCTGGCCGACGCGGTCATCGTCACGGGCGCGGCCACCGGGAGACCCGCGCTACCCGACGACGTCCGCCGCGTGCGACTCGTCCTGCCGGACACGCCAATCTACATCGGCAGCGGCGTATCGGCGGCGAATGCCACGGCGTTCCTGCCCGCGGCCACCGGCTTCATCGTTGGGACCTGGGCCAAGGTCGACGGCCGGATCGAGAATCCGGTCGATCCCAACCGGGTTCGTCGGCTGGTCGACGCGGTCGGCGGCTGAGGTCCAACGGGCCGACGTCGGCCTGCCCGCGCCCGGGTCCGGCTGGGGGTCAGAGCGCGGTGCTTCGCCGGAAATCCAGCACCTCGAGGTCCAGTCGCGTCTGTCCGTTCCAGCGGTCCCGCTTGAGGGAGTACGCGAGGTCGACGTGGCGCAGTCGCTGCAGCTCGGCGAGGCGACTGCCTTGCTGGAATGAGATCGCACGTGTGCGGGACCCGTCGGAGGCCAGCGCGTCGAACATGAGGTGCTTGCCGTCTCGACTGGTGTGCGCGTTCTCGGCGCGCAGCCCGCGGGTGAAGAAGACGGGCGCCGGGTTTCCCGCTCCGCACGGCTCCAGCGCCGCGACCAGTTCCGTCGTTGCCAGGGTGAGCTCGCTCGGATAGAGCTCGGCATCGATCGCCAGCGCCGGATCGGGGATGCCGTCGACGAAGGTCTGCTCCAGCAATCGGCCCAGGCGGGTCTCGAGCTCGACGAGATTCGCGGTCTCGACGGTCAGCCCTGCCGCGGCGCGGTGGCCCCCGTACTCCACCAGCAGGTCGCCGCACTCCCGCAGTGCCCCGGTGATGTCGAACCCCTCGATGCTGCGCGCCGAGCCTCGGCTGATGTCCTCGCCTCGCGCGAGCACCACGGCGGGGCGATGGTGCTGCTCCACCAGCCGCGACGCCACCAGTCCAGCCAGCCCCGGGCTCCAGTCGCTCCCGGCCAGCACCATCAGCGACGAGGAGGAGGTCCGCGCCCGGAGTTGCACCTCGGCATCGCCGAGCATGCGCTCCGTCTCGCGCTGGCGCTGCACGTTGTAGCGTGAGAGCTCCGCGGCGAGCCGGCGTGCCTCCAGCGGGTCGTCGGTAAGCAGCAGGTCGAGGGCGGGCTGCGGCGCGGCGACCCGCCCGGCCGCGTTGAGCCGGGGGCCCAGCACGTAACCGATGTGCCAGGTCGTAAGTCCCGACGGATCGACGTCGGCGTCGCGTGCGAGCGCGCGCAGCCCGACCCCGGCGGCGGAGTCGAAGCGTCGCAGTCCATGATGGACCAGAATGCGGTTGTCACCGCACAGTGGGACAACGTCGGCGACGGTCCCCACCGCCGCGAGCGGCAAGAGCGGCTCCGCGGCGCGGTCCCCGACCAGCGCCCGTGCAACCTGATAGGCCAGACCCGCCGCGCACAGACCGTCGAACGAATAGCGGCTGTCGAGCCGCCGCGGCGAAACGAAGGCGACTGCCGGCGGGTGGGCGACCGATACCTGGTGGTGGTCGATAACGATGGCCTCGACACCTGCCGCGGCCAGCCAGCCGAGCGCCTCAGTATCACCGGTGCCGCAGTCGACCGTGACGAGCAGTCGCGCGCCGTCCTCCAGGATGCGGCGGGCCGCGTCGCGCTTGAGGCCGTACCCGTCGTGAACCCGATGCGGGATATAGGTGCGTACCCGACCGCCGGCCTCCCGCAGCGCGCGGCTCAGAATGGCCGTGGCGCTTAGCCCGTCGGCGTCGTAGTCGCCGAAGACCGCGATGACCTCGTCCAACGCCAGGGCAGCCCGAATGCGGGTGACAGCCAGGTCCAGATCCGGCAGGTCTGCCGGTCGTCCCAGTTGGTCGAGTCGCGGGGAGAGGTAGGCTGCTGCGTCCGCGCGGCTTCGAATCCCGCGCTGCACCAGGATCTGGCTCAACAGTGGCGAGTCGTGGAGGTCAAAGGTGCCGGAAGTGCTCGGGACCGGCTCGACCCATCGGTAGCGTGCCATCACTGCGAATCGTGTCTCCGCCCGCCTGGTGTACGTTCATCCGGGTCGAGCATAGCAGGCACGCGGAGCCGGCGCCAGCGTTGCGTCGGGCGGACGTCAGCGGGGGGAGCGGCTGACCTGGACTGACTGCGCCAGATCGCGCCCGAGGATGTGCTCCGTACCGTCGATCGCCACCCGCACCGGGCCGTCGAACGGGTAGCACTCCAGCACCCGAACGTGCGCGAGCGGGTAGAGACCCAGGCTCCCCAGGTAGCGGAGCTTCTCCGGATCGCGGTCGCAGACACGCTCGATTATCCCGCTGTCGCCGGACGCCAGGTCGCCGAGTCGGAGATCGGGGACGGGCTGGATCTCGCCACCGGCAGTCGGGATGGGGTCTCCGTGCGGGTCCGTGGTGGGGTAGCCGAGGGCGCGGTCGATCCGTGCCTCGAACTCCTCGGAGATGGTGTGCTCCATCCGGTCCGCCTCGTCGTGGACCTCGTCCCAGGAGTAGCCGAGCGCCTCGGCCAGGTACAGCTCCAGCAGGCGGTGGTGCCGCAGCACCTCCAGCGCGGCCTTCTCGCCGCTGGTCGTCAGCCCGACCCCACGATACGGCGTGTGGTCGACCAGATTGATCTCGGCGAGACGCTTGACCATGTTGGTCACCGAGGGACTCTGCACGTGCAGTCGCTCGGCAATTGCCTGGGTCGTGACCTTGTCACCCTCGCTCTGGAGCTGGTAGATGACTTTGAGGTAGTCCTCCATCGCGTGGGTAATGGCCTCGTCGTGTCCCCTCACAGTGCTCGTCACCGCCGCTCCGGTAACGGGTCCACTGCCCCGTCACCACGATCCGTCTGGAGACATGGGCTCCACCTGAAGTATACGCAACGGCCGGTCTGCGTGGTGCCGGTCAGTGCGATGCGCTGGTGGGCGGCAGGATCTGCAGCGGCGCGTCCTGATCGAGGTAGCGGGTAAGCATGTAGTGGTAGCGGGCGACCATGGCCTCCCGTCGTACCAGGTGCGAGTTGACGCCGACCCACCACGCGTAGCGGGCCTCGTCGCGCTCACCCGCGAGCGCGGGCACGGCGAAGGTGATGATCTGGCACGGCTCGCCGTCGACGACCTGCGTGCGACCCAGCACGATAGCCGTGGCGCCGCTGTAGTAGCCCGGCAAGGCCGCCGGGAAGGAGGCCGGCTGGTCGCGCGTCTGCCGCGTCCAATCGCTGCCGGTATGCCGGTCATACTGGACCGACCCAATGGAGATCGACTCATCGCCCGCCGCCGTGGTGTACTGCAGTTTGTCGGGGGCAACGAAGGTGTAGTTCGTGACGACGCTGTTGCCGACGCCGTCGCTCAGCGCCTCAACGGTGCGCATGGACTTCAACTCGGTGATGCGCTTGATGGCCCCTTTGAAGACGTCGAGGGCGCGCTGGTCGGTCGGTGGCTCCTGCGTCGCGCCGGCGAGAGTGGGATCGGGAACCAGGAAGTAGAACGTCGTCTCCGCGGGCTGGATCGTCCGCCCGGTGACTTGAACGTCCGCCGACCACCACCCCTGGACGGTCAACGGGGCGCTTGGCAACGACCACCGCCCATCGGCGCCCGGCGTGGCGGTCATGACCGGGAGGTCGACCGGCTGCTCCAGCATCGAGAACGAGAACTGCACCGCGTCCACCCCTGCCACCGGCTGGTCGTCGGCGTTTGTCAGCCACGCCTGCACCAGGTCATTCCCGACGTCCGGCGGGTTGACCACCAGGTGGATCGCCCGGTTGCCGGCCGCCGAAGCGCGCAACTGCAGCGGCTGGCGGCTGGACGGCACCGGCGGGGCCGTGAACGCCAGCAGCGAGGCGGCCAGGATCGTCCCAACCGCAAACACTGCCTCCCCGCGGAGCGAGAATGCGAAGCGGCGCATCCGCTGGAGCCCGGTCCGCACGCGCTGCCGATTGAACCAGGCGAGGCCCAGGACCACCACCACCAACAGCGACTTGACGAGGAGCACGCGACCGTACGTGCTCTGCCACAGGCTCGCGAGCGACGGGAGCGTCACCCCGGCGTTCAGCGCGCCGGTGACCAGCGCGATCGGCGCCAGTGCGGTGGCCAGCCGTGAGAAGCGCCGCACCGGCTCGCCCGAGCGCCGCAATGTCGCGGATACCGCCAGCTGCAACAGGCCGCCGATCCAGAAAACGACCGTGTCGACGTGCAGGGCGTTGGTCACCATCGCCGGGAGCTCAGCAGTCGTGCGCGCGGCCGCGTGGCTGGTGAGCGTCAGGGTCAGCACGGCCAGCGCGACCAGGATCAGTCCGGCGACGTGCCCGGCTCGCGTGAGGTGGAGTCGCACCGACCAGGCGACCGCTACCAGCAACAGCACCTCGAGCACCACCCGGGCGGTCCATCCGGACGGCATGGTCGCCAGAGTCGCGCCGATCGTCTCCGGGGGCAGCGCCAACGCGGGGAGGTATGCCAGCACTGGGACGAGCGCCAGGTCGGCGAGGAGTGCGACCCCAGCGCCGACGAGCGCGAGTCGCGTGCGCCGACCGTCGCCGGCTGCGCCGAGCACGCCCATCAGGAACCACCCCGCCGTTGCGGCGAGCCCCAGGATGCCGAGCCAGCGCAATCCGACGGCGGGCAGCGCGGGCGACTGATTCTCGGTTGGAGCGGCGCCCGGGAAGCGGGCGTGGCCGACGCGGAAGGTGAACGTGCCCTCCACGGTATGGCCGTCGTCTAAAGATACCGTACGCCAGGCGACTGTATAGGTTCCGTCGGGTAGATGCTTGAGCGGCACGATCATGTGCGCGGGGTCGGCGTGATCGATGGTCACCGTGGCCGAGTCGTACCGCGTGCGCGACGCGTCGTAGACCTCGGCCGTCGACTGCACGGCGTCGAGGTGCTCGCTGAACCAGAGACTCACCGCGGTAGGACCGGTGGCCTGGATCGATCCGTCGAGTGGCGTGCTGCGTACGAGGAGCGCGTGGGCCGATGCCGGGGCCGGAAGCCATATCGTGGCCACGCACCAGAGGAACAGCAACAGGGTCCCAACGCGGATGGGTTGAGTGGGCGATTCGCCTCGGTATCGGTGCAGCACCTCGGGAGATCCGTTCCAGCACGTGGCTCTGTGGCGCCCCTGCGGCCGTCTGCACGGGCCAACCCCAAGGCTATCACGCGGTCCCGTCGCTCCACCAAACCGCCCGGTCGCGGTCGCCGGGAGATCAGGCGCAGCCGAGCGCGCCACGTTGCGTGACCGGTGTTACGTGGCGCAAGATTGACAGGATTCTCCGCTGCGGGTGGGAGATGATGGATCGGCCGCCCACGGGAAGGTTTGGCATTGGCGAACGTCGGCTCCCGTGGTCGCCCACCTGTCCGCGCGCTGGCAGGACTCGTTGCCTTGGCCCTGGTCGGGCTGGGTTACGCCGCGCTCGTCGAGCCGCGCATGCTCCGGGTGCGGCGCTTTGCCGTGGGCCTCCCAGGCGTCGACCCAAGACTCGAGGGAGTCCGGCTGGCGTTCCTGTCTGACTTCCACATGTACGGACGCGGCCGCAATCGGACGATGACCAGGCGCGCCGTGAAGCTGGTGGCCGCTGAGCGCCCCGAACTGGTCCTCCTTGGCGGTGATTTCTACGACCATGCTGCCTGGTACCGGGACGGCGCCGTGTTCGCCCCGCTGGCGGCGGGCGGCAGCCAGGTGTTCGGCGTGCTCGGCAACCACGACTTTCGCGGCGGGCGCGTCAATGCCCGCGAGATCACCGGCCTGCTCGAGCGGCAGGGCGTCCGGGTGCTGCGCAACCAATCGACGACGACCTCGGTGCTCGGGCGTGAGGTGGTCATCAGCGGAGTCGACGACCCCTATCTCCGGCGGGACGACCTGGCGGCGGCGCTTGACGACGTCCCTGCCGGCCAGCACCCGCTGGTCCTCCTCGCGCACGCCCCATCGATCGTGAACGGGCTGCCGGTCGGCGCGGCGGACCTCGTGCTGAGCGGACATACCCACGGGGGGCAGATCCGGCTCTCTCCCTGGCGACAGTTGAGCCCGCTCGACATCTCGTTCTATCTCGACCGTCTTTACCATCGACCGCTGTCGCGGCTGCAGCGGGGCTTCCAGTGGACGCGCGGGTGCCTGGTCTACGTCACCACCGGTGTCGGCATGACGCGCTGGCCGCTCCGCTTCCTGGCCCCGCCGGAGGTCGTCTTCCTCACGCTGACCACCGGCCCGGCCGATGCGGCGGTGGGGTGCGACACGGCCGCACGCTACGTCCGATCCCTGAATTGACCGTCCCGCTCGACCGGCCAGCGCGGTTTGCCACAGAGAGGCGCGTACCCATGCAGGGCGCTCCGGTCCGAATCCTCGCCGTCGATGTCGGCGCCGGCACGCAGGACATCCTGCTCTACGAGAGCGACCGGAGACCGGAGAACTGCGTCAAGCTCGTCCTGCCGTCGCAGACGCAGGTGGTCGCGGCGCGCATCCGGCGGGTCACCCAGCGCCGGGTCCCGCTGCACCTCGCCGGGCCGGTCATGGGCGGCGGCGCGAGCAGTGACGCGGTCGTGGCGCACCTTGCCGCGGGTCTGCCGGTCTCGGCTGGTACCGATGCCGCGCGAACCATGCACAACGACCTGGAGCGGGTGCGGCAGATGGGGGTATCGATCCGTGACGAGCCGCCCGCGGGCGCGGAGGTGGTGCGGCTGGGCGACGTGGACCTCGGCTCCATCGAGGACGCGTTGCGCCGGTTCGAGGTGCCGCTGCCGTCGCTCTATGCCGTCGCCGTGCAGGACCACGGCTACCTGCCGGGAGCGGGCGGCAGGGAATTCCGCTACGAGTTCCTCCAGAGCCTGCTGAACGGCGGCGGCGACGTGCTGAACATGGTCTTCCGCGAGCCGCCCGAGTACATGCTGCGCATGCGCGCGGTCCGGGGAACACTCCCGGGCGCTGTGGTGATGGACACGGGCGCCGCCGCGGTGCTCGGCATCCTCGGCGACCCGGTCGTCGCCCATTCCGCGCTGGGCGAAGGCGCCGTGCTGGTCAACATCGGGAACATGCACACGTTCGGCGTCGCCCTGAGGGGCACGCGCATCTATGGTCTCTTCGAGCACCACACGGGCGGGATCAACGCCGAGGTGCTGTCCCACCTGGTCGGGCACCTCCAGTCCGGCCGGTTGACCAACGCCGAGGTCAAGAAGTACGGCGGCCACGGCGCGGCCTTCGATCCCGCCTACGCCGAACTCTCGACCATCCGGTTCGTGGCGATCACCGGGCCAAACCGCCACCGCGCCCGCGGACTCGGTTATTACGATGCGGTCCCGCACGGCGACATGATGCTCTCCGGACCGTTCGGGCTCGTCGAGGGGATGCTGCGGCTGCTCGAGCGCGAGGGCTGGCAGACGGGCCTGTCTCTGGTGGCCAGCGAGTAACGCGCCCCGGTCGTATACTATTTCGCGTGTCGCACTAAGTCTCAGACGAGTCGCGTTCCGGCCGACTGCCGCGACGGAACAGCGAAGAGGGGGCAGGCGTGGGCGGTGCGTCCGGGGTACATGTCGCGGACATCATCCTCATCATCGTGGTGCTGGGGTTCGCCTGGAACCTGGGCGTGCACTACACCGGGGCGGTCATGGGCATGCCCCATGCCGCCCGCGCCATCGCCATCGGTCCGGCGCTCGCGTTCATCGCCGTGGCGGCACTACTGGGCGCGACCTTCGCCAGCGGCCGCGTGCAGACCACGGTGGGGCTCCGCATCCTCGACTCCAGCCTCGTCACCGTGCCCGACGCGATCGCGATCGTGCTGGCCGCCGGCCTCCTGACACTCGTCTACAACTTCCGAAAGATCCCGACCTCGACGATTCAGATCCTCGTGTTCTGCGTGGTCGGGGTCGGCCTGGGCGCGCATATCCCGATCAACTGGCACACCATTGGCAGCCTGGTCATCGTCTGGGTGCTCGCCCCGCTGGCGGCATTCGTGCTCGGCTTCGTTCTGACCCGTGCGATCGACCTGGTCATACCGACCGCGGCCGCGCGCGCGCAGGTGCACGAGGAACTGGCGCCGGTGGCCGGCGGCAGTGGGGAGGACGATACCGACATCGCGCCGCAACCACGCACATCCTCGAGCGGAGTGTGGTCCCGCTGGTTTCCCACCGTCGTGCTACCCCTGGGCCCGGAGGCAACGCAGGCCGCCCGGCGCTACCATCGGCTGCCGCTCTCGGTTACCCTGGCGGCGCTGCGCTGGCTGCCGGCGCTGCTGGTGCTGGTTGGGGTGGCGGCCTCGTTCGTGATGGGGGCCAACGATGTCTCGAACGCGACCGGCGCGCTGATCATGACCAGCCTCTTCTCACTGCGGATCGCCGGACTGATCGGCGGCATCGCGATCGCGGTCGGCGCGCTGACCTGGGGCCGGCGCATCCTGCGAACCGTCGCCTTCGACGTGGTGCACCTCGACCTGTCGATGGCGAGCGCGGCGCAAGGCGTTCAGGCCGCGGTGGTGCTGGCCGCCGTCACCCACGGCTTCTTCACCTCGATGAACCAGGCGCTCGTCGGAGCAATGGCGGGCACCGGCTTCGCGCGCGGCAGCGAGACGGTGCAGCGGCGGCAGATCGTCGGCATCCTGCGCGGCTGGCTGATCGGCCCGATCTCGGGCCTGCTGCTGGCGTTCGTGTTGCAGCGACTGATCGGTCTGACCGCGCGCTGACGCTGCCGACCCGCATGCCGTCTGTTGCTCCCTTGTCCGCACGGCAACACCGGCCCGCGTAGCGGCGCGATGAGTCGCGCCGAATACATTCGGGAATGAAGACATCGCATGTCTGTTCGGATCACCGTTGCCGGACAAGAGGCGTCAGAAGGCGCGGTTGGCCAGCCGCTCGACGAGGGCTTCGAGTTGCTCGCGCGCCGGCCCCGGGGGCGTCGCGTGCTCCAGCAGATCTCGCGCCGCATCGTGGTAGTCCGCCACCACGATCTCGAGCTCGCGACGGACGTCATACTCGGCCAGCAAGCCAAGCACGCGGCTCACCGCATCGTCGTCCATAGCCGGCCGAGCGTAGATAGACTTGAGCTCGTCTCGGTCGCTCGGCGCGGCCTTGCCCGCCAGCATCACGATGGGCAGCGACTTCTTGCGCCGCCGGATGTCGTCCGCGCTGGGCTTGCCGGTCACCTCGCTGCGACCCCAGATGCCGAGCAGGTCGTCCCGGACCTGGAAGCCGAGGCCGAGCGCGCGGCCAAAGTCCCCCAGGCGCGCGGCAAGCTCCGGCATGACACCGGCCAGGGTCGCGCCGGTGCGGCACGAGAACGCCATCAGCGATGCGGTCTTTCCGCCGATCATCCGCAGGTAGTCGTCCGACCCAATGTCCCACCGCCCCTCGAACCCGAGATCCAGCACCTGGCCCTCGACGATGCGCAGCACCGTCTCGTTGAAGTCGCGCGACAGTGCAACGATGAGCGCGGGGTCTATCCCGGCTCCCGTCGTGTCGAGCAGCGCCAGCTGAGCCGCGGCGAAGAGCGCATCACCGGCGTTGATCGCCTGGCCGTCGCCCCACAGTGCCCACACGGTAGCCCGGTGCCGCCGCGTGACGCTCCGATCCTGGACGTCGTCGTGGATGAGCGTGAAATTGTGGAGAAGCTCGATGGCCGCAGCGGCCGGGATCGCCCGGGCCCCGTCGCCGCCGCAGGCAATGCACGACAGCACGCACACCAGCGGACGGATACGTTTACCGGGATCGGTCACTCCGGGTCGAAAATTCTGCTCGGCCCAGCCCAGATGGTAGCGGAGCACGCCGTAGATCGGGAGATCGCGAGCGCCAAAGAGGCCGGCAGTGGCCGTTTCGATCCGGGAGACCACGCGGCGCATCGTCGCATCGATGTCGGGAATGAGGTCGGCCACGAATCCGATATCCTCGCCGGCACGCACAAGACGGCGCGCCCGAATTGCCTCGGGGCCACCCGCTCGGGCATACTATAGCACGACCGGAGCACACTCCAGGACCGCGGCGCCCGCCCGGCCAGCCGCCTCCGGCCGGAGCATCCGCCGCATCGCGCGGCGGTGCCGAAATAGTCACCGGCCCCACCGCGGCGGGCAATTCCGGACCGGGGCTGGACCGAGGAGCGAGCATGTTGTTCCTGGATCCACGCTATTTTCTGTTTATCCTGCCGCCGATGCTGCTGCTGATGTTGGCCCAGCGACGCGTGCGGAGCACGTTCGGCAAGTACAGCCAGATCCCGAACCAGCGCGGCCTGTCCGGCCAGCAGGTCGCCCGGGCCATCCTCGACGCCAACGGCCTGTACGACGTGCCCGTTGAGATGATCCAGGGGCAGCTTACGGACCACTATGATCCGCGGAACCGCACCCTGTCCCTGTCCGCGCCGGTCTACAACGGTCGCTCGGTCGCCGCGCTCGGTATCGCGGCCCATGAGACGGGGCACGCCCTGCAGGACAAGGTCGGCTACATCCCGCTCCGGCTTCGCTCGGGCCTCGTCCCGGCCGCGTCGGTGGGGTCGAATATCGGCTGGATCATGATCCTGGCCGGTGTCGTCATCCATCTCACCTCGCTGGCCTGGCTGGGCATCGCGTTCTTCGCGGCCGGAACGCTGTTCGCCCTGGTGACGCTGCCGGTCGAGTTCAACGCCAGCAGCCGTGCGCTGGCGATGCTGACGACGATGGGCATTGTCGATCGTACCGAGTACCAGCAGAACCGCGAGGTGCTGAACGCTGCCGCCCTCACCTACATTGCCGGTTTCCTCGCCGCGCTCATGCAGCTGCTCTACTGGCTGAGCGTCGTAGGGGGCATGGGTGGGGGCCGCCGCCGCTAGCTGAGTTTCCAGAGCCAGGATCCATTCGGGACGGGTCCTTGCTCCGTCACCTGGAGCATCCAGCGCGCGGCTGGTTCGTTGACGGGAAGAAGGGAAGGGACCCGTCACCCTGCGCCAGTTCGACATTGTCGAGCCGAGCGGCTCCGTCGCCGCCAGCACTCGATCGAGCGACACTCCGATCGGAGCCATCGAGTCTGCCGGGACGGCCACTCGCGTCATGGCGGTCGGGACGATGCTGGCCCTGGGCATCGCGCTGCGGCTCTGGTCGATGGCGCGCTCCGGCTGGTTGATGGACGGCGATGAGGCCACCTTCGGCATCATGGCCCAGCACATCCTCCACGGCGAGCGCCCGATCTTCCTCTACGGACAACCGTACATGGGGGCTCTCCAGGCGTACCTCGGCGCCGCGCTGTTCGCCGCCTTTGGGGTGTCGCGGATCGCGTTTCGCGCCGTAACCGTGCCGGAGTTCATGGCCTTCGGCGTCAGCATCTACTTCCTGGCACGACGCGTCGCCGGAAACCGTGTAGCCCTGCTGGCGACCCTATTGGCCGCCTTCCCGCCGGTGTACGTGGCGGCCTCAACGGCCCGCCTGTGGGGCCCGCTCCTCGATGCCATGACGCTGGGCAACCTGATCCTGCTCCTGGCGATCGACGAGGCCTATGGTGAGACGCCGTCCCGCCGGCCCTGGTTGCGCTACCTCCTCATGGGCCTCTGCGGCGGAGTCGGCTTCTGGCTGCACGGTCAGATCATCGTCTATCTGGCCACCGCCGCCATCCTGCTCCTCCTCCACGACCGTTGGATCCTGGTCAGGCCACGCCTCCTCGCCGCCGTCGCCGGATTCGCCGCCGGCGCGGCTCCGGTGCTCGAGTTCGCCCGCACTCACAGCTACAACACGTTCGATCAGGTGCTGGGGATCGGAGCGCAGCCGGTCAGTCACAACTACCGGGCGATCGCGCTGTTCTACCTGCGGGAGAACCTGCCCCGGGTGCTCGGTGTGAGTACGCCGTGGGGCGCCGGCCCCTGGTGGTTGAAGCTGCCGGTGGCACTGATCGTCGGCACGGCCATCCTGTCGTTCACCATCCGGCGGCGGCGTGGAGTCCTCGGCTGGCTCACGCTGTCACTTCGTCAGGGCGAGCCCGTGGACGCGCTGATTCTGTTCGGCGGCGTGATGAGCGTGGCCTTTGTCTTCAGCTCGTTCGGCGCACTGGCACTACAGTTTCCCAACTTCGACGCCACGGGGCGCTACGCGATCCCACTGGCGTCGGTGGTGCCGATTATCCTCGCCGCGGAGTTGGAGCGGCTGCAGCATCGCTCGGAGCTGGCGGCCGTCTTCGTCACTGCGGCGCTGCTGGGGGTCACCCTGATCGGCTACGTCCGGCCCGACCCCATGCAGGTGTGGCAGTCTCCCTACTGGAATCGCCTGCCGCCCTCTGACACGCAACTGATCGCCGCGCTCGACCAGTTGGGGGTCGACGCCGTCTGGATCAATCACTGGGCCGGTACACCGCTCATGTTCGACACCCACGAACGAATCGCCGCGTCCGACTACTACGATCTCGTGATCGGCCACGGCATCGACCGGCTCTCCTCGGACTCGCTGCGGGTCCGCTTCGCCGCCTTTCCCGCCTATGTCTTCGTTACCGGCCAGCCGAACGTGCCGATCGAGACCTGGTTCCGGAACCACGGCATCGCCTACGACAAGCGCGTGGTGCCCGACTACGTGATCATCCGTCCGCGCCAGCACGTCTACCCGAGCCAGGTCCTTCAGTTCCTCAGCTACGACCAGTAGCTCGCTGGGGGAGGTCAGGCCGATCGCTGTCGCCCGTAGCCACGCGCCAGGAAACGGCCGGAGCCCGGCTCGCCGGTCACGATCGGCTGGCCGTCGTGGCGGTAGACCGTCTGCCCGCGAACGATCGTCCGCACCACCCTGCCCCGCACCTGCCGGCCCTCGAAGGGCGTCCACTTGTTTCGGTGCAGCATCTCGCCGCCGCGTGCCGTCCACTCCGCCTCGGGGTCATAGATGGCAACGTCGGCGTCGGCCCCAAT
The DNA here is from genome assembly GCA_035532355.1 of Thermomicrobiaceae bacterium. GTDB lineage: Bacteria > Chloroflexota > Chloroflexia > Thermomicrobiales > Thermomicrobiaceae > DASSZN01. The sequence goes on along the minus strand of DATKRJ010000396.1, from coordinate 9,165 downwards.
CTGCAGCGTCCCTTTGCGTGGGTACAGGCTGAAGAGCCGGGCCGGGTTGGCAGCCGAGAGCCGGACGAAGGTGCCGACGTCGAGACCCCGACGGTGAAGCATCTCGTCCAGCACGATCGGGTACATCGTCTGGATACCGGACAACCCCAGCGGCGCCTGCCAGATGTCGTCGAAGCCGGCCTCCTTGCTCTCGATGGTGTAGCCGCAGTGGTCCGACGAGATGATGTCCACCTCGGCCAGATGACGCCACAGCCCCTCCACCTCGTCCCGCTGGCGGATCGCCGGAGCGCAGCGGCCGAACGGTCCTAGCCGCCGCAGGTCGTCCTCGTCCAGCGCCAGGTACTGCGGGCAGGTCTCGACAGACACGTCGACGCCGCGCGCCTTGGCCGCCGTCACCAGCTCGAGCCCGCCGACGGTGCTGCAGTGGCAGATGTAGGCTTTGCCACCGGTCTGCTCGGCGAAGAAGATCGCGCGCTGGATGGCCTCGACCTCGACGATCGGCGGGCGCGACTCTGCGTGTGCCAGCGCGTCCTTGCGCCCGGCGTCCCGCAGTCGCTGGATGCCCGCCTGGAGCAGGTCGTCGTTTTCGGCGTGCAGCCCGTAGGGTACGCCGGTCCCGGCCAGGCGCGTGAAGACGTCCAGCAGCGTCGCGTCGGTCGCCCTGGGAAAGCCGGGGCTCGAGCCGGCCATGAACGACTTGATGGCGACGACCCCCACATCGAGCATCTCGTCGATCTGCTCCAGCGGCTGGTTGATGGCAGCGCCCCAGAGCGCGAAATCCACGATGGAGTGGCTCTCCCCGGCGCGACGCTTCTCGCGGATATGCGCGCCCTCGCTGGAGGGCGGCGTGGCCTGGGGCATCTCCACCACCGACGTGATCCCGCCCGCGATGGCCCCCAGGCTCCCGGTGTGAAAGCCCTCCGTAAGAGGATCGCCCGGCTCTTTGAAGTGGGTGTGAACGTCGACCCCGCCCGGCAGTACCAGCCGACCGACAGCGTCGATCCGCTCGTCCGCCTCGATGTCCGAGGCATCGAGCGTGATCGCGGCGATCTGCTCGCCGTCGATCACCAGGTCGGCCCGATAGGCGCCATCCTCCGTGCCGAGGAGACCTCCGGCTATGACGACTCGCCGTCCCATCGCGATCCCTCCTCACGCGTCTCGCGGTCGTGGCACCAGCATGATAGTCTGGCGCCCACAATCGAATGCAGCCTGCGGCGGTCAATAGTACGATAGCGCACCCGACCGAGCCCTGGGGCAAGCGCGCGGCGCCCGCCGGGCGGGACAGCGATGGAGGGAGTCGACGCCATGCCGGTCAGCCAGCAGGAGCGTCTCGCGATCCTGCAGGACGTCTCACGCGATTGGCTGGAGCTGATGCGGGCTATCCGTGGCCTGCCCGATCCGGCGTTCACGCGTCCGGGCGTCGTCGGGACCTGGTCGATTAAGGACGTGCTCGCCCACGTCTCCGCTTGGGAGCGTGAGCTGATCGAGCACGTCGCGGCCGAGGAGCACGGCGACGAGTACGTGATGCCCGAGGTCGATCAGTTCAACGCCGAGCAGGCAGCGCTGGACGCCGATCGGACACTCGACGACGTGCGGGACGATCTGGAGGAGACCCACGCCGAGTTGATGTCGGTCCTCGAGGAGACATCGGTGCTGTCGCGCGACCTCGTCAAGAACGACACCTACCTGCACTATGCCGACCATGCCGCGCACATCAACGACTGGCGCCGGCAGCAGGGACGTCGCGTCTGATGGATATCCCATGGGACCAGTTCAGTGAAGGGGGAAGGCCAGCGTGACCAGCACCAGCGAGGGCAGCCGGCCGACGACGGTCATCGCGGGCCGGTTCATCGACGGCACCGCCGCGGAGCCGCGACGGAACGTGCGGCTCACGATCGACGGCGGCATGGTCACCGGCGTGGAGCCGGCTGCCGGTGCGACGCGATCGTCGGACACGCTCGATCTTGGCGACTGCACGGTGCTCCCGGGCCTGATCAACATGCACGCGCATACCGTCCTCCCGGGCGACGGCACCGCGTTCGACACCTGGATGCAGCTCCCAGATGAGCTCCTGCTGCTCCAGGCGCAGGCCAACGGGCTGGCGGCGCTGCGCTCCGGCGTAACCACGATCCGCGACTGCGGCGGCAGAGGTACGCTGATGTTCCGGTTGCGCGACGCCATCCGGGCCGGGATCGCCGAAGGGCCACGCTTCGTGCTCAGCGGCCGCCCGCTCACCTTCACCGGTGGCCACTGTCGCTACTTCGGCGGAGAGGTCGACGGGGTGGATGCGATGCGCCGGGCCGCCCGTCAGCTGCTCAAGGAGGGCGCCGACTTCATCAAGATCATGGCCTCCGGCGGTGGCACGCCCGGGACCTACTCGCAGTTCCCGGCGTTCGACGTCGATGAGATGCGCGCCGCCATCGACGAGGCGCACAAGATCGGCAAGCGGGCCGCCTGCCACTGCATCGCGACGCAGTCCATCGCCAACGCCCTCGATGCCGGCACCGACCACATCGAGCACTGCTCCTTCATGGCCCCCGACACGACCTGGCGCTACGACGAGCGCCTGGCCCAGCGCGTCGCCGACGCGGGGGTCTACGTCACCGCGACCTTGCAGGTGATGGCCGACTCCTTCGGCGCCATGCGCGACCGCTATCAGCGCGGGCTGGCGACTCCGGAGGAGGCCATGGTCGTCGCCCGGACGCCCGACCGCACCTCCGACAACCTGGCCAACATCCGCTACCTGCACGAGCTCGGTGTCCCCATCGTCGCCGGGAACGACGCCGGCTGGCGCTACACCGGATTCGACGACTTCTACCAGGAGCTGCAGTACCTGCACGAGGCGGGGTTGTCCAACCTGGAGGCCATCCACGCCGCAACCGGCCGCGCCGCCGGGGCCTGTCAGCTGAGCGGGACGATCGGCACGCTGGCTGCCGGCCGCGCCGCCGATATGATCGCCGTCTCCGGCGATCCGGCCGACGACCTCGGCGCGCTGCGCGACCCGGCGATCGTGGTGCTCGCCGGACGGGTGATCGTCGATCGGCGCTGATCATCCCGCGGAGACGACGAAGGCCGGGGCGACTGGCCCCGGCCTCTTCGTGCTGTGCTGAAACTCGGCGCTACGCCGATGCCTGATACTCGACCGGCTCCTCGCTCTGGGTCATCAGGAGCGGGGTCCGCCGCCCGTTGATCACGTCGGCGTTGATAACGCACTTGCGGACGCCCTCGAGCGAGGGGATCTCGTACATCACGTCGAGGAGCACCTCCTCGATCGTGGTTCTGAGCCCGCGCGCCCCGGTGCCGCGCTTCTGCGCCTGCTGCGCGGCCGCCTCCAGCGCGTCCGGCGTGAAGACCAACTCCACCTCGTCAAGCTGCAGCATCTTCTGGTACTGCTTGACGACGGCGTTCTTGGGCTCGACCAGGATCCGCATCAGGTCCTGTGGCGTCAGGTGATCGAGCGCCACCGCGACCGGCAGCCGGCCGATGAACTCCGGGATCAACCCGTACTTGAGCAAGTCCTCCTGCCGCACCTGGTGCAGCAGATTCTCCTCGCCGTGTCGCTCCAGGTTGGCACCGAAACCCAGTGAGATGTCGCGGCCGACGCGCTTGCGCACGATATCGTCGAGCCCCTCGAAGGCGCCTCCGCAGATGAAAAGGATGTTACGGGTGTCGATCTGGATGTACTCCTGGTGCGGGTGCTTGCGCCCGCTCTGTGGCGGCACATTGGCGACGGTGCCCTCGATGATCTTGAGCAGGGCCTGCTGCACACCTTCACCGGAGACGTCGCGCGTGATCGACGGGTTGTCGCTCTTGCGCGCGATCTTGTCGATCTCGTCGATGTAGATGATGCCGGTCTGAGCGCGCTGCACGTCGCCGGCCGCCTGGATCAAGCGGAGCAGGATGTTCTCCACGTCCTCGCCTACATAGCCTGCCTCGGTCAGCGCCGTGGCGTCGGCGATGGAGAACGGCACGTCGAGCAGCTTGGCCAGCGTCTGGGCCAGCAGCGTCTTGCCGCTGCCCGTCGGCCCGACCAACAGGATGTTGCTCTTCTGCAGCTCCACGTCCTCGTCCGACTGGGCGGTGATGCGCTTGTAGTGGTTGTAGACCGCCACCGACAGGATCTTCTTGGCCCGATCCTGCCCGATCACGTATTGACTGAGCTGCTCGTAGAGCGTCTTCGGCGTCGGGACGCGCCCGACCGACGGCTCGGGGCGGCGCGCCGGCACCTCTTCTTCTTCGATGATCTCGCGACAGAGCTGCACGCACTCGTCGCAGATGTAGACGGCGCCCGGCCCGGCGATCAGACGCCGAACCTCCTCCTGCCCCTTGCCGCAGAACGAGCAGCGGTAGTGCACTCTTCCCCCGCGAGAACTGGACATCCCCCGTACCCCTCGCCGCCGCGCCGCTACTGCGCCGCCGCTTTGTTCGAATCGAGCACGTGATCGACGATCCCGTACTCTTTCGCCTCTTGAGCCGACATGAAGTAGTCTCGCTCGGTGTCGCGTTTGACGCGCTCAAACGACTGACCGGTATGGTACGCCAGAATTTCCGTCATCTTGGTGGTCAGACTAATCGTCTCGCGGGCCTGGATCTCGATGTCGGGCACCGAGCCCCGGAACCCAGACGAGCCCTGATGGATCAGGATTCGGGAGTTGGGCAGCGCGAACCGCTTCCCCCTGGTTCCGCCGGCCAGCAAGACGGCCGCCATGCTGGCACCGAGGCCGATGCAGTAGGTGGCGACGTCGCAGCGAATCATCTGCATCGTGTCGTAGATGGCCAGCCCCGCGTAGACGAGCCCGCCAGGGCTGTTGACGTAGAGCTTGATGTCCTGCTCCGGGTTCTCATACTCCAGGAAGATCATCTGCGCGATGATCGCATTGGCGACCTGATCGTCGACCGGAGTGCCCAGGAAGACGATGCGGTCACGCAGCAGCCGTGAGTAGATGTCGTAGGCCCGCTCACCGCGGTTGGTCGTCTCCACCACCATCGGTATCAGCAGTTCATGCCGACGGTCCTGATCCATCGCGATGCGGTCCTTTCCGGGCGCCGGACGGCGCCGACCGACACTCACTTGGCGCCCGGCTCGACCGGCTGCTGCGCGCCCTCGGCGCCGGACTCCGCCGGCTCGCTCTCCACCGACGAAGCGTCGGTCTCGTCCGCCGCCGCTGGCTCGACGGCCTCATCTGCCGGAGCGTCGTCGATCGACTCGACCTCCACGGCTGCCTCGGCGATCGCCACCTCACTGGCGATGTCCGCCTCCATCGCCGCGCCGCGCGTCGCCTCCTCGAGCGCCTGAGCGCCCTCCCCGGTGACGGCTCCGCGGCCCTCGGTGACCAGGTCGATCAGCCGGTCGGTGACCCGCCGATTGGTGAGCTCCTCGGTGAGCAGGCCGCGGAAATACGGGCTGGAGTAAATCTCCCGCATCTGCTCGGAGTTCTCGGAAGGGGCCGTCAGTCGGTCGATCTCGGCGAGCAGGTCGTCCTCGCCCACCTCGATGCCCTCGGCCTTGGCAAACTCCTCGAGCACGATCGAGTTGCGCAGCCGTCGCTCGGCGTCGTCGCGCTGCTCCGCGCGGTACTGCTCGAGCGTCTTGTCCGAGAAGCGCAGGTACTCCTCGAGGCTCGTGCCCTGCTGCTGCAGGCGCGTTCGCAGCCGCTCGATCTCGTCCTCGATCTGGCGGTCAACCATGGCGGACGGAATCGCCAGCGTCGCCTGCGCCGCCACTGCGTCGATCGCCTGGTTGACCACCTCGTTGCGCGCCTCGATCGCGCGGTTGCGCAGCAGGTCGCTGCGCACCGACGAACGCAGCGCATCGACGGTTTCGTAGTCACCGACCGTCTTGGCCAGGTCGTCATCGATGCCGGGGAGTTCTCGCTCCTTGATCTCGTCGAGGGTCAGCTGGTAGTGCAAACTCTTGCCGCGCAACTCCGGGCTGGCCTTCTCGTCGTCCTCGGCAAAGGCGATGTCGAACTCGGCCCCCTCGCCCGGATGCAGCTGCTTGATAGCTTCCTCGATCTCGGGGAACAGGGCGCTCTCACCGAGGACGAAGGTGCCGTTCTCGAGCGGATCCTGGAACGACTCGCCATCGCGGGTTACCGTCAGATCGATGATGACCTGGTCGCCCGCGCGCGGCGACCGCTTCTCTGCCGGCTCGACCCACACGCTGTGGGCACGCTGCAGGTCGTCGAGCACGCTCTGAACGTCCTCGTCGCTGACGGTCACCTCGCGCGACTCGACGCGCGCCGTCTGGTAGTCCCCGAGGTCGACGTCCGGGTAGACCTGGACCTGGACTCGGAAGGCCACCGGCTCCTGCTGATAGACGTCGACGTCCGGCTCGGAGACCGGGACGATGCTCTCCTGCTCCAGGGCCTCTCGGTAGAGCTTGTCCATGATCTCGCGCTGCGCCTCGTCGACGATCGCTTCGCGCCCGATGCGCTGCTCGACGATGAAGCGCGGCGCTCGACCCGGACGGAACCCGGGAATGCGCACCTGCTGGCTGACGCGGCGGAAGGCCCGGTCCATCGCCTTGCCGAACTCGTCGTCGTCAGCCGCGATATCCAACGTCACCGAGCTCTGAGGCTGCTTCTCGACAGTGACTCTCACTCACTCCACCCCTGTGAAACCACGGATGCATCCGCCGGATTATAACAGAGCCCTTTTCCCAACCACCAAAGCGACTTCGGCCGGCCCTGCGCGCGACGGTGAAGCTGCCGCACTGCGCCCTCGAAGCCCTTCAGCGAACCGCCGTTCTTGGCTACACTTGTGCTGTACGACAGCTAACCGGGCCCGCTCGCGGGCGTCACCAAACAGAGAGTCGCACGGCTATGAGCGACGCGTGGAGCCGTAACAATCCCACCTCCGCTGCGCGGACGAGCGCGCCCGCGGCGATCGTTCCCGCCGATGGCTGCGCCTGGTCCGCGCCTGACCCCGCCTCCCTGGTCGCCCTGGCGACCGGGCACATCAGCGAGTGCAAGCTGGTACCGTGGGGCTCGAACTACACCTTCGCAGTCGCCCTGGACGTGGCCGGCGCCGAGCCGGTCACTGGTATCTACAAGCCCGAGCGCGGGGAGATCCCGCTCTGGGATTTCGAGACCGGGACACTCTACCGACGCGAATACGCCGCCTTCGTGCTGAGCTGCCTGCTCGGCTGGCACTTCATCCCGCCGACGGTTGTGCGGGACGGCCCGCACGGCATCGGCACGGTGCAGTTGTACGTGGAGCCGGACGAATCCATGCATGACCGCACGATTCGCCGCGCCTATCACGACCAGCTCCAGCGCATCGCCCTGTTCGACCTGATGACCAACAACGCCGACCGCAAGGCCAGCCACTGCTTCGTCGGACGACTCGACCGCCGCCTCTGGGGGATCGACCACGGGCTGACCTTCCACGTCCAACCCAAGTTGCGCACGGTCATCTGGGACTTCTGCGGCGAGCCGATCGAGGGCGAGCTGCTGGTCACTCTCGAAGCCCTGCTGACCCATAGGGCGGACGTGCGCGCGGCACTCCGCCCCTTCCTGTCGCGCCCCGAGATCGATATGCTGTTCGCACGCGTGGCGAACATCCGCGACAGCCAGCTCTTCCCGATGCTCAATCCGCGGCGCAACGTGCCATACGGATGGTAGCCCCGTTTGCGCGGCCGTGGGTGCCCCTTGACCGCGGTTTCCGCTGTGCTACGATGCTTTCGCCGGCCCCATGCGGGCATCGACGCCTGCGGCCCGCGCTATCCGGGCCAGAATCCACCGCGACTCAGGCACCGGTCCGGCGGTACCGAACCGCGCGGCGGACCACCACGGTCGGGCGTGGTCGTTCGACAGCACAGGGAGGAGGGCAATCCCGCCCCAGACAGACGCGTCGCCACATGCCACGTGCGTGACCCGAATGGCGCCTCCTGGGTGTGGCCGGCGCCGGGGCGTCGGCAGCTAAGCGCCTTCAGGGAGGATGGATGAAGATCTCAGGGACCTACGAGATGAAAGCGCCCCGGGATGCCGTCTGGGGCAAGCTGATCGACCCGGACTCCATCGCCGGCTGCCTGCCCGGCGTGGAGAAGCTTGAGAAGATCGGCGACAATGACTACTCGATGGCGATGGCGCTCAGCATCGGTCCGATCCGCGGCACGTTCACGGGAAAGGTAGCCCTCGCCAATCTCAACCCACCCAATGACTATCAGATGCAGGTCGAGGGCAGCGGTGGCCCCGGCTTTGTCAAAGGAACCGGGACCGTGCGCCTGACCGACTCCGAGGACAACACCACCCATATCGCCTATGAGGGCGACGTGACGGTCGGAGGTCCGGTCGGATCGGTCGCACAGCGCATGCTGGGCGGCGTCGCCAAGCGCATGGTCGACCAGTTCTTCGGCTGTATCGAAGGCCAATTCGCGGGAAGTTAGCGGTTGCGCCAGTGATGGGACCCCGGGGCGACACGGGAGGGAGAAGCCGGTGAGTCAGCAGGTCAAGATCACGGTCAACGGCACCCAGCACACGAGTGAAGTCGAGCCGCGATTGCTGCTCGTTCATTATCTCCGCGACGTCCTCAACCTGACCGGCACCCACGTCGGCTGCGACACCAGCCAGTGTGGTGCCTGCACGGTCCTCATTGACGGCGAGGCCGTCAAGTCGTGCACCGTGCTCGCGGTGCAGGCCGACGGCGCCGACATCACCACCATCGAGGGGTTGGCGAAGGACGGCCAGCTGCACCCGGTCCAGGAGGGCTTCTGGGAGATGCACGGCCTGCAGTGCGGCTTCTGCACCCCCGGGATGATCCTGACCGCGGTGGCGCTGCTCAAGGAGAACCCGCACCCGAGCGAGGCGGAGATTCGCCACGGCATCGAGGGTAACCTGTGCCGCTGCACCGGGTACCAGAACATCGTCCGCGCCGTGCTTCGGGCCGCACAACTGCAGCGGGAGCGGGCATGACGAGGATGTTCGGCGAGCCCATCGCCCGGGTCGAGGACGACCGGCTGCTGCGCGGGGCCGGTGGCTACCTCGACGATCTCGGCCAAGACGCGCTGGCCTGCGCGCTGGTGCGCAGCCCGCACGCGCACGCCGAGGTGATCGACATCGATGTGACGGCCGCGCTGGAGGTCGAGGGTCTCGTCGCGATCTACACCTACGACGACCTCTCCGGTCCGCTGGCCGAGCCGCTGCCGCTGCTCATCCCGCACCC
>DATKRJ010000395.1:0-13908 GCA_035532355.1 Thermomicrobiaceae bacterium | reverse complement strand
TCGCAGAAGGGCGCGTCGCCCATCATCTGCGCCAGCTGCTCCGAGAACCCGCCGTCGTTGACCGGGTTCGAGCTCGCCTGCGCGATGGCCACCAGCGACTCCAGATCCGGCTGTGCCGCCACGCCGGCGCCGTGCCCGTTGTGGCCGTTCGTACCGTTGTGCCCGTTCGTGACCGGGCCCGCGGGGCCCGCGGCCGGCGCGGGATGTGCCGCACCCGCGGCCTGCGGCGCATGCGGAGCTTGCGGGGCAGGGATCGCCCGGGGCTCCCGGCTCAGCGCGGGCTTGTTACTCTCCGCGTCGCCGAAATCCTCCGCCGTCTCGTCGTGGATCGGCTTGATCTGCACGAAGTCGGTCCGTCCCAGATACTCGTAGCCGAGCACCCGGAACACGTAGTCGATGATCGAGGTCGACATCTTGATGTAGGGGTGCCCCTCGACCATGCCCTGCGGCTCGAAGCGCTGGAAGGTGAACGTGTCGACGAACTCTTCCAGCGGCACGCCGTACTGCAGGCCCTTGGAGATCGAGATGGCGAAGCAGTTCATCAAGCTCCGGAAGGCCGCGCCCTCCTTGTGGATGTCGATGAAGATCTCGCCCAGGCTGCCGTCCTCATACTCGCCCGTGCGCAGGTAGATCTTGTGGCCGGCGACGCGGCCCTCCTGGGTGAAGCCGCTGCGCTTGGACGGCAGCGGACGCCGGCGCGGCTTCTCCACGTAGACCACTTGCGGCTCGGGTGCCGGGGCGGGCGCGGCCGGCTGCTCCTCGGCCTTCTCCTCCACCTTGCTCGACTTGGTCGAGGAGGAGAGGGGCTGCGACAGCTTGGAGCCGTCGCGGTAGAGCGCCATCGCCTTGAGGCCCAGCCGCCACGACGCCTGGTAGGACTGCTCGATGTCGTCGACCGTGACCTCGTGGGGCATGTTGATCGTCTTGGAGATCGCGCCCGACAAGAACGGCTGGACGGCCGCCATCATCCGAATGTGCCCCATGTGGTGGATGAAGCGCCGGCCGTGCTTGCCGTTGCGGTTGGCGCAGTCGAAGACCGCCAGGTGCTCGTCCTTCAGGTGCGGCGCGCCCTCGATCGTCTGCATGCCGCAGATCACGTCGTTGGCCTCGTCGAGCTGCCGCTGGGTGAAGCCCAGCTCGCGCAGCAGGTTGAAGCCGGGCTTGGCCCATTCGTCCGGGGTGAAGCCCAGGCGGCGCATGGCCTCCTCGCCCAGCGTCCAGGCGTTGAAGGCGAACGGGAGCTCGAAGACGGTCGGCAGCACCCGCGCGATCCGCGCGACGTCCGCGTCGGTCAGCCCGTGTGCCAGCAGCGCCTCCCGATGGACGTGCGGGACACCCTCGAGCGTCAGCGTGCCCAGGACGTAGCGCAGCACGTCGTCGATCTGCGCCTGGTCGTAGCCCAGCGTGCGCAGGGCCGGGGCGATCGACTGGTTGGCAATCTTGAAGTAGCCGCCGCCGGCCAGCTTCTTGAACTTGACCAGGGCGAAGTCGGGCTCGACCCCGGTCGTGTCGCAGTCCATCAGCAGGCCGGTCGTCCCGGTGGGAGCGAGCAGCGTGACCTGGGCGTTGCGGAAGCCGTGACGCTCACCCATCTCCAACGCCCGGTCCCAAGCCGCGCGCGCCGCAGTCAGCAGGTCCGGCGGGCAGTAGGCCGGATCGATCGCCAGCGGCGCGACCGAGAGTGCCTCGTACTCGCCCGCATGGGCGTTGTAGGCCGCGCGGCGGTGGTTGCGGATGACGCGCAGCATGTGCTCGCGATTGGCCGCGTAACCCCGGAAGGGCCCCAGGATGCCGGCCAGCTCGGCTGACGCCGCGTAGGCCTCGCCCGTCAGGATGGCCGTCAGCGCGCCCGAGATGGCCCGCCCCTCGGGCGAGTCGTAGGGCAGGCCGCGCGTCATCAGCAGCGACCCGAGATTCGAGTAGCCCAGCCCCAGCGTGCGGAAGTCGTACGACAGCCGCGCGATCGACTCGCTGGGGAACTGCGCCATCAGCACGCTGATCTCGAGCACGGCCGTCCACAGGCGGATGGCGTGGCGGTAGGTCTCGACGTCGAAGCGGCCGCTCGCCGGGTCATAGAAGGACATCAGGTTCAAGTGCGCCAGGTTGCAAGCCGTGTTGTCGAGGAACATGTACTCGCTGCACGGGTTCGACGCGTTGATGCGGCCCGCCTCGGGACAGGTGTGCCAGTCGTTGATGGTCGTGTCGAACTGGACGCCGGGATCGGCGCACTGCCAGGCCGCCTCGGCGATCTGCCGCCACAGGTCGCGCGCCTTCACCGTCCGCGCGACGCTGCCGTCGGTGCGCCAGCGGAGCTGCCACTCCTCGTCGTTCTGCGCGGCGCGGATGAACTCCTCGGTCACCCGCACCGAGTTGTTGGAGTTCTGCCCGGAGACGGTCGCGTAGGCCTCGCCGTTGAAGTCGCTCGAGTAGCCGGCCGCGATCAGGGCCGCGACCTTGCGCTCCTCCTCCGCCTTCCAGTTGATGAACTTCTCGATGTCGGGGTGGTCGACGTCGACCACGACCATCTTGGCGGCGCGGCGCGTGGTGCCGCCGCTCTTGATGGCGCCGGCCGCGCGGTCGAAGATCTTGAGGAAGCTCATCAGCCCCGACGAGGTCCCGCCACCGGAGAGCGGCTCGCCCTCGGCCCGTATCTTTGAGAAGTTGGTGCCCGAGCCGGAGCCGTACTTGAAGACACGCGCCTCCCGGGTGACCAGGTCGAAAATGCCGCCCTCGTTGACCAGGTCGTCCTCGACCGACTGGATGAAGCAGGCGTGCGGCGTCGGCCTGCTGTAGGCGTCGGCCGAGTAGGTCAGCTCGCCCGTGCCGGGATCGACGTAGGCGTGCCCCTGGGCCGGGCCGTTGATGCCGTAGGCGTGGTACAGGCCGGTGTTGAACCACTGGGGCGAGTTCGGCGCCGCCATCTGGTGGGCCAGCATGTAGTTGAGCTCGTCTTCGAAAGCGCGCGCGTCCTCGGCACTGGCGAAGTAGTGGTAGCGCTCGCCCCAGGCCCGCCAGGTGCCGGTCAGGCGCGAGAAGACCTGCCGCGCGCTGCGCTCCGGGCCGAGGACCGGCTCGCCGTCTTCGCCGATCAGCGGCCGGCCGGCCGCGTCGAGCTGGGGCACGCCCGCCTTGCGGAAGTATTTGGAGACCATGATGTCGGTCGCGACCTGCGACCACGAGGCCGGAATCTCCGCGTCGGCCATCTCGAAGACGACCGAGCCGTCCGGGTTGGTGATGCGCGACGTCCGCCGCGTCCAGGCGATGGTCGCGAACGGGTCCTCGCCGGCGCGCGTGAACACCCGCCCGATCGTCAGACCGCCCGGCTGAGCGGCCTTGGCCCGCGACACACCCCGCTTGCGCTGCTCACGATCCTCCATGATCCCCCGCTTCCTCCAGAACACGCGACCGATTTTCCGACGCCTGGCACGAGCAGCTCCCGCAGCCTCCGTGCCGGTGGAGATGATGAGCCAGAATGACGATCCGGTGATTGCTGCCGATATGCGCGCATCGCCGTGTTTGGGATGATTGCGTACCTGCAGGGAAATCGCCGGGTTTCGGGGGTCCTGCGACAACATCTGGTGGTTGTCGCCCTCCTGGCTACCACATGTAGTGTAGCAGCGGACCACGTGGCTGTCTAGCATTGCCTCGAGGTCACACCTTCACAGAACATGCGGTCTGTGTACGTACATCTGCTCTCAGTGTAGCCGCCGCGGTGTCCGGACGCAAGCCCCCATCGTGCGCCCGCCGCGGTGCACGTCGGTCATCGTCGGGAGCCGACGGTGGCGGGACCGTGCCGTGGGCACGATCCCGTCGCGCCGCACCGGTTTGCGGGATGCGGAGCTGCCCGCGGGGGTTGACCGGGTCTGGTGACGGGACCGGCGCGATTCAGTCGCCGAGCGTGGCGGCGTCGGACGCAGCGGCAGCCGCCGGCCCGGCCGGCGCGTCCGGCGACACGTCGCCCTCGGCTACCCACGGCTCCCAGGTGAAACGCGCCCGGAAGCGGTCGAGCAGGACGAGCACCGGCCGCGCCAGCAGCACCACCAGCACGGCGTTGCCGGCGGCGCGGAACAGGTCGTAGACCAGGGAGGTAATGAGGTAGAACCGGAGGTAGGTGTGGATGGTCGCGATGGCGCTCATGCCCGGCACCCAGTAGAGCCCGGTCGGCTGCTGCAGGCCCGGCGCGGCGAACGGCCACTCCCACAGGTTCATGATCGCGCCGAAGAGGAAGCCCCAGACGGCACCGAAGAGCGCCAGCACGAACAGCTCGCGGCGCCCCCTCAGCCGCGGCAGCCAGCCGGCCGTCATGCCGACCCAGCCGGCCGTCAGCATCTGGAACGGCAGCCATGGACCGAGCCCGCCGGTGACGAAGGCGGACACGAGCAGCGTCAGCGCCCCCATCAGGAAGCCGAAGTCTGCTCCATACGCGTAGCCCACCAGAATGATCAGCAAGAAGATCGGCGAGGCGCCAAGGAAGCTGGGGATCAGCCGCAGCGCCGCGTCGACCGCGACCAGGACGCCGAGCAGGGCAACCAGCTTGGAAGCCGCCGGCCCGGACACGGCGGCCCGGCCCTGGACGTCGAGCACGATCGTCGCCAGGCACACCACCGCGAGCAGCGCGAACAGCAGTGACACCTCGGTGCCGCGTCCGGTCAGCTGCTCGGGTCGTCCGATGGCCGGTAGGACGAACGGGTAGAGAAAGCTGAGCGCGCCGACGAGGCTGGCGAGCCAGACGAGCGGCGTGCCCCAGCGTGCGCGCCGCCCGTCCGCGGGGTCGATCACCGAACCGGACCCGCGGCCCGCAACGCCACCGCGCGCGCCGTGTCGGGTGGACCGGCGCCGGCGAGCACCTCCGGGTGGAGGATGCCGGCCAGGATCTCGATCCCGTCGACCACGCGCGGGCCGGGGCGGTTGAAGTAGCCGGAGCCGTCGACGGCATAGACCCGCCACCCCGGTACGGCAGCGACCTCATCCGCCGGCGGCCAGCCGGCCGGGCCGGCGAGCAGCCGCTCGACCTCACGCAGCGTGGCGTCGAGCCCGTAGCCGCACGGCATCAGCACCACGACGTCCGGCGCGGCCGCGCACACGTCCTGCCAGTGGACCCGGAACGCCGGCTCCCCGGCGCGGCCGAGCACGTCCTGCCCCCCGGCTGCCTCGACCATCTCGGGTACCCAGTGGCCGGCGACCATCGGGGGATCGAGCCATTCCAGGCAGACCACTCGTGGACGGATGGCGATCGCGCCGACCCGGTCTTCGACGAGGGCGACCCTCCCTCGCAGCGCCGCCACCACCGTGTCCGCCCTCTCCGCTCGACCGGCCAGACGCCCGACGGTCAGGATCGACTCCAGGATCTCCTCGAGCGAGCGCGGCTCGATCGACGCGACGTCCGGTGGCCCGGGTAGCCGGTGGGCGATCGACACCACGTCCTCGTAGGCCACGGCACAGACCTCGCAGAGCGCCTGCGTCAGAATCAGGTCCGGCGCGAGACGCTCCAGCAGCGGCAGGTCGAGCTCGTAGATCGACTGTCCCGCGAGCACGCGCTCGGTCACCAGCCGGTCGATCTCGGCGCTGTCGGTGATGCCGGGCGGCAGGACGTTGCGGGTCGCGTGGGCCAAGCTCGCGGCAGCCGGCGGGTAGTCGCACTCGTGGGTCACCGCGACGAGTTGTTCGCTCAGGCCAATGGCGAAGCAGATCTCGGTCGTGCTGGGGAGGAGCGATACGATCTTCATCTCGGCTGCCCTCTTGCCACCGGCGTGCCCGCATGCCTCGTGTGCCTGACGCGGTTCCATCATAGCGCACCCGGACCGATCGCTCCGCCGTATCGCCAGCCCCGATCGTGGCACCGGGCGGTCTGTCCCGAGCCGTTCAGGACGGACGGACGTTGCCGCTCCAGCCCGCCACAGGGCATAGTGATCCCGATGGGGGACGTCGGGGAGTACGACAGTACCATGGGCGATGTCGCGATTCGGGCCGAGCATCTGAGCCGGGAATTCCATGGAGTCAGGGCGGTCGACGACCTGTCCTTCGAGGTGCCCGTCGGCATCGTCTTCGGCTTCCTCGGTCCCAACGGATCCGGCAAGACCACCACCATCCGCCTGCTCCTGGGGCTGCTCGAGCCCAGCGTCGGCGAGGCAGCGGTCCTCGGCCACGACGTGCGCCGCGAGGCCGAGGCCATCCGCCTCCGCGCCGGCGCCCTGCTCGAGTATCCCGGCCTCTACGACCGTTTGACCGCCGAGGCGAACCTCGACTTCTACGGCCGCATCTGGCACATGCCGGCGAATGACCGCCGCACCCGCATTCGGGCGCTGCTGACTCAGTTCGGCCTCTGGGAGCGTCGCGACGAGCGTATCGGCGGCTGGAGTCGCGGGATGCGGCAGAAGCTCGGCATTGCCCGCGCGTTGATGCACCGGCCGGCCCTGGTCTTCCTCGACGAGCCGACCGCCGGCCTGGACCCGATCGCGGCGGCCGCGCTGGTGGAAGACCTGGAAGCACTGGTGGCGGGCGAGGGCGTGACGATCTTCCTCACGACCCACAACCTGCACGAGGCCGAGAAGCTCTGCCGGCGGGTGGGGGTGATCCGAAGCGGACACCTGCTCGCCGTCGGGACCACCGAGGACCTGGTCCGCTCGACGAGCGGCTCGCGCGTCGAGGTGATCGGACGGGGGTTCTGCGAGCGCACGCTCCACCTGCTCGAGGCGCGACCCGAGGTCGCCGGTCTGGGACTGCGCAACGGGTCGCTGTGGATCGATCTGCGGGACGATGCCGCGGTGGCGCCGCTGGTGAGCCTGATGGTGGGGGCCGGCGTGGCCATCGAGGAGGTGCGACGCGAGCGGGCCAGCCTGGAGGAGGCGTTCATCTCCCTGATGGAGCGTGAGGTGTGATCGCCGACATCTGGACGGTGACGACCAAGGAGTGGCGCGAGTACGTCATCCTGCGCGGCAGCGCGCGCGGCGGCCTGCTCGGACTGCTCGTCTTCGCCGGCTTCATCGGCGTGGTCATGCCGGTCGAGCTCGGCGCCAGCTGGGTCGACACGCCGATCGCGATCGTCAGCGCGTTCTGGCTGCCGCTCGTCCTGGTCCTGAGCGTGATCGGCGACTCCTTCGCCGGCGAGCGTGAGCGCCACACCCTGGAGACGCTGCTGGCCACCCGCCTGCCGGATCGCGCTATCCTGCTCGGCAAGATGGCGGCGGCCGTGGGCTATGGCTGGGCGCTGACCCTGATCGCCACGCTGCTCGGCCTCCTGGCCGTGAACCTGGTCCACGGACACGGCCGGCTGCTGCTGTTCCGGCCGCTCGCGGGGCTCGGCATCGCCGAGGTGAGCCTGCTCGGCGCCGCGCTCACCGCCGGTGCCGGCGGACTCGTCTCGCTGCGCTCGGCGACGGTGCGGGAGGCGCAGCAGCGGCTCAGCATCGCGGTCATGGGGGTGTTCTTCGGGCTCCTGATCGGGCTGCAGGCCATGCCGCGAGCGTGGCTGAACCGGCTCGGTGAGGCGATCCTGGGGGCCGGCGAGGGCCCACTGCTGCTCGTCGTCGGCCTGCTGCTCGGCCTGGTGGACGTCGCCCTGCTCGTCGCGCTCGCCATCCGCTTCCGGCGCGCGCGACTGATCCTCGACTGACCGCCGACTCCTCGACCGCCCAACCCATACCAGCCCAGCCAATCCGCCGGTGGCGCTACCGTGGTGGCGTGGGCGCTCGCGCGCTCGGGGCGTCAGGCACCTCAGAGACCTTCGCGCGTGAAGAGCCGTGTGGCGCCGCGGCCCTTGACCGGCAGCACCGCGGCCGGCGCGAAGAATGTGTAGTCGAACGTGGCCGGATCGCCGGCGTGCTTGCCCGGCAGCGGCATCAGCCGCGCCGAGAGCGGCTTGTCGAGCCGCACCGCGAGCGTGGCAACGTCGAGGATGAGCCCGCGCAGCTCGTCGATGCCGGTGTCGCCCGGGAGCGGCACGACGTCGAGCCCCAGTCCACAAACCGCCGAGTAGAGCAGCAGGTCGTTGACCGTGTAGGTGCCCTCTGCCGCCCGCCGGCCGAGCACGACGTCCTCCAGCACGGGCAGCATCAGCCCGGAGTAGCCGGTGCGGGGCAGGTCGGCCCGCCGCAGTACGTCCGTGATCAGCGAGGCGATGAAGAGCGTGCCCGGCGCCCCGAACGCGTCGACTCCCAGGCGCTCGAAAGCGGCGCCGATGCTCCCGGCGCTATCCGGGCCGGGGGCCAGCGACAGGTCGATCCCCCCAAAGTCGATCTCGTGCTGTTCCGCCAGCAGCGTCGCGGTCGTCGCCACGCGCCGGCCCTCGCGCTCCACCAGCTCCAGCAGCCGTTGCCGCGCCTCGCCGATCGACCCGGACGTCTCGAAGGCGTCGAGGGCGAGATCCGCGGCCTGCCAGGCGATAGAGAAGGTCGTCGGACCGCCGGCGTGGTAGCCGGCCGGGAAGAAGGGGATGCCGGCGGGACAGTTGGCCAGCACCGCGAACCGCTGATTTGCGAAGCCGTGCGCCGAGCGGCGCGCCAGCGCATCGATGACGTCGGCCGCGGCGGCGACCGACTCCAGGGAGAGGCCGTCGGTCGGCTCGTCGACGATCACGGTCCCGAACACGTGCTGGGTCGCCAGGAGCGCCTCGGCCAGGTGCGGCACGTACTGTAGGGTCGACCGCGCGGCCGGGCCAATCGAGACGAAGCCGAAGCCGGCCTCGCCGGCGCCCCACTCGAAGGCGCGGGCGAAGCCCACCACGGCGTCACCATCCGCCGGAACCACGCGCGGGAACGGCTGGGAGGCAATCCGCGCGGTCTGCACCGCGACGCCCATCTCGCGAAAGCGCAGGCGTGCCGAGTCCAGAAAGCCCGGGATGCGCCGGTCGAAGACGATCGCGTCGCCGCGGTGTTCGACCTCCGTGCCGACGGTGACCGCCCGGATCTCCATGCCGCCCGCTCCTCCTGCCCCGCCTGCCGCGAGAGTTGCGTGCCCGCGGACCATCCGCGAGCGCGACTGGTCCGAAGCGTACCCGTTCGGCCGGCCGACGTCAGCCGCGCGGTGCGGCGATGTCGATTCCCGTGCCGCAGGCACCGGTTGAAGGCGTTCGGCCGGCCCGCTATGCTCGGCGGAGTACCGCGGAGCGGCGCGGGGGCGTCGACGGCGGGTCAGGGAGGGACGCATGGCCGAGCTGCCACGGGCGAACCGGGTGCTGATCGTGGGGGCACATCCCGACGATCCCGACTTCTTTTGCGCGGGCAGCGTCGCGCGCTGGACCGCGACCGGCTCCGCCGTCGCCTACGTCGTGGTCACGTCGGGCGACAAAGGGAATCCCGACCCCACCCGCGACCCCGAGCTCTTCATGGCGGTGCGCGAGACCGAGCAGGTGGCCGCGGCGCGCCTGCTCGGTGTGGAGGACGTCACCTTCCTGCGCGTCCCCGACGGCGAGGTGTTCGATACCCTCGAGCTTCGGGGAAAGCTGACGGCCGAGATCCGGCGCTTCCGCCCTGACCTGATCGTGACTCACGACCCGCTGACGCGACTCTACCGGCAGCACCCCGACCACCGGGCCGTGGGCGTGACGACACTGGCCGCCGCCTTCCCGTCGTGCCGGCTGGCGACCTTCTTCCCCGAGCAGGTGCGGCTGGGGCTCGAGCCGCACGTCGTCGGCAGCGCCCTCCTCTTCGCCAGCGACCGGCCCGACACGTTCGTCGACATCGCCCCGACCTTCGCGCGCAAGGTCGCCGCGCTGGAGGAGCACGTCAGCCAGGTGTCTGCCTTTCCCGGCGGGCTGCACGATCGGGTGCGGCGTCGCGCCGCGGAGGCGGGCGCTCCGGCCGGTCTGGCGCTGGCCGAGGCCTTCCTCTTCGTCGACCTCGAGTGACGGCGGCACGGGACTGGCCCGCGGTGGTCACGACCCATCGCCGGAAGGGAGAGCCGCATGGCCATCATCACGCCCGATATGCGCCGCGTCGTCCTGGAACAACGCCTCGGCTTCGTCGCTACCGTCTGCCCTGACGGTACGCCCAACCTCTCGCCGAAAGGCACCACCACCATCTGGGACGAGGATCACCTGGTCTTCGCGGATATCTGCTCGCCGCGGACCCTCGCGAACCTGCGCGCCAACCCCGCCATCGAGATCAACGTGGTGGACCCCATCGCGCGCACGGGCTACCGTTTCAAGGGGACGGCTGCCATCCTCGGGGCCGGTGAGCTCTACGAGCGCATCGTCGCGATGTACCGCGAGCGCGGCACCCGGAGCACCATCCGCTCCGTCGTCCTCGTGGCCGTCGAGCGCGCCCTACCCCTCGTCTCACCGGCCTACGATGCCGGCGCCTCCGAGGAGGAGATTCGCGCCCAGTGGCGGGCCCACTACGACGCGCTCGCCGACCGGTCGCTCGGCAGCAGCGAGGCTCGCGACGCCTGACCGGGGCACCGTCTCGGCCGGCCGCTTGCGGGCGATCCCGGCCGAACTCATGATCCCGACGCGCGGCGGTCGAGTCGATGGAAGGGGCGCGAAGGTGCCGGTCAACGAGTCGATGGTACTGCGGCAGCAGCTGATCGAGACGCTGCGCCAGAAGGGCGCGCTCTCCGACGAGGCGGTCGCCGCCGCGTTCCGCGCGGTGCCGCGCGAGCTCTTCGTGCCCGGGCTGCCGCTCGAGCAGGTCTACCGGGACGACGCCATTCCCACCAAGTCCATCGGCGGCATCGCCGTCAGCTCGTCATCGCAGCCGGCTATCATGGCCATCATGCTCGAGCAGCTCGACGTGCGGCCCGGCGCCCAGGTGCTCGAGATCGGGGCCGGCACGGGCTACAACGCGGCGCTACTGCAGCACCTCACCGGCGAGCACGGTCGGGTGGTCACGGTCGACATCGACGCCGAGGTCGCCGGCTGGGCCCGTGAGCGGCTCGACGCCGCGGGCTTCCCCGAGGTCGCGGTCATCCGCGCCGACGGCGCGGCGGGCTACGAGCCGGCCGCTCCCTACGATCGGATCGAGGTGACGGT
Organism: Thermomicrobiaceae bacterium; assembly: GCA_035532355.1. GTDB lineage: Bacteria > Chloroflexota > Chloroflexia > Thermomicrobiales > Thermomicrobiaceae > DASSZN01. The sequence goes on along the minus strand of DATKRJ010000395.1, from coordinate 2,942 downwards.
CGGCGTCGCCGACGTCCCGCCGGCCTGGGTCGACCAGCTCGTCCCCGGCGGACTGCTGGTTGTGCCGCTGTGGATCAACACGGCGCAGGTCAGCCTCGCGTTCGAGAAGCGCGCCGGCACGCTCGCCAGCCGGTCGCTGCAGCCCTGCGGCTTCATGCGCATCCGCGGCAGCCTGGCGGGCGCCGACCGATACATCGCCCTCGCGCCGGGACTGACCGTGGGGATCGGGCGCGCCGCGCCGCCACCCGATACGCTGCGGCAGCTCCTGTCCCAGCCGCCGCGCCGGGAACCCTGGTCGGCCGCCTACGCGGACCCGTTCTTCTTCTACGCCGGCCTCTGGAATGATCGGCTCCTGACCGTCGGCTCCGAGGACAAGGCTCTGGCCGGCTTCGTGGGGAATCGCTTCGGCTACGCGGGCGGTGGTTCGGACGGGAATGGGGACGAGCCAAGCCTCTGTCTGCTCCCGCTCCTCTACCAGGGGACGGCAATCGGTTCGAGCGCGCCCGACGCGCTCGTCTACGGCGGCGACGGCGCGCTGCGTAGGTTGCGCGCCGCCTACGAGCGCTGGCGCGAGCTCGGGCGCCCGGCGGTTCAGGACCTCGAGGTCGTCGCGCACCCGCTGGCCTCCGCACCCGAACCCGGCCCCGGCGAGGTCGCGGTCGATACCCGCTGGTGGCGGCTGATCTTCTCCCGTTCGACCGGACCGGCGGCGTAGGCGGGGCGCGAGCGTGCGCAGGTAGCGAAATGTGGAGGACCAGCAGCATGAGCGACCGGCCCGTGTCGATCGACCTCTTCCAACCGGGGTCGGTGCCGCCCGAGCTCTGGCACGAGATCGCGACCTCGCTGAACGAGGCCGCGCTGCAGGGCGCCGAGGTGGTGCAGCTCCACATGGGCGCGGTCGTCCAGCGTGCCCGGCTCATCGTCTTCCGCTCGGTCCACCGTGGCGGGGGCGGAGGCGGGAGCGACGTCGCCTACGGCTGGGGCGCCACGCTGATCCTGTCCACCCGCACCGAGCCTGACGTCTTTCTCGAGACCGCGCTCGACCACTTCGTCGAGGACGACGAGGACCGCGAGCCACAGGCCGCGGTGGCACGCTGGGCGCACGACCACGCGGTCGAGCACTTCCTCGGCGTGACTCGGGTCGCGGGCTGGCAGACCCAGGAGTTCGCCCTGGCGGTGCTGCGCCACGCCCAGACCAGCGTCGACAGTGCGAAGCTCGCGCGGCGCATCGCCGGGTCGGCCGAGCAGGCGCTCGGCCGGCTGCGGGCCGAGGCTGGCGACGCATTGGCGCCCGATTAGCGATCCACGCGCAGACGAACGGCGCCACGCAATGCGTGACGCCGCGTCGAATCGACTGCGCGTGCTGCTGAGGCTACTTCTGCTGGACGGCCTCGATCTCGATCGACACCTTGACACTGTCGCCGATGACGACGCCGCCGGCCTCGATCGCGGCGTTGTAGTTGAGCCCGAAGTCCGAGCGATTGAAGCTCGTCGACGCGCTGAACCCGGCGCGGACGTTGCCGTAGGGATCGGGATGGGTGCCAAAGAACTCGGCATCGAGCGTGACCTCACGCGTGGTGTCGCGGATGGTGAGGTCGCCGACGACGTGGTAGCGCTCGCCGCGGCCCCGCTCGACACGCTTGCTCTGGAACGTGATCGCCGGGAAGCGCTCGACGTCGAAGAAATCTCCGGAGCGCAGGTGGTTGTCACGCGCCTCGGTACGGGTGTCGACGCTGGCGACGGACATGGACACCTCGACGGAGCCGGTCGTGGGGTCGGCGGGGTCGAATGAGATGGTCCCGGTCACGTCGCTGAAGCGGCCCTTGACGGTGCTGACCATCATGTGGCGGATCGCGAACTCGACGTCGCTGTGGACCGGATCGATCTTCCAGGTCGCCAGGCCGGTCGCCTGCTGCGACGGTGCACTCATGGTACCTCCAGAATATCTATCGACTACGTCTCTCGAAGTCGCTACGGATATGCTATCATTGATCTCGGAGGACTGTCAAGGGCTCTGCTATACTGCGCCACGCCGCGAGGCGACCACAGGAGCGGCCGATGAACGCCGAGCACGACAACAACCCGAGCTGTCCGATCGCCCGAGCCGCGCGGGTGCTCGGCGACCACTGGACACTGCTGATCGTGCGCGACCTCGCCGGTGGCTGCCGGCGCTTCCACGAGCTGCAGGCCTCAACCGGCATGAGTCCGAGCATCCTCTCCGGACGCCTGCGCGCGCTCGAGGCGGCCGGCATGGTCAGCCGTCGCCAGTTCAGCGAGATCCCGCCGCGCGTGGAGTACACCCTGACTGACATGGGCCGCGCCGCCCTGCCGATCGTGGATCAGTTGCGCCGCTTCGGTGAGGATTGGCTCACCGACCCGCTCCCGCCCTGCCCCGGGCCCGACGAGCCGTAGCACCTGCCCAACCCCGCCAAGGTCTTTCCGATAACCTCTCTCGAGCGACCGGAACCACGCGGGCGACGAATCGTCGGCCTCCCCGCTGGCGCATTCGGCCTAGCGCGGGCGTCGTCGCGGCGCGCCCAGGACTCGGTAGCGCTGCGTGTGCGGCAGAGGAGCACCCGTCCCGCTACCGTACCATGCCTCCGTGGAACCGCCGGAGCGAACCCGCACTGGTCGACACCCTCGCGAGCCGGCCGTCGGTCACGACCATCTCCGGCTGGCCGCGTCGTCAACATTCGTATAGAGTTGGCGGTCGTCCGGCGTGTCCGCGTTGGTCACGGGCGGCATCTGCGGTCCGTCTGCATTGCACGCAAGAAACGGTTGGAGACGCCGTGGTCGGGAGGCGGCCGCCCGCTCGGCGAGGCGACAAGAGGAGAGCGCGATGGCGAAGAGCTCCATTCTCGGATACCCGCGCATCGGCAAGCACCGCGAGCTGAAGAAGGCCGTCGAGGGCTTCTGGGCCGGCAAGTCCACGGCCGACCAGC
>DATKRJ010000394.1:0-5286 GCA_035532355.1 Thermomicrobiaceae bacterium | reverse complement strand
TGGGGCGGCTTCCTCCGCGACGTCGACCGGTTCGACGCGCGGTTCTTCGGCATCGCGCCGCGCGAGGCGGCGCGCATGGATCCCCAGCAGCGGCTCCTGCTCGAGGTGGCCTGGGAAGCCCTGGAGGACGCGGGGATGCCGCCCGATCGACTGGCGGGCAGCCGCACCGGCGTCTTCGTGGGCATCGCGAGCAATGACTACGGCCAGCTCCAGCTCAGCGATCCGGCGCTCATCGACCCGTACGTCGGCAGCGGCAACGCCCTCAGCATCGCCGCCAACCGGCTGTCGTACGTGTTCGACCTCACCGGCCCGAGCCTGGCCATCGACACCGCCTGCTCGTCGTCTCTCGTCGCCGTCCACCTGGCCTGCCGCAGCCTGCTGGACGGTGAGTCGACCGCGGCGCTGGCCGGCGGGGTGAACCTCATCCTGACCCCCGGGATCACGATCAACTTCGATCAGGCCGGAGCGATGGCCGGCGACGGCCGCTGCAAGACCTTCGACGCGCGGGCCGACGGCTACGTGCGCGGCGAGGGCGCCGGAGTGGTGGTCCTCAAGCGGCTCTCGACGGCCCTGGCGGACCGCGACCGGATCCACGCCGTCATCCTGGGTAGCGCCGTCAACCAGGACGGGCGCAGTAACGGGCTGATGGCGCCCAACCCGCGCAGCCAGGAGGCGGTCCTGACGGAGGCGTATCGCGGCGCGGGCGTCTCGCCGGGCGCGGTCCAGTACGTCGAGGCGCACGGTACCGGCACGCTGCTCGGGGACCCCATCGAGGTCGGCGCGCTGGGCAGCGTGGTCGCGCGCGACCGGCCGGCCGGGAGCAGCTGCGCCATCGGCTCGGTCAAGACGAACGTCGGACACCTGGAGGCGGCGGCCGGGATCGCCGGGCTGATCAAGGTCGCGCTGGCGCTCAGCCACCAGAGCCTGCCGCCCAGCCTGCACTTCGAGCAGCCCAACCCGCACATCCCGTTCGATCGGCTCCCGGTCCGGGTCCAGACGGCGCTCGCTCCCTGGCCGGCGCACGACGGCCCGGCGCTGGCCGGCGTCAGCTCGTTCGGGTTTGGCGGCACGAACGCGCACGTCGTGCTCCAGCAGGCACCCGCGGTTGAGGTCCAGGACGAGTCGGCCGCCCCCGCGCCGGAGACCTGCCTGCTGCCGCTCTCGGCGCGCGACCCGGCCGCGCTCCGGGCGCTCGCCGCGGCGTATCGGGATTTCCTCCTCACCGCCCCCGGAAGCCGGCTTCCGCTCGCCGCGATCGTCGCCACCGCGAGCGTGCGGCGGAGCCACCACGACGAGCGGCTGGCGGTGGTCGGCGGGACGCACGCGGAGCTGGCCGAGCAGCTGGACGCCTTCCTGGCCGGCGAGGAGCGGCCGGGCGTGACCAGCGGCCGGCGCGATCCCGCGCGCCGCCACCGGGTCGTCTTCGTCTTCTCCGGCCACGGCTCGCAGTGGCTGGGGATGGGGCGGGAGCTGCTGGCGACCGAGCCGGTGTTTCGGCGGGCACTGGAGGAGTGCGACCGCGCGCTGGGGCGGCACCTCGACTGGTCGCTGTTCGACCAGCTTCAGGCGGACGATGCGGCCTGGCTCGAGCGCGTCGAACGCGTCCAGCCGGCGCTCTTCGCCCTGGAGGTGGCGCTGGCGGCCCTCTGGCGGTCCTGGGGCATCGAGCCCGACGCGGTCGTGGGCCACAGCATGGGCGAGATCGTGGCGGCGTACGTCGCGGGTGCGCTGACGCTGGAGGACGCGGCGCGCGTCATCGCCGAGCGCAGCCGGCTCCTCGGTCGGACGAGCGGCCGGGGCAAGACCGCGACCTTCGCGCTCTCGGCGGCGGATGCCGGCGCGCTGCTGACGGGCTACGACGGGCGCGTGGTCATCGCCGCGCACAACAGCCCCGCCTCGACGGTGCTCTCCGGCGACGGCGACGCGATCGACGACATCCTGACCGCCGCGACGGCGGCAGGCGCGTTCTGCCGAGCGGTCCGGACCGACGTCGCCTTCCACAGCCCGCAGATGGATCCGCTCAGTCCGGAGCTGGTCGAGGCGCTCGCCGGCATCCAACCGCGGCTGCCGGCCGTGCCGATCTACTCGACCGTCACCGGCGCCGCGACCCAGGGGCGCCAGTTCGACGCGGCATACTGGGGGCGGAACCTGCGCCGGCCGGTGCTCTTCGCCGAGGCGGTCGAGCGGCTGATCAGTAAGGAATACGACGTCTTCGTGGAGGTCAGCCCGCATCCCGTCCTCCACAGCGCGGTCGAGGAGACCCTCGCCCACTGGGAGCGTCCCGGGCGGGTCCTGGCGACGCTGCGGCGTGGAGCGGGCGAACGCGCCGGCCTGCTCGGCTCGGCCGGCGCCCTCTACACGCTCGGCTTACCGCTCGACTGGACGGCTCTCCATCCCGACCCGGGCAGCCCCGTGGTGCTGCCACGCTACCCATGGCAGCGCGAGCGTCACTGGTTCGAGCCGGCTTTCGGGCCCCGCGACGCCGGGCGGGCCGCGCGACCTGGCGGCGATGCGGAAGCGGGACATCCGCTGCTCGGACGGCGCCTGGCGACGGCGCACCCTACCTGGGAGGTCGCGCTCGACCCCCGCCGGCTGCCGGACCTCGCGGCGTCCCGGCTCGGCGGCGCGCCGGTGCTGCCGGCGGCAGCCATCATCGAGATGGCCCTGGCCTCCTCGGGCGAGCCGGCACGGGCAATGACCCGGCTGAGCGACCTGGTCGTCCACGCACCGCTGCTGCTCGCGGACGGAGCGTCCCGGATCGCGCAGCTCGTCCACCTTCCAGGGATACCCGGGATGCCCGGCGCCGGCGGCGACGTGCGCTTCGAGCTCTTCGCGTCGACGCCCGGGTCGGCGGACGGCGAGCGCTGGACGCTCTGCGCCACCGGTCGGCTGGCGCGCATCGCGGGCGACGAGTCAGGCGAGCCGGCGCGGCTCGATCCGGCGGCCCTCTACGCGCGCTGCTCCGGCGAGGTCGCCGCGGACGCGTTCCTGCGGGCGCTCCCGGCCACCGGCGTCGACTCGCGCGATCTTCGATATGAGATCGCGGGCGTGTGGCGGCGGGATGGCGAGGCCCTCCTCGAGCTCCGCCGGCAGGAGGACGACCCGGCCGGGGCGAGCCGGCCCTGGGCGGACCCGTTAGCGCTCGAGCTGGCCGCCCGCGCGCTCCTCGCCGCGGCGCCGGACGTTCCCGCCGGTCGGCTCACGGCCGTGGCCAGCGCGCGGATCCGGCGACGAATGCCCGCGACGCTGCTCGTCCACGCCCGGGCCATGCCGCAACCCGGCGGCCGGACCACGGAACTGACCGGGGACGTGCTGATCCTCGACCCGGAAGGCGTGCCGGTCGCGGAACTGCTGGGTGTCAGATTCGCTCCCGCGGCGGAGACTCCGGACATCCCGGCGCGACTGACTCGCGACGCGCTGCTGGCGCTGGCCCCCGACGTGCGCTCGGGACCGGTGGTGGGCCACTTCCGCGCCGAGCTGTCCCGCGTGCTCGGGACACCGGTGGAGCGGATCGAGGCTGACCGGCCGCTCGACACGTTCGGTCTGGACTCGATGATGGCGCTGCAGCTCAAGGGGCGCATCGAGCGCGACTTCGGCGTCACGCTGTCGGTCATGGAGCTGCTGCTCGGGCCAACGCTGGAGGAACTGGCGGCGCTCGTGCTGGAGCAGCTCGCGGCCGGCGCCGACCGAGGCGATGCTGCGGCGGTCACAGTCGACGGTCGAGGCGCCGCCGGTCACAGGCCGGGTCAGCCCGATCTGGAACGCGAGCTGGCGCGGCTCGAACAGCTCTCGGATGCGGAGCTCGAGGCGCTGCTGGCCGAGCTGACGACCGAGGAGGAAGGTCAGCCATGAGCGACGCCGTCGACGTCGGCCGGCTGTCGCGCGACCAGAAGCAGGCGCTGGCCGGCGAGCTGCTGCGCCGCCGCGCCGAGCGCACCGCGACGTACCCGCTCTCGGCCGGGCAACAGGCGCTCTGGTTCATGCACCGGCTGGCCCCCCAGAGCCCGGCGTTCAATCTGGTGATCGTGACCGGCATCGACGGGGATCTCGACGAGGCGCGCCTGCGCGACGCGCTCCAGGCGGTGGTCGAGCGGCACCCGATGCTGCGCACGACCTACCGCGACGTCGACGGCGTCCCCAACCAGCGCCTCGCGCCGGCCGGGACCGTCGACCTGCCGGTCGTCGACGCGTCGGGCTGGACCGCGGAGCAGGTCGAGGCCTGGCAATCGGCGGAGGCCGACCGCCCGTTCGACCTGGAGCGCGGGCCGGTCTCGCGCGCGGCGCTGCTGCGCCACGGGCCGCGCCGGCACCTGCTGGTCTTCGCCGTCCACCATATCGCCGTCGACTTCTGGTCGCTCCAGGTGCTCCTCGACGACCTGCGCGCGTCCTACACCGCCGAACTTGCCGGCGGACCGGCCGATCTCCCCCCACTCGCCGCGGGGTATCCCGACTTCGTCCGCTGGCAGCAGGAGTTGCTCGCCGGCCCGGTCGGAGCGGAGCACTGGGCCTACTGGCGCGAGCAGCTCGGCGGGGAGTTGCCGGTCCTCGAGCTGCCGATCGACCGGGCACGCCCGGCGATGCAGTCATTTGAGGGCGCTGGCCATCGCTTCGCGCTCGACGAAGACCTGACGCGCCGGCTGCGGGAGCTGGCGCGGGCGGAGCACGCCACGCTCTACGCCACGCTGCTTGCCGCCTTCTTCGTGCTGCTGCACCGCTACAGCGGCCAGGAGGATCTCGTCGTCGGCGTCCCGATGCTCGGCCGGGCCCGGCCGGAGTTCGAACGGGTCGTCGGCTACTTCGTCAACCCGGTGCCTATCCGTGCCGACCTGCGGGGGAATCCATCCTTCCGCGCGCTGCTCGCGCAGGTGCGCCGGACAGTCGCCGCGGGCCTGGCCCATCACGACTTCCCCTTGCCGCTCCTGGTCGACCGCCTGCAGCCGGAGCGCGACCCCAGTCGCAGCCCGCTCTACCAGGCCAGCTTCAACCTCAATCAACGGCGGAGCGCGGACGATCCGGCCGACCGGCCGGCGCTTGGCGAGGTATCGTCCGAGCAGCGCGGCGCCGCAGTCGATCTCAGCCTGATGCTGACCGAGACCGACGCCACCCTCGCGGGCGCCTTCCGCTATCCGACCGACCTGTTCGAGCCGGCCACCATCGCCCGCCTGGCCGACCACTTCCGCCTGCTGCTCGAGGGCATCGTGGCGGATCCCGACCGCCCCATCGGCGACCTGCCCCTGCTGACCCCGCCCGAGCGCCACCAGCTCCTGGTCGCCTGGAACGCCACCG
>DATKRJ010000393.1:0-9880 GCA_035532355.1 Thermomicrobiaceae bacterium | reverse complement strand
CATCGACACGACGAGTGCGACGAACCACACCAGCACGATCAGCCCCAGGATTCCCATGCCGACCACCTCCTGCCCAACTCACCGGTCCCCCGCGATCGGGTCGCGTACCCGGAAGAACCCGGCGGACTCCCCTGGCGGAGACCCTCAATGACCGGCCCCAGTCTGACGCGGCCGATCCATCCGGTACATCGCAGGCGTGTTGCAGGTGGCGTCCGGCGCGTTACAACTTTGTGTCGGCGCCGCCGGTCCCCCCGCAACATCGGGTTTGCGGCACGAGTAACGGCCCCCACCATTCGGTGAGGGCCGCGTTGTCGTGCTTTACCGTATTTCTCGCAACCATTGTCTGGAACGCAGCCCCTTCAGTGGGCTTCGTCATGTCAGCGCGGCGGCTTGAGCCCCGCGCCGGGCTCGTCAGCGCGGCGGTCCGCCGACGCCTCCGCAAATCGCTCTAGCTGTGCGTCTTGTGCCCCTCGCGCGCGTCGTACGACAGCAGCAGCCGCTCCTCGTCCGACTTGCGCGTCTCCAGCCATACCCGCCGCCCCCACAGCCGGTTCACGTACGCCAGCGTCTTCTCGGCGTAGGGCAGATCGAGCTTCTGGCCGTCCCAGGAGTGCTTCAGGTACAGCTCCAGGTTGCCGTTGTAGTCGCCGTCCTCTACCTGGATCACCGGAAAGCCATGGCTGGAGAGCTCCCCGACCAGCCGGTCGCGCACCGCCTTCCAGTCCTTGTCTACCACCACCAGCTCGTCGCCCACCCGCTGGTAGAGGTACAGGTCCAGGTCCTCGACCAACCCCTGCGTCAGGTAGTTGCGGATCAGCGATACGTCGCTCTCCAGCTCTCGCACCTCGTACAGCTTCGCCCGGCCGTCCCCACCGTCGGCGTTGGTGCGCCGCTCGATGTCCTCCAGGATGCGGAAGCCGAGGTGGTACGGGTTCAGCCGACGCGACGACGGCTGCAGGATGCCGGCGTGCAGCTCGGCGAACTCCAGGTACTCGTCCGTCGACAGGTCCAGCGCCCGCATGATCTGCGCGTGCCAGTACGACGCCCAGCCCTCGTTGATGATCTTGGTCTGCATCTGCGGGTAGAAGTAGAGCATCTCCGCGCGCACGATCGAGACGACATCCCGCTCCCAGTCGTCCAGCCGCGGCGAGTGGCGCTCGATGAAGAGCAGCAGGTCGCGCACCGGCTGGCTCGGCCGGGCCCGTGAGCGCTCGGGCGCCGCCGCGTCGGGCGGCGCCGACGTCCGTGCGTCCAGCCCCCAGAGGTCGTCGAACGCGCTCTCCCGCGGCGGCTTCGCTTTGCGCTCGTCCGGCTCCACGTCCTCCAGCGTCGCGTAGGGGTCGACGTGCTCCTGGATCGAGAGCACCGCGTCGAGCAACCGCTCCACCTCGTCCGCCCCATGTGCGAACTCGTAGCCCCGGATGCGCTCGGCGTTCAGCGACACCGTGTCGACCATCTGCCGCGACGTCCGCGCGAAGTGCGCGCTGTTGGCGAAGAAGTCGCTGTGCGCCAGTACGTGCGCCGCCACCAGCTTGTTCTGCAGCACCGTGTTGGTCTCCAGCAGGAAGGCGTAGCAGGGGTTCGTGTTGATCACGAGCTCGTAGATCTTGCTCAGCCCGTAGTCGTACATCATCTTCTGCACCTGGTACGCCTTGCCGTGCGTCCAGTGCGAGAAGCGCCCCGGCATCCCGTACGAGCCGATCTCGTACATCACCGAGGCCGGCACGATCTCGAAGTGCGTCGGGAACGGGCGCAGCCCCAGCTCCTGGGCTACCTCCCAGATGCGCTCGATGCCCGCCTCCAGCTCGTCGACGTAGCGCCGCGATAGTGTGTCAGGCATGGACGCCCACCTCCGGCCCGAAGAAGCGCCGCAGCGCCGGGTAGACCTCGGCCTTGTCGGCGATCGTCACCGTGACGAACTTCGGGCTGCTCAGTTGCTGGAACGTGTGCATCAGCGTGCTCTGATACGAGTAGCGACCCTGCCGGATCTCCCCGTAGCCGAACAGGTTCGACTGGCCTACCAGCCGGTCCGCCAGCTGCCGGCACAGCTCGTTGTCGGACGGCCAGTTGTCGCCGTCGGAGAAATGGAACGGGTAGATGTTCCACGACCCCGGGTCGTAGCGCTCCTCGACCAGCGACAACGCCAGCTGGTAGGCCGAGCTCGCCTTTGTCCCGCCACTCTCGCCGCGGGTGAAGAACTCCTCCTCGGTCACCTCCTTCGCCTCGGTGTGGTGCGCGATGAACACGATCTTCACGTTGTCGTACCTGGTGCGGAGAAAGCGCACCATCCAGTAGTAGAACGCCCGACTGACGTACTTCTCGAACGTCCCCATCGACCCGGACACGTCCATCATCGCGATCACCACCGCGTTCGACTCGCGCCGCACCGAGCGCTCCCAGGTCTTGAAGCGCAGGTCGTCGTTCTTGAGCGCCCCGAAGTGCGGCTGGCCCTGCTTGGCGTTGCGCTTGATGTTCTCCCGGATCGTGCGCCGCTTGTCGAGGTTCGCGTAGGGGCCGCTCTTGCGGATGTCGGTGAAGCGCACGGTCTCTGACTCGAGCTCCTGCATACGCTTCTCTTCGAGGTTCGGCAGGCACAGGTCCTCGAAGACCATCCCCGCCAGCTCCTCCATCGTCAGCTCGGCCTCGTAGTAGTCCACGCCCGGCTGGTCCCCTGCCTGCGGGCCCTGCCCGGGGCCCTGCCCCTTGCCGTAGCGCTCGAGCACGTCGCCGACCTTGGAGCCGCCGTTCCCCTCGCCGACCTGCTGCTGGTCGCTCGGGTCGAAGCGGAACTTGTACTCGTCGAGCGTGCGGATCGGCACCCGCACGACCTTCTTCCCGTCGCTGGTGATGATCGACTGCTCGCTGACGATGTCGGCCAGGTTCTGGCGCACGGCCTCCTTGACCTTCTGCTTGTGGCGCGCCTGGTCCATCGCCCCCTTGCGGTGGAGCGACCAGTCATGCTGGGTGAGTGAGACGGTCGACATGGTGCAACCTCATTACCGGTTCAAGAGGGCGCCGACGTACTTCAACAGCTCGTTGGCGCAGACGGGGCAGTAGCCGTGCTCTCGGATCAGCCGGTCGACCACGTCGTTGATGCGCCGCAGCTGATCGGCGTCCGGGGTCTTCGAGGACGTCGTGATCTTGACCACGTCTCGCAGGTCGGCGAACAGCTTCTTCTCGATCGCCTCCTGCAGCCGCTCGTGCGACTGGTAGTCGAAGGTCTGTCCCTTGCGCGCCAGCGACGAGATCCGGATCAGGATCTCCTCGCGGAACTGCCGCTTGCCGTTCTCCGTGATCCCGATCTGCTCCTCGATCGAGCGCATCAGGCGCTCGTCGGGCTCCATCTCCTCCTCGGTGATCGGGTCGACCACCTTGTTCTTGTTGCAGTACGCCTCGACGTTGTCCAGGTAGTTGTTGAGCAGCGTGTGCGCCGACGACTCGAACGAGTAGACGAACGCCTTCTGCACCTCACGCTTGGCCAGCTCGTCGTACTCGTGCCGCGCCTCCGAGATGAGGTTGAGCAGCCGCTCCTGCTGGTCGCGGTCGATGCTAGTGTGCTGCTCGAACCCGTCGCGCATGCTGCGCAGCGCGTCGATGGCGTTGATGCAGGTGACACCGTCGCGCACCAGCGCCGTCGACAGGCGGTTGATCACGTAGCGCGGCGAGATGCCGTCCATCCCCTCGCGCAGCGCCTCGTCCTGCAGCTCGCGCACGTCCTTGGTGGTGAAGCCGTCGACCGCCTCGCCGTCGTACAGCTTCAGCTTCTTCATCAGCGTCATGCCGGCCTTCTTGCTGCCCTCGAGTCGCGAGAGCACGGCGAAGGTGGCCGCCGTCTGGAGCGTGCCCGGCGCGATGTGCACGTCGCGGATGGCGCTCTGCTTGAGCAGCTTCTCGTAGATCCTGACCTCGTCCGACACCCGCAGGTTGTAGGGAACCTTGACCAGGATGATGCGGTCCTGCAGCGCCTCACTCTTCTTGTTGCCGATGAAGGCGCTGTACTCGTGCTCGTTGGTGTGGCTGACCACTACCTCGTCGGCGTAGATCATCGAGAAGCGCCCGGTCTTGATGTTCTGCTCCTGGGACAGCGTCAGCAGCACGTAGAGGAAGCGCTCGTCGGTCTTGAGCATCTCGATGAACTCGACCAGCCCCCGGTTGGCGATGTTCAGCTCGCCGTCGAAGCGGTAGGCCCGCGGATCCGACTCGGTCCCGATCTCCCCGATCGTCGACAGGTCGATGCCGCCCACCAGCTCGGAGATGTCCTGCGACTTGGGGTCTGACGGCGTGAACGTTCCGATTCCCAGCCGGTGCTTCTCCGAGAAGGCGATCCGCACCACCGGCACGTCCTCCTGCCGGCCGCTGAACGGGCGCCCGGGCTCGCTCCAGGGGTGGTTCGGGCCGCGCTCGGCGCTCTCCAGCTGGAAGCGACACCACGGGCACAGCTCGCCCTCGATGTAGACCCCGTTCTCCCGCATCAGCTCGGTGCGCAGCGACTCCGGCACCAGGTGCAGTGGGTCCTCGCGCATCGGACAACCCTTGATGGCGTAGAGCGCGCCGCGCTCCGAGCGGGTGTAGGTCTCGAGCCCGCGCTTCATCATCGCGACGATGGTGGACTTGCCACCCCCGACCGGGCCCATCAGCAGCAGGATGCGCTTGCGCACCTCGAGCCGCTGCGCCGCCGAGCGGAAGTACTCGACGATCTGCTGCAGCGGTTTCTCGATGCCGAAGATCTCGGTGCCGAAGAAGTCGTAGCTCGTCGACCCGTCGTCGCGCTCGCGGACGCCGGCATCCATGACCATGTTGAAGATGCGCGCGTGGGAGAGCTGCGCGAGCAACGGGTTCTGTACGACCATGTCGAAGTAGTCGGCGAAGGTGCCTGCCCAGCCGAGCTTCTGCTCCTCCGTACGGTACGCTTCGAGCCGTTCCAGGAGATCCATGGATCCCTACCTCACGTCACTCGTCCCCACGGTTGGCGGCGGACGATCGATTGCCGGAAGATGGTGAACGATTGCGCGGTGACTCCCGTGGCGGCCGCCCATCGAACGGATCGCGGATGAGCCACTCGCCGGTTTCGGATACGATGAGCCGACTCCCCCGAGCGTCGCCACGGGCGACGGCGGGGAAACGCCTGCCGGAGAGGTTGTGGCTTGAAGAGAATCGCGGGCGACCTCGGCGATCGCCGCGGAGCCGGCCGGCCCGTATCGCATGGCCGTCGGTCGGGTTGACCGTCCGGTCGCGCGCTCGACTGGCTCCTGGGTGTCGCGTCCGCCGTCTGGCGTCCGGGAACCGCTCCCGTCGGACAACGTGCGGGGAGGCGGCCGGCCGTCGGCCGGTGGAGTATCCGGTCTGGTTCGATTCGCTGGGTCGCCTCATCGCGACCGCTCCGCGCCGTTGCGGGCCGGGCTCGGCGTCGAGCCCGGGGTCGCGACGCGTCCATCCGCGTCGCGACTGCGTCATCGCCTCGGGTGGCGAGACGGCTCCCAGTGGGCCGCCCGGCTGGGTGGCCAGGCTGGAGGAACCGTCATGCGTCAACGCAAAGCTGATGCCACCTCGCCGGCTCCGGCGGTCGCGGACGCAACACTGTCCGTACAACCCAGCCGGTGCCAACTATGTCCAGTTAACGTCCGTACAGTCCCTGCGGATGCATCTTCGGAGCACAGACTTTGGTCCCGCTTCGCGACTCACCGTTGCTTGTCACTTGCGTAGAATAGACCCGGTGGATTTGACGCATCGTGGGCCGGGTCAACGGCCCGGCGGAAGGGAGCCTTGATGGGACGCTGGAAGGACGGCGCCCAGTGCGCCGTGATGCTGACCTTCGACGTCGACGCCGAGACGCTGTGGCTGGCCGGGGATCTCACCAACCTGAGCAAGCCCGGGCTGCTCTCGCAGGGCACCTACGGCGCCCGCGTCGGCGTGCCGCTGATCCTCAACCTGCTGCGTCGCTCCGGTATCCAGGCGACCTTCTTCGTGCCCGGCTGGACCGCCGAAACCCACTCCGACGTGATCCGCGCCATCCACGCCCAGGGCCACGAGATCGCCCACCACGGCTATCTTCATGAGGTCCCGGTCGACCTCACTCCGGAGCAGGAGGAGACGGTCCTCCTCCAGGGCATCCAGGCCCTGCGTGCCGTCACCGGCGAGACGCCGGTCGGCTACCGCTCGCCGGCCTGGGAGTTCTCGGCCAGCACGCTGTCGCTGCTCGGGCGTCACCGTTTCCGCTACTCATCCAACATGATGAGTCACTTCCTGCCCTGGATCCACGCCGAGAGTGACCTGGTCGAGCTGCCCGTCCAGTGGATCCTCGATGACGCCCCGTTCTTCCTCTTCGGCGTGCCCGGCATCTCGCCGCGGCCTATCCAGCCCGCCGCCGTCGCCCTGCAGGCCTGGAGCGAGGAGTTCCGCGGTATCTACCGCTACGGCGGGCTCTTCAACCTGGCCATGCACCCGCAGTTCAGCGGCCGGCCCGGGCGGGTCGCCATGCTCGAGGAGCTTATCGCCTACATCCGCGGATTCGACGGCGTCTGGTTCGCCACCGGCCGCGAGGTCGCCGACTACTGGGCGGAGTACGCCCGCGAGCACCCAGGCGAGGCCGCGGGCGTCGTACTCGACCTCTGATCGGCGTAGGACGGGCCCGCTGCGCTCAGTCGAACTCGACGTTGTCCTTTGCCGCGGTCCCCGGCACGGTAGCCTCCGCGGCCGGCTGGCGTGTGCCGCTCAGCCGCGCCTCGAACCAGTTGGCCACCGCCGCCGGCTCGCGCAGCTGTGCCGGGATCGCGCCCCAGATCTCCTCGAAGTACTCGCGGAACCGGTTGGTCACCGCCGACCCGTAGAAGCGCAGCGCCACGCCACGGGTCTCGACGAAGGCCGGGTTGGCGTCCGTCAGGCTGAAGACCAGCCCGCCGCCCTCACCCTTCAAGATGAAGCCGATCGGCGGCGACGTCGGCACCAGTCCGATCTGGTAGCGGTCGTTCCGGCACAGCAGCTCGACCGTCGCCTCGACGTGCTCCCGTACCACCTCCGGCCCGAACGGCAGCCGCAGCCCCCAGTATCCCTCGGCGATGTAGCGCTCCATCGCGTCGATCGGCAGGATCGTGCGCGACTCGTACAGCGCCAGCGTCTGGTCGAGCGATGAGCTGATCGTGCTGTTCCACACTTTGATCAGGTCCGGGCTGGGAATCTCCAGCCCAAACAGCACCCGGAAGATCTGCAGCTCGTCGAACCTGGTCGACCCGGGCACCGTCGCCAGCCGGTTTCCAATCACCTGCCGGTCCCCGGGATACTCCTCGATCTGCGTCCGGCTCCGGCCGAAGTCCAGCGGCGCCAGACCGTGCTGCTCGATCCCGGCCAGGATCTCCGGGATCATCGCTGCCACGCCGTGCTCGAGGATCGCGCGCTCCAGCGCCACCTGGTGCGCCACCGCCAACGCCCGCGGCTCCGTCAGCCGCCGCAGCACGTCGCGCAGCGCGCCCCGCGCCTCCAGCCCCAGCCCGGTGAATTCGTCCCAGGTCGCCTCCGGAATCCCCACCGCCGCGAGGTACTCGCGCAGATCCCGGTCGTATTCGCGTGAGGCCCGATCGAACCCGTCGAAGTAGTTCGGCGCCACCCCCAGCACCAGCGCTACCCGCGCCAGCAGCAGGAATGACGGCACGCACGTGCCCCGCTCCAGCCGCGACAGGTGCGATGCCGAGATCCCGGACCGGTCTGCCAGGGTCTGCAGCGACCACCTGCGCTGCCGGCGCAGCTCCTTCAGCGCCGGACCGATCTGCTGGCGCAGATCGTCGCCCCGTTGACCCTCAGCACCTGTCCGTCGCCTGTCCCCCATCTCCCCGCCCCTTCAGATGTGCCCAACCCATCACCCGAACCAGGACACGCCGGTGCGCGCCGCTGTCGTCCCGTCGTGGCGCGGCCCCCAACCCAACTACGTGGAATCGCGATGTGATGCAGGGCATAACACATCCAGGACGGCAAAGCAAGAGGGGTGAGTCGTTCAACTCGTTTGGAACGTGCGTCTCGGGGTTGCGCACCCAGCCGGGGTTGAAGGCGGCCGGGAGAAGCCGGACAATGCGAGCGCCATGGGAGATGTGCCCGAGTTGCTGCTGGCTCGGATCTGGCACGCGCAGTGGCTCACCGACCGGCTCCGCACCCTGTCCGGAGAGTCGGTACGCGTCGTCTTCCGCGGCGTCTGGACCCACGGCCTCGGACCCGACTTCGCCGGCGCCTGCCTGGACGTCGACGGCGCCCTGGTCGAGGGTGACGTCGAGGTCCACCGGCACTCCTCCGCCTGGTACGCGCATGGACACGACCGCGACCCGGCCTACGACGCGGTCGTACTCCACGTCGTGCTCGACGACGACCTGGGCGTGCCCGTTCGCCGTCGCGACGGACGCCCCATCCCCTGCCTGCTCCTCCGCCCATATCTGCTCGGTTCGCTCGACGCATTCGATCCGTCGCCTGAGCTCCGACCCCTCGGCGCGATCGGCTTCGCCCACTGCGCGCCGGACGTCGCCCGCACCCGCCCCGACCTGATCGCCCGGACCTGGGAACTGGCGGGCGACGCGCGGCTCGCCGCCAGAGTGGCGACCATCGCCCAGGCGCTGAGCGGGCGGCCCCCGGCCCAGGTCCTCTACGCCCTGCTGCTCGACGCGCTCGGCTACAGTCGCAACCGGGATGGCATGCGCGCCGTCGGCGAGCGCCTGCCCCTGGATCAGCTCGACGCCCGCCTGAGCGCACAGGCGCCGGCGGAGCGCCAGCTGCGCGCCGCCGGCCTGCTCCTCGGCGTCGCCGGGTTCCTGCCGCTCTCGCCGCGCGAGGCCGACGCCGCCGGGATCACCCCGGCGGAGGTGCTAGGCGTGGAGCAGCGCTGGCGCGTTCATGGCGCCGCCTGGCACCAGATCTCGCTACCGCCCACCACCTGGTCGCTGACCCGCCAGCGCCCCGCCGCCCACCCGCTCCGTCGCCTGCTGGCCATGGCGTCGCTCCTCGCTCGCCTCCAGGTGGGACTGCTCGAAGATCTGTGCGCCCTGGTCACCGAGGTCGACCCCTACCGGGTGCTCCTCGAGTGGCTCGCCGCCGGAAACCCATGGCTCGGGCGCGGCCATGCTCATGAGATCGTGGTCAACGTCGTGGTGCCGTTCACGCTGGCCTACGCAGGTGAGCACGACGAGGAGGGGCTGGCCGCCGCGGCGGGACGCCTCTGGGACCGCTTGCCGGCGGGCGCGGGCAACGCCGAGGCGCGGCGCACCGCGGAGCAGATCTGCGGGCCGTACCCGGTGCGGGTGCGCTCCGCACGTGCCGCGCAGGGACTGCTCCACATCCGCCGCACGGGTTGCGCCGCCATGCGCTGCTTCGAGTGCCCCGTCGCCCGCCTGGCGCTGCGCCTCGGCGACCCGGCCGGACCCGACCTCCCGGCGCCGGCCAGCGCGGGCTGACCCCGGGCCGCCCCTATGGCCAGGGGTTCTCTCGGGCGGCGCGCTCCCGCGCCGCCGCCTCCTCACGCCGCAGCGCCGCGCCGGCCGCCGGATCGTCGCGCAGCCGGCGCAGCAGCTCTGCCCGCTGCTCAGCGCCCGACAGCGCCGACAGGACATCGATCAGGTCGATCAGGTCCTTCACCCGCGGCAGCTCGCCCGAGAGCCACCCGCCGTCCTCCCGCGTCAGCCACGGCAGCCTCGCGGCGACCTCCGCCCCCTCCCGCGGCCGGAGCCGGAAGCGCACCGGCGTCTGGGGCCGGTAGACCCGCCAGCCCTCTGGACGCCCGAGCGTCCGCGCGACCTCTGCCCGCAGCGCCGCGTGCGTCCGCTCGACCGGCAGCGCGTCCGCACGGTCCCAGGATTGGGCGAGCTTCATCGTCAGCGTTGGCGTCTCCGGCAGGAACTCCTCGGCCTCC
>DATKRJ010000392.1:0-8016 GCA_035532355.1 Thermomicrobiaceae bacterium | reverse complement strand
AGCAGTGACACCTCACGGCCGGTGAGGTACTCCTCGACCAGGATCTCGCGGCCGGCGTCGCCGAGCGCCCCGTCGGCCAGCATCGAGCGGACGGCCCGGGCCGCCTCGTGGCGCGTCTGGGCGACGACCACGCCTTTGCCGGCTGCCAGCCCGCTGGCCTTGATGACGACGGGGAGCGGACAGTCCGCGACAGTGTCGAGCGCTGCATCGAGGTCGGTGAAGCGGTCACCGCGCGCCGTGGGCACGCCGGCCGCCGCCATGACGTCCTTCGCCCAGACCTTGCTGCTCTCGATGCGCGCGGCCGCCGCCGCCGGTCCCGCGATCCGCAGCCCTCGCGCGGTGAAACGGTCGACGATCCCGCGCGCCAGCGGGTCCTCGGGGCCGACCACGGTCAGGTCGATAGCGTGCCGTTCGGCGGTCTCGAGCAGCCCGTCGACGTCGCCGGCCGCGACCGGCAGGTTGGTGGCGATCTCGGCGGTGCCGCCGTTGCCCGGAGCGACGAAGAGCGCGTCCAGGCGCGGCGACTGCCTCAGCTTCCAGGCGAGGGCGTGCTCGCGGGCGCCGCCTCCCACGACGAGGACGCGCACCTGGCCTGCTCCTGTCACTCCCACTCGATAGTCGCGGGCGGCTTGCTCGACACGTCGTAGACGACGCGGTTCACGCCGGCCACCTCGTTGACGATGCGGTTGCTCATGCGGGCCAGCAGGTCGTACGGCAGGCGGGCCCAATCGGCGGTCATCGCGTCCTCGCTGGTCACCGCCCGGATGGCGCAGACGTTAGCGTAGGTGCGTAGATCACCCATCACCCCGGTCGAGCGAACCGGCAGGAGCACCGCGAAGAACTGCCAGATGTCGTCGGCCAGCCCGGCCGCTTCGATCTCCTGGCGGACGATGGCGTCGGCACGCCGCAGCGTCGCCAGCCGCTCCTCGGTCACGTCGCCGAGGATACGGACCGCCAGCCCCGGTCCCGGAAATGGCTGCCGCTGGACGATCTCGCCCGGGAGGCCGAGCAGCCGTCCCGCCGTTCGGACCTCGTCCTTGAACAGGAAACGCAGCGGCTCGACCAGCTCGAACTTGAGGTCCTCGGGGAGCCCGCCCACGTTGTGGTGCGTCTTGATCTTGACGGCGGTCTTCGACGCGCTGGGCGTGGCGCTCTCGATGACGTCCGGATAGAGCGTGCCCTGCGCCAGGTACGTGAACGGCCCGTGCTCCTCCGCGGCGGACTCGAACACGCGGATGAACTCGTCGCCGATGATCTTCCGCTTCTCCTCCGGGTCGGTGATGCCGCGCAAGCGGCTCAGGAAGCGCTCGCTGGCGTCGACGTAGACCAGGTTCATACGGAAGTGGCGGCCGAAGACCTCGCGCACCGTCTCGGCCTCGCCCTCGCGGAGCAGCCCCGTATTGACGAAGACTGGGGTGAGTTGATCACCGATGGCGCGGTGGATCAGCGCGGCGGCCACCGACGAGTCGACTCCGCCGGACAGGGCGAGCAGCACCTTGCGGTCACCGACCCGCTCGCTGATATCCCGCACGCTGGAGTGGACGAACGACTCGGCGGTCCAATTGCCGGTGCAGCCGCAGACGTCGAAGAGGAAGTTGCGCAGGATCGTCCCACCGAGCGGCGTGTGTGCCACCTCGGGGTGGAACTGCAGCCCGATCACCGGACCACGGCCCATGGCGGCGTGCGGCGAGTTGGTGCTACGGGCGAGGGTGGTGAAGCCGTCCGGAAGCGACTCGATGCGGTCGCCATGACTCATCCACACGTCGAGCCGGTCGGGCAGGTCGGCGAAGAGCGAGTCCGGACGGACGACCTCGATGGTCGCCGGACCGTACTCCCGCTCGGTGCTCGCGGCGACCTCGCCGCCCAGGGCCTGGGCCAGGAGCTGCATACCGTAGCAGATCCCGAGCACCGGCATCCCTGAACCGAGCACCCAGTCGGGCATCATCGGGGCCCCCGGCTCGTAGACGCTGGCGGGACCGCCCGAGAGGATGACGCCCTTCGGATGGAGGCGCTGGACCTCCGCCCAGCTCACGTCGTGGGGCAGCATCTCGCAGTAGACGTTGGCCTCGCGCACGCGTCGCGCGATGAGCTGGGAGTATTGCGAGCCGAAATCCAGGACGATCACCGCATCGACCGCGGTCACTCCATCCGTTGTCTGTCCGACCACCGTCGTCGTCGAGGATTGTGCGCTGTTCAACGCGGCTGCTCCCTACCGACTACCGGCGCGCACGGGCATCCGGGTGAGATCCACCTGGCACAATTCTACCAACGCGGCTCCCACGGGCGGCGGCCGGTGTATGATCCGTCACCGGCGGGAGGAGGTGGATCTGGGTGGAGCAAGCCGACACCGCGAAGGCCGGGGGGCTGCGGATCGCGGTGCTGTTGTCCGGCACCGGCCGCACGCTGGAGAACCTGATCGCCGTGATCGGACGCGGCGAGTTGCGCGCCAGCGTGGTTGCCGTCGTAAGCAGCCGCGCGTCGGTCCGTGGCAACGACGTCGCGCGCGCCGCAAACCTGCCGCTCTTCGTCGTCCCGCGGCGTCGCTTCGCCAGCGTGGAGTCCTTCAGCCAGGCGGTGTACGCGTCGCTCGATCCGTTCGCCGTCGACCTGATTGTCCTGGCCGGCTTCCTCTCGCAGCTGACGATCCCGCCTGCGTACCGGAGCCGGGTCATGAACGTCCATCCGTCGCTGCTGCCGCTGTTCGGCGGGCTCGGCTTCTGGGGTGAGCGGGTGCACCGGGCCGTGCTGGACGCGGGCATGAAGGTCAGCGGCTGCACCGTCCACTTCGTCGACGAGCACTACGACGCAGGCCCGATCATTCTGCAGCGCTGCGTTCCGGTGCTGGAGGACGATACGACGGAGACGCTGGCCGCGCGCGTCTTCGTCGAGGAGCAGCGCCTCTACCCCGAGGCGATCCGGCTATTTGGCCAGGATCGGCTGCGGGTCGACGGGCAGCGCGTCCGCATCCTGCCGGCCTGACCGCGCCGTCGCGCGCGACTCGGCCGCCTGTCAAACGGTCCCCGGTCGTGGCCCGCCTTGCGCCCCGTCCGGCCGGCCCCCCATACTTGCTCCCCGGAGAGCGGCGAGAGGGGGATCCCAGGCGTGCAGGGCAAGCAAGAGACAACGCTCCGGGTCGGCATCGTTGGGACGGGGTTCGGCGCGGCGGTCCACGTGCCGGGATTGCGTCAGATTCCGGGGGTCGAGGTCGCGGGGATCTGCGCCGCGCACCTCGAGCACGCCCGCTCGGCCGCGCTGCTCCACGGCGTCCCGGCCTACTACGACGACTACCGCCGCATGTTTCGCGAGGGTGGCCTCGACGCCGTCACTATCGCCACGCCCCCCGAGCTCCATCACCCGATCGCCATCGCCGCGGCGGAGAGCCGGCTGCACATCCTGTGTGAGAAGCCCATGGCGCGCAACGCGGCCGAGGCGCGCGACATGTTCCGGTTGGCGCGGGACTCGGGTGTCCGGCACGCGGTCGACTACGAGCATCGGTTCACGCCGTCGCGGCTGCGTATGAAGAAACTGGTCGACAGTCGCTACCTCGGCGACTTCCACTCGATCACACTCACGGTCTACCGGACGTCCTACGCCGATCGCCTGCGCCACTCCTCCACGGCCCTCGACGAGGGCGAGCGCGCCGGAGGCGTGCTTGGCGCGCTGGGGTCGGACTACGTGGACGTGCTCCGCTGGTGGTTCGGTGACATACACGCAGTTGCCGGCGCGTCGCCCCGAGTTCCCGGGGACGACACCTTCGCCGCCCTGCTGCAGTTCGCGAATGGCGGCATCGCGACGATCCACCTGTCGTCCTCGTCCCCCGTCGATCTCGGAGACGAGATCGTGGCGACCGGCTCGCAGGGGATGATCGCGGTCCAGCCGGACGGGCGGCTCTTCGGCGTGCGCCGCGACGAGCAGGTAGTGTCGGAGCTGGCGGCGGACGAGGCGCAACCCGAGGTCGAGACCAGCGTGGCAGACCCACGGCTGCGCCCGTTCGCGCTGCTTGCCGGGGAGTGGGTGCGCTCGATCCGGTCGGGAGACGGTTACGCGCCGACGTTCGAGGAGGGCATGAAGGTGCAGGAGGTGCTCGACTCGGTCCGACGCAGCCAGGATCTCGGGCGCTGGATCGACACCAGCGGGAAGCGCTGGCCCACCTGAGCGTGGCAGTTGGAGAGGGGAAGCCCGTGACCTATCGCGACGAGCTTGACACGCCCGCCCTGGTGGTCGACCAGGCCACGCTCCAGCGCAACGTCGACGAGATGGCCGCCTTTGCCCGCGACCACGGCGTTGCCGTCCGGCCGCACCTGAAGACGCATAAGACCGTGGAGATCGCCCGGCTGCAGCGGGCGGCGGGGGCGGTGGGCTTTACCTGCGCCAAGCTCGGCGAGGCCGAGGCGCTGGCCGATGCCGGAGTGCTCGACGATGTCCTGCTGGCCTACCAGGTCGTCGGGGAGCAGAAGCTTCGCCGCTTGCTGGCGCTGATGGCGCGTGTCCGCGTGGCGGTCGCGGTCGACGGGGTGGAGGCGGCGGCGATGATGGCCGCCGCCTGCCGAGGAGCCGGCCGGGTCCTCGACGTCATGATCGAGGTGAATACCGGACTCGACCGCGCCGGAGTGCTGCACGGCGAGCCTGCCCTGGCGCTGGCGCGCGAGATCGGCGCGATGGACGGGCTGCGCCTGCGCGGCGTCCTCACCCACGAGGGCCACGTGGCGCGGGCGGCCAACGCGGACGAGCTCGCACCCATGGCGCGACAGGCCGGCGAGGACCTGGTCGGTACCGCCGAGCTGCTGCGTGCCGGCGGCATCACCGTCGAGACGGTCAGCGTCGGTTCAACTCCGGCGGCCTGGTACACGCCGACGGTGCCGGGCGTCACCGAGATGCGACCCGGCACCTACGTCTTCAACGACAACTCCGCCTTCCGCTTCGGACGCGTCGGTCCGGAGGGATGCTCGCTTCGAATTCTCTCGACCGTGATCAGCCGGCCGGCGCCGGAGCGCGCCGTCATCGACGCCGGGTCGAAGACCCTGGCTATGGACCCGCCGCAGTTCCGCGCAGGCTACGGCTATATCGTCGAGTTCCCGGACGCGACCATCGTGCGAGTGAGCGAGGAGCACGGTGTCGTCGAGCTCCCGCCGAGCGCGCGGGGACTCCGTGTCGGTGACCGCGTGCACGTGATCCCCAACCACGTCTGCCCGACGGTTAACCTGCAGGACGAGCTGTTCGTCGTCCGCGACGACGAGCTGGTGGACTGCTGGGAGGTCGTGGCCCGCGGCAAGGTGCGCTGAGTCGGCGCCGCCGTGGGTCAGGCAGCGTCGGCGTGCGCGGCGACAGTTGCGATCAGTACCTGATCCATGAACTGGGTGATCTCGGCAAAGAGGTGTACGGCGCGTTTGGCCGGTACTTCGGTCTCCTCGATGAAGCGCGCCGCTGCCTGGATGACCGGGAAGCGGAAGAAGAGGAACGCCTCGACCGCGTCTGCCGCCGACAGCCCAGCAGCCGCGCCGAGCGCGCCATAGCGCCGACCGATGGCCTGCCCCTCCTCCAGGATTTGTGCCCGGTCGGCCCGGCCGCTGATAGAGCGGACGGCCAGGTCCACCAGGCGGCGGCCGAGCACGCGAAGTTCCTCGAGCTGGGCGGGAGCGTACGCACGATACCACTGGCGCGTGCGAGCCTGACGGACGTAGTCGGTGGCGTAGGCGGAGAATGACAGGTCGGTGAGAACGCGACGGCTCATCCGTCGGCGTGGCCGGCTGTCGCCCCGCTGAAAGGCCCGCAGGTCGTCCTCGTTGTAGCGTCGGTGACCACCCGGTGTGCGGAAGACCGGGATCTTGCCGGCGTCGCTCCAGCGTCGCAGCGTTGATTGGTCGACGCCCAGCAGGCGGCAGGCGGCGTCAATCGAGAGCCAGCGTCCGCCGCCTCGCTCGTCACCGTCGGCGTCGCTCGCCGAAACTCGCTCGGCCACGATCGACCCCTTCATGCATACCGCCAGCGAGGTGAAATCTGTGCAATTCTACCCATGAGCAGCGGCGGGCGCTAGGCGATGGAGAGCGCCTCGATCAGGTCGGGCGGAGCGTTCTCGACCTGGATCGTGTCCGCGCCGTTGAACTCCGCGAAGGAGCGCAGCGCGGGCCGCAACCCGTCGGCCAGAGCCCGCAGCGACGGCGCGCCCGGCTCCAGATGGACCGAGCGGAGCGTCAGCACCCGCTCCCGGCGGTGGACCTTCGGCTCGACGCGTCCGACGAGGCGTCCTCCGAAGAGGATCGGCAGGGTGAAATACCCATACCGCCGTTTGGCGGCCGGGGTGTAGCACTCGAGCATGTAGTCGAAGTCAAACAGCTCTCGGGTGCGGCGCCGGTCCCAGATCAGGTTGTCGAACGGCGACAGCAGGGTGACCCGTTCGGCGCGCGCGCCACGGCGCACGGCCTGGAGCAGCCCCTCCGCTTCCGCCGCGACGTAGGCGGTGCCGAAGCCGTCCACCTCCACCGGGAACGCCCGCCCGTGCTGGACGAGATCGTCCAGCACCGCGGTAGGGCCGGGGCCCGCGTGGCCCCGCACGCCCCACTTCGTGCGAAAGTAGTCGTTGAGCCAGCGTGGCAGGGTAATCCCCATCGCGCGTAGTGCCCGGTCCGCCAGGACGCGTCGTTCCTCGTCCGGGTCGGGCAGATCGGCACTGTGCCATTCCGGGTAGAGCCGCTCCGTCAGGTCGTAGATGCGCTGAAAACGGACCCTTCGCTGAATGCCGAGTTCCCCGGCCGACCAGAGGAAGTCCAGGCCACGGTTGGCCGGCTTCCCGCCCCACCAGGACCAGGATGGCAATGGAGTGTCGCGTTGGGGGGCGTCAAAGTGCATCGAGCCAAGCGGTCCCCGCTGGCGGATCGCGCCTCGGATCTCGTCCAGCAGATGGGCGTTGTCGACGGCCCAGCCATACCCGCTCCAGCCCGGGCCGTCGGTGACGTCGGCGCCGGCGTAGCGCTGCATCCGGCGCCGGAAGTAGGGATAGAGCTCGGTCGGGATCAGCGACGCGGCGTGCGCCCAATACTCGAACACCTGGCGGTCCGGATGGAGCAGGTCGTCCAGCCAGCTGGGGTCGTAGTGGCCGAGACGGCTCCAGAGCACGAGGTACTGGCTGCGAGCGACGACGTGAATCGTGTCGATCTGCACGCAGCCCAGCATACGGACCGTCTGCAGCGCGTCGGCGGCCGTGGCCGGCTGGCAATCCGGTTGGGACAGCCCCTGGGCTGCCACCGCCAACTCACGTGCCTCGTCGCGCGACAGATCGATCATGTGCCACCTCCATGCTCCGGTCCGGTGTCCGGACATTGTACCAGAACATCTGAGCGTTTCCCGCTCAGCCGTGGCGTCCTTGCAGCGCGCGAGGAATGGCTCGAGCGAGCGCGAACGGTCGTCCGAGAGCGGGAGGACTGCATGGCATCGAGGCGGCCCGACTTGCGCACACTCCAGATCCGGCCAGCACGGCCGGAGGACAGAAAGTTCATCCTGGCGCTCGCCGAGCGACCGGCGGAGTCCGGCATGCCACCCTGGCGTGACGCCGCGGCCATGCGCGCGTTCCACCAGCACTACGCCGGGGCCAACGCCAACGCCGGGGGCTTCCACGAGCGTGTCCAGATTGCCGAGAGCGGGCGCGGCGCGCCGCTCGGGTTTGTCCACGTGAACGAGATTGCAGACGGCCTGACCGGGGTACCGGAGGGTTACGTCTCGACGCTGGCCGTGTCCTCGACCGCGGAGGGGCAGGGGGTCGGACGCGCGCTGATGGTGGCCGCCGAGGACTGGGCCCGTGACCGTGGCTACCGTCTGCTGACGCTCGAGACCTTCGCGGCGAATGACCGGGCGCGCGCCTTCTACCGTCGCCTTGGCTACGTTGAGGAGACGCTGAAGCTGGTCAACGAGCAGTAGCCTGCCCCAGCATCGTCGATGGTTGGACCCGGCACCTGGCCCCCGCCTCGCAGCGAGAGCCTCCCTTCACGCAACGAGACCCAGCGCCGCGCGTCGGGCTCACGC
>DATKRJ010000391.1:0-2573 GCA_035532355.1 Thermomicrobiaceae bacterium | reverse complement strand
TCCGCGCGCGTGACGGACTGGCGCCGGGGGCGCGGGCAGCGCGGCGTGCCGTCCGTGCCAAGGCGTATCCGGTCGACGACGCGGCGTTCGATCGCCGCGTTCACGTGCTCACGCGTTCGGGCCTTCAATCGTAGAAGTCCGGCGCCTTCCTCAGGCGCTGCCACTGCGCGCCGTCGTGGCCGAAGACGGTGAACGCCACCGGCTCGCGCTCGACCAGGTCGAGCAGGCGTCGCGTGCTGGCGCGCAGCTGATCCTCGTCGTCGTCGGTCGGCCAGGCCCGGCGCTCCGCGTGAAAGAGGTGCTCCATGACCACCGCGTCGATCGCCAGCAACACCGCGCCGGTCCGGGGCAGCTTCACCAGGACCGACTGGTGGCCGGGCGCGTGGCCGCCGCTCGCCAGCAGCGTCAGGCCGGGCAAGAGCTGGGTGTCGCCGTCGACGAGCCGGTAGCGGAGCGCCGGATGGTCCCAGTGCGCGCGTCCGGCCGCGAAGCGCGGGTGCCCGGACCGCGCCAGCTCGTAGTGTGCCCGCTGGACGACGAGCTCGGCACGGCCGAAGGCGTCGTGTTGGCCGACGTGGTCGATGTCGAAGTGGCTGCAGACGAGCAGGTCGACGTTGTCGGGGCCGAGGTCGAGTGCCGCCAGGTGCGCCAGGACGTCGCTCCCCGAGCCGGACACCTCGCCCGGCGTCGGCGGCTCGTGCCCGGACGGCAGCCCGCTGTCGATGAGGATGTTCTTCCCGTCCGCGGTCTGGATCAGGTAGCACCCGACCGACATCGCCAGCGGTCCGGCGGAGGTCGGCACGGTCGTGCGCCCGAGCTCCATCAGGTACAGGCGCGCCGGCGACGTGCTGCTCGGCATCGGTTCTACCCTCCCTGAACGGCCCCCAGCCCGGTCACCCGATTGTGCCGGCGAGGCGGGACAGCCTCTACCGGCCGGGGGATTGGCGTCGAACCGGCCGAGGGGCAGATGCGCGCCCGGCACGACTGTGCTAGGGGAGACCTGGCGCGACGCGCCGGCTCCCCATGCGCGATCGTCGCGCGGCTGCCACGGCCTCGCCTGTCGATGTCACAACTTGGACATTCCCCGGGGCGTACAGTGATCACGGGGGGCGACCGGTCCTGACGCCGGGGCGGTGGGTGGCTGTCCCGGTGGATCGGGGCGCCCCGGTGGCCGCGGTGTCTCGCTGAGGCATCGCCTGGGAGAGGAACGGTCGGCGATGGACGCGCAGCGGCCGGCGAGGCAGTCCACGAGCTTCTCTCGCTGGTTCTGGGGTGCCTGCGTGCTCCTGTGGCTGGTCTTCGGCGCGGTCCTGTGGGTCGACCCGTCGCGCCTGCTCGACCTATGGCATACCGTGCGGGACTGGCCGCTGATCGTGCAGGCGCTGACCTGGATCGCCCTCCTGCCCTGGATGGTGGGGCTCTGGATCTGGCAGCTCGACTGGTGGTCCTGGCTGCGCGTGGCCCTGATCGTCGTGGTCGCCGTGGGTGGTGCCATCGTCTTCTTCCCGCGTCGCCGGCGCCGGGCTTGAGTCGCCGGCCCGGCGGGCAGGCCCCGGCCGCGCCGTCCGTCCGCGCGTGACCGGCCGCCCGGCCCGTGTGCCGATCGTCGCGCCACGCCTCGCGCCATCCCGGACGGCTCGCCGCGGACGACCTCGCTCTTCCCTGCCGTGCCCAACCCGGCGATACTGGCGGCGCACTGCGCACTCCGGGCACGCCCTGGCTCAGGTGACGGTGATCGGGAAGGAACGGGGCCGATGACACGCGTCCGCTGGCTCACGATCGCCGTGCTGTTCCTGGTCGGCCTGCTGCTGCCGCTGGCGACCGGCGCGGCCGCGCCCACGTTCGCCAGCGACGCCTTCCAGCGCACCTGGGCCCGCACCGACCAGCCGGTCGCCAGCGGCGCCGTCAGCCGCACCTGGATGTGGGGGCCGCAGCCCAACAGCGCGTCGCTCACCGAGTCGTACGTTGAGGCGCCCGGCGGCCAGCGCACCGTCCAGTACTTCGACAAGACGCGCATGGAGGACAACAGCTACCGGGCCGCCAGCCCCTGGGACGTCACCAACGGGCTGCTGGCCGAGGAGTTGATCACCGGCCGCATGCAGCTGGGCGACAATTCCTTCCAGCAGTACGCCCCGGCGCAGGTCAACGTGGCGGGTGACCCGAACGACCCGCACGGCCCGACCTACGCCTCGTTCAGCGGGCTGATGACGGCCGGGGCGCCGGCCGACGGGACGACCATCACGCAGACGGTCGACCGCGCCGGGCAGGTGGGGAGCGACCCGGCGCTGGCCTCGGCCGGGGTGACGGCCCGCGACGTCGGGGCGGCGACGCACCACGATGTGGCGTCGGTCTTCTGGGACTTCATGAACAGCTCGGGGCTGGTGAGCGTCGCCGGCCAGACCGTGCAGGCGCCGCTGTTCGTGAACCCGTATTACGCGACGGGCTACCCGCTGACGGAGGCGTACTGGACGAGCGTGCTGGTGGGCGGGGTGTCGCGGCAGGTGCTGGTGCAGGTGTTCGAGCGGCGGGTGCTGACCTACACGCCGGCGAACCCCTCGGGCTGGCAGGTGGAG
>DATKRJ010000390.1:0-8337 GCA_035532355.1 Thermomicrobiaceae bacterium | reverse complement strand
CCCACGATCGAGAGGCCGTCCCTGGGCATGGGCCGGATCCCGAGGCGCGCGCTCTCCGCCCGCACGCCGCGCAGCCCCGGCAGGATCGCCGCCAACCGGTCGACCGCCTCCTGGCAGTAAGGATGGCGCACGTCGAAGGGCTGCTCGGTCGCCACGTGCTCGTCGAACTCGTCGCGCCGCAAGAGCGTGCGCCAGCCGCCGTCCGAGCGGATCATGCCCTCGGGGGAGTGGAGCACCCGCTTGAGGGCGACCGGGGCGGGCTCGGTGGTGACGACGAAGCCGGGCTGGCGCTCGATCGGCAGGTCGGCACCGGCCAGGGCGGCGACGCGCGCCGCGCTGGGGCCGGCGGCGTTGATCACGGTGTCGGCGGTGAGGGCACTGCCGCTCCGGAGGAGCACGCGCTCGACGCCGCCGCGGGCGACGTCAAAGCCGACGACCTCGTCGTCGAGCAGTGTGGCGCCGTAGCGGCGGACGGCGGCGGTCGCGGCACCATGCGCCAGCCCGACGCCGTTGAGCCAGCCCTCGCCCGGGGTGAAGTAGGCCTCGGCGACGCGGTCGGGATCGAGGAGGAGGTCGGGCTCGAGGTCGCGCATGACCTGCTCGGGGGAGACGGTCTCGACGCGATAGCCCCAATCGCGGATCTGCTTGATGGTGGTCTTCAGGTTCTCCACCTGCACCGCGTCGTCGGCATTGGCCCACTGCAGGCCGCCGTCGACGTGGACCCAGTCGCCGTCGAGCTCCCGCGCGAGATCCTGATGATCGCGGATCGAGCGGGCGTTGAGGCGGTGGTAGGCGCGAGGCGGCTTGCCGAAGGCGTTGAGCCAGGCGAAGGAGTTGCCGGTGGTGCCGGAGCCGGGGTAGCGCGGCTCGACGATGGTGACGGCCGCGCCGGCCTGGGCCAGCCGGTAGCTCAAGACCGAGCCGACGGCACCGGCCCCGATGACCACGATGCGCGCTCCACGCAGGTACGCCGAGCCGATTGCCATGGATGCCTCACTTCCGAATGGGGCGGGCGCGATGCGCCGCGCCCCTCCAGGTCGAACCGGCGTCTCAGCCGGGCCAAGCCCGCGTCATTCCGTGGCGTCGGTCGGGACCCACTGCTCGAGCCAGGCGACGATACGCTGGAGCAGGTCGAGCTGGTAGGCGCGCTCGTGGAAGGCGTGCTTCTGCCGCGGGTAGGTGACGAACTCGGCCGGCACGTTGTTGGCACGCAGACCCAGGTAGAACTCGCGTCCCTGGGAGACCGGCACGCGAGGGTCGGCGTCGCCGTGGACGACGAGCGTCGGCGTGGTGATGCGGCCGAGGTAGCGCACGGGAGAGCGCTCCCAGAAGGCGTCGGGCGTCTCGTGCAGGGCGCCGGGGAAGCGCTTCTCGTTCATCGGCCGGATGTCGGTCGTGCCGACCTTGCTCGGCCAGTTGGTGACGGCGGCGCCGGCCACCGCCGCCTTGAAGCGGTCGGTGCGAGTGATGGTCCAGGAGGTCATGAAGCCGCCGTAGCTCCAGCCGGCCACGGCCAGGCGGTCCGGGTCGGCGATCCCTCGCTCGACCATGGCGTCGACGCCGCGCATGACGTCCTCGAAATCCATCCCGCCCAGGTCGCTCCGGTTGGCGGCGGTGAAGGCGGCGCCGCGGCCGGTGCTGCCGCGCGGGTTAGGCAGCAGCACGGCGTAGCCGGCGCCGGCGAGGACCTGTCCCCAGTCGTGCCAGGTCCCCTGGAAGGCCGCGCCCCAGCGGGCGGTCGGCCCGCCGTGCACCTGGACCACCAGCGGCAGCGACTTCCCCTCGGCCGCGCCGGGCGGGCGGAGCAGCCAGCCCTGGATGGTCAGGCCGTCAGAGGCGGTCCACTCAACCGGCTCCATGGGGGCCAGCGCGACCCCGTCGAGCTCCGGATTGAGGTGGGTGAGGCAGCGGAGCTCGCCGTCGAGCGGACCGGCCCAG
Source organism: Thermomicrobiaceae bacterium (assembly GCA_035532355.1). Lineage (GTDB taxonomy): Bacteria > Chloroflexota > Chloroflexia > Thermomicrobiales > Thermomicrobiaceae > DASSZN01. The sequence goes on along the minus strand of DATKRJ010000390.1, from coordinate 6,399 downwards.
ACCTCGGTCGGCGCGCCGGGCTCGGCGCGCGTGGCGGCCAGGACGTGCCCGTCGGCGCTCAGGCTGAGCGGTGGGAGGACACTGCCGTTCGCGGGGGCGATCTCGAGACGGCGGGTAGTGCCGGACGCGAGGTCCACCAGGTCGAGGCGGTTGGCCAGGCCGTCCTGCGCCAGCGTGACCAGGCGCGGCGCGAGGCCGGGCTGCCAGGCCGCCCAGAGCGGGGTCGTTTGGCCGGCGTCGAGCGCCGAGAGCTCGCCACTCGAGGCGTCGATGAGGAGCACCCGCGTGTCGTCCGGGTCGCCCGGCAGGTCCCCGACGGCCACGAGCCGGGCGCCGTCCGATGACCACTGGATCATGGCCGGCAGACCCTTCAGGGTGGCCAGCACGCGCTCGGCCCGCGTCGTCACATCGATCAGGACCAGCCGCACGTCACCGGCCGTCTCGGCCAGGTCATCGGTCGGCGTGGTGAGCGCGGCGACGCGGCGGCCGTCGGCGCCGCAGGCGTAGGTCCAGACGTGGCCCTCGGCGGGGCCGATCACGCTGGGCTCGCCGCCCTCAAGCGGCACGCGTACGATGACCCGAGGCCGAGCGGACTGGCTCGCCACCCGGATGCCGGTGCCCGGGTCCTGCTCCCCGGCAAGCGCGCGCCGGTCGGCGGTGCCGGTGAGGGACGCGCCGTCCGGCAGCCAGCTGATGAGATCGAGCCCTCGCGGGAGGCTGGTCAGGGAGTGAGACTCACCGCCGCCGGCCTCGATGAGGTGGAGCTGGGCGGTGCCGCGCTCGGCACGGTCGGAGAGGAAGGCCAGGCGCGCCCCGTCCGGCGACCAGCGCGGCATTTTGTCCTCGGCGCGGCCGGCGGTGAACGGGCGAGGAGGGGTCGCGGCGGAGACGTCGGCCATCCAGATCGCGGACGTGGGCATGGTCTCCTCGTGCCCGACCGGCGCGACCACGAAGGCCACCCGGCGGCCGTCCGGCGAGACGTGGGCATCGCTGGGGACCCGCAGGCCCGCTGCCAGCTCCGGGGTGTAACGCGGCGTCGCTCCCATCGGTCTCCTCAACTCCTTGCGCTGATCGCGATACCGCGTCCTCGAACGGCGTTGGTGAGGACGGCGGATCGGGCGCGATGCATCGCGAGCCCACACGTCAAGACGATCGCTCCACAACGGCACGGCTCCGGGCACTCGGGTGCCATGATACGGCACCGGCGGCCGGATCTCGCGCGCCCGCCGACTACTGCAGGCCAAACAGGGCCGGCAGCGCGGCGACGCTGGGCAACAGGTGAGTGTGCGGCGTGGCGCCGAGCGTCTCGAGGCCGTGCGCGCCGGTCAGCACGCCGACCACCCAGCCGGCGCGCGCGTGATTGCCGGCGGCGAGGTCGAGCGGGGTGTCGCCCACGACCGCCACCCGGGCCACATCGGCGACGCCGAGCTCCATCATGGCGCGGTAGATCAGGAAGGGAGCCGGACGGCCCGCCGGCACGTCGCCACCGGCCAGCGTGAGGTCGAACAGCTCCTGCCAGCCGAGCCGCCGCACGAGGAGGTCGAGCAGATCGCGCTCGAAGCCGCTGGTGAGCGCGATGCGCATGCCGGCGGCGCGCAGCCGGTCCAGCGCCGCTGCCGCCCCCGGCACCTCCTCGACCGGTCCCGTCTCGTACGCTCCGCGCAGCGCGGCCTCGAAGGCGGCCAGGGCCTGCTCGGCGACGGCGTCGGCCCGGTCCGGCGGACAGGCGCGAGCGGCCAGCTCGCGAAAGACGGCGCGCTTGCTCGCGCCGCGGCGAGCGGCGAGGTCGGCCTCGGTGAAGGGGATGGCGTGCGCGGAGAGGGCGGCGCGGTAGGCGGCAAGGACGCTCCCCTCGTCGCGCATCACCGTGCCGGCGCAGTCGGTCACCAGCAACTCGGGCAGCATGGCTCGTCCCCTTCCCCGGCGAAGGCACCTGCCGACAACGGTCGTCTATCCAAACGGTCGGGCACACGTCATCGCACCCGCAACCGAGCGAGGCCGCCCGTACCCGCGGACCGCCTGATCATAGCGCCTGGCGGGCGCGGCAGGGGCCGGACGCCGTTGGCAGCGACCGCGCACCGAGATGGACGGGGCCGGACGAGGGGCCGGACGATCGTTTTCCGCGGCGGGAGGCCGAAAACGGCCGGGTCGTCCGGGCGGAGCCGAGGCTGGGGTGAGGCAGGACAGGACGACGGGGGGATGGGGAGAGGCGTGTAGTGAGCCAGCACCGGGAATCGCCCCGCCGCGGCTATCGGCGTGCCGACCGGGCGGCCGACCGAGGGAACACGCGGCCGCGTCGAGCCGACGCCAGTGGTGTGTCGCTCTGGCTGACTGGCACGCTGTTGGCACAACCAGGTTCATCGCCGGCACACGCTCGCCATTTCGAGCCGGAGACAATGAACGAGGTGGGGCTCGTTGGAGAGCACGAGCCAAACCGAGAACTGCCGCCGTCGGGCCAGATCGGCCCGGGAGAGTCAGAAGCGAGGAGCGCGTGAATCCGCCCACACGATAGTGATTGACGAATAGTTCCGGTAGACGGCGGCCAGCGAACCGACCCGCGTTGGCCGGCAGCGTCGCGCGGGGCTCAAGCCGCCGCGCTGACCGAACGAAGCCCACTGAAGGGGCTGGGAGCGCGGGGGGCGTGGGGCACGGCCGGCCGTGGTACCGAGGTATGTTGTCAAAGACCATACGTAGCGAGACCTCGACCGCCGACAGGAGGGAGTGGGCCATGCCGTTCGCCGTTGGCGTCAGCCTCGATCCAGCCAGCGCCGCGGTCGTCGGTGAGCTCATCCACGATGTGCTCGCGGTCACCGGCGCCGACCTCACGCACGTCAGCGAGACCTCGCCTCACCTCACGCTGGCCGTCGCGGAGGAGGTGGAGGTACCCGCCGTCGAGCAGCTACTGGCCGAGATCGCGGGCAGCATGCCGGCTCCGGCGCTGACCTTCTCGCATCTCGGGGTGTTCCTTGGCGACGAGCGCGTCGTCTTCCTCGCGTCCGTCGTGACCGCGGAACTGATCGCGTTTCACCTCGCCTTTCATCGTCGATTCGAGGCGATGGCCAGGGATCAGTCCCCGCTCTACCTACCCGGCCGGTGGGTGCCCCACTGCACGCTCGCCCGCGATCTTGCCCCAGACGCGATTCCCCGTGCTGTCGGCGCGTGTGGGCAACTCGTCCTTCCGCTCAAAGCCCGCCTGAGCCGTATCGTGCTCGCCTCGTTTCCAGCACCCGACGTCCGCCGAGCCGTAGCGCTCCGCCAATCACAACGCCCTACGGTTGACGCCGCCATTGAGGAAGAGGAGTACCACCAATGATCGGTGAGTTACACCCGTCCGGGACCCATCCGAGACCAGGGGAGCGGACGGCGGCACGATGCCGGTTCACCTGACCCTGAGTGTCGAGGCGTACCACGCGCTTGGCGAGCGAATCCGGTCCTGGGCCAGCGCGGAACCCTCCGTGCGAGCGGCGCTCGTCGTGGGGTCTCGGGCACGCAGCGATCATCCGGCCGACGCGTGGGCCGATCTCGACATCGTCCTCATGGTTACGGATCCGCGGCCCTACCTGGCGAGCGGTGACTGGCTCGACCGGTTCGGGACGGTCCTCTTCCGCAGCCGCTACGCGACCGTCGGCAGCATTCCCGAGTGGTTGGTGACCTATGCCGGTGGCCTCGACGCCGACTTCGTGTTCGCGCCGGCCCCGGGTGGCGGCCAGGAGTCCGACGTCGAGGTGCGAGACCGGACCGCAGCCCAGATGTTCGCGCGCGGCTTCATCGTCCTCGTCGATAAAGATGGATGGGCGGACCATCTGCGAGCGTCCTCAGCCGCCACGCCGACACCCCGACCACCGACGCCGATGCAGTTTGCCGAGCTCTGCGAGAGCTTCTGGTGCGCGGCCGAACGGGTGGCCAAGAAGGTCGGTCGGGGGGAAATCCACGTCGCTTTGATCTGGCTCACGGAGCTTCACGAGCGAGGTGTGTTACCGATGCTGGAATGGCACGAGCGCGGGTTGCACGGCGGCGGTTACGACACCTGGCACGCCGGTCGATTCCTCGAAGAGTGGGGCGACCCACGTGTCCAGGAGGCGCTGCCACAGGCACTCCCCGGCTACGGCCGAGGGGAGGTGGCGCGCGGGGTGCTGGCGACGATCGAGCTGTTCCACTGGGTCGCGGTCGAGACGGCGGAGTCCTTTGGCTATGCCGACCCCTCGGCGCGTGACGCGCGGGCCATGAGCCTGATTCGCGCGCTGCTGGGCGTCGACAACGCGCGGCCCGCGGCGAAATGAATCGGCGCGCGATCGCGGCTCTGGCCGGGGCAATCCCCGCACGCAGACGCGAGCCTCTGCCGGCACGGTCGCCCACCGGTGCGAGCAGCCGTCGCCGCAGCCGGCCCAGACGCCGCGTTGTACGGTGAGTCTCTCTGACGGATGCTCCACCGGGTAGCCGCGTTGCTCCTGGCGGGGCCGTGCATCACAAGATCGGGGTCAGAGCTCGCCCTCGCGCTCGATGTTCTGCAGCTCGTCGATGATGGTGCGCAGCTCGCCGGCCCGCACGTGCATGCGCACGATCGGCTCGCCGTTGTGGTCAAAGAAGAGGACGTCGACGTGGTCGTCGGCGTCGACCAGCTCCGAGCCGCCATAGTCCAACTCGACGGTGAGGACCGGGGTGACGCGCTCGCCGGACTGGACCGTCTCACCGGGCGGGGTGTTAGAGGCGGCGTAACCCCAGTGGTCGACCAGGTCGACCAGGGCGCCACGCTCGTTGGGGTCGGTGCCGAGATAGAGGGACAGGTCGATACGGCCGTCGCTCAGGTGCAGGTAGTAGCCGTCGTCGGCGTGCTCGATGGCCACGTCCTGAGGGAACCAGAGGTCGTAGATCACCAGCGGCCGGGCGATGTCCTCGTCGTCCTCCGCCTCCTGGTCGGCCTCCAGCTCGGCGCCGACCTGCTGCTGGAGCAGGGAGTAGTGGGCCAGGCCGTAGGTATAGAGCAGCTCGGCCATCCGTGAGCGCAGCGTGCCGGTGAACGTACCCGGGAGCTCGTCTTCGAGCAGGCGCTCGAGGGTGCGGATCATCCGCCCGTACTCCTCCATCGAGCGCAGCTCGCGGTTGATGAAGCCGCGGGCGCCCTGGAAGGCCGCCCGGATGTCCTCGTAAATGTCCTCGCCGGACTGCTCGGCGAGGAATTTGCGGATGTCCTCGAAGAGCTCGTCCTCGTCGCCCGTACGGTCCCTGCGCTCCGGTTCCTCGGCCACGGCTGACTCCCCGAGTTCACACAATGCACCGTTGCCGACCCCGGTGGCCGGTTCCATCGGCTGAACAATACCAGACCCCCTGGGGGCGGGCCATAGGCGACCGAGCGCGGGCGGCGGCGCGTCGTGCTACATTGGGAGGTCTCGCGGCCGTGTCACTCCGGGCGCCCGGACACACGTGGTCGGGCGGCGTCCCGGCCGGCTCTCGCGGGGATGGATGCGCGTGCCGACACACTGGCGCTATACGCTGCGTTGTAGCCAGTTGTAGCCAATGGTAGCCTCAAGACTGCGAATCGATGTCAGCATCGGCTTACCGCGGATCCAGGAGGGAGTCGTGCGCCAGATCGTTCGCATCGTGGCAGGTATTCTTGTCGCACTTGCCGCCGTTGCTCCACCTGCAGCCGCGGCCGCGCCGGCGTTTGCCAGCGGTGCCTTCCAGAGCACCTGGGCCCGCACCGACCAGCCGGTGGCCTCCGGCGCCGTCAGCCGCACCTGGATGTGGGGGCCGCAGCCCGACACCGGGCCGCTCCTCGAGCCCTACGGCGAGTCCCCCGGTGGCCAGCGCCTGGTGCAGTACTTCGACAAGGCGCGCATGGAGATCTCCCACCCCAACGGCGACCCCAGCGCCATCTGGTACGTCACCAACGGCCTGCTCGCCAGAGAACTGATCACGGGCGACCTGCAACTGGGGGACAGCACCTTCCACCAGTATGCCCCCGCCCAGATCAACGTGGCGGGTGACCCGAACGACCCGAATGCGCCGACCTACGCCACCTTCAACACCATGATGGGCGCCGCGCCGCTCGCGGGCGGCACGACGATCACGCAGACGGTGAACCGGGCGGGCCAGGTGGGCAATGACGCGTCGCTGGCGTCCTCCAGCGTCACGGCGCAGGACGTGGGCGCGCCAACGAAGCACGCCGTGGCGTCGGTCTTCTGGGACTTCATGACCAGCACGGGCCTGGTCAGCGTCGCCGGCCAGACCGTGTCCGACCATCTGTTCGTGAACCCGTACTACGCGACGGGCTACCCGCTGACGGAGGCGTACTGGACGAGCGTGCTGGTGGGCGGGGTGTCGCGGCAGGTGCTGGTGCAGGTGTTCGAGCGGCGGGTGCTGACCTACACGCCGGCGAACCCCTCGGGCTGGCAGGTGGAG
>DATKRJ010000389.1:0-3474 GCA_035532355.1 Thermomicrobiaceae bacterium | reverse complement strand
TCGCCGCCCCAAACCAGCAGGGCGTCAGTCTCCTGGACCGCGGCGACCCAGTACGCTTCTTTGATGCTGGGGAGCGCGGTGAGCTCCAGCACTCCTAAGGACTTCCACCCCAACTCGCACATGGGGCTGGGGGCTGTCCCGCTGAGGAACTGGTAGGCCCCTGAAGCCCCATTGGGGAAGGGGTACATCCCGGTGGGAATGCAGAGGGCGCTGGACTCGGCAATCGGTTTGCCCAGCAGGTCGACCAGCGCGCTGTGGATGCTCGTGTTCTTGATGCCGGCCGAAGTAAGAAGAAGCTTCATAGTGCCTTCCCTCGGTTAACCGCCTCGTCCCACTCGATGAGTCTATCTCCTGCTTGGCGGGCCGGTTATTTTGCTTTGCATAACTGCAGATTTGCGCTCCCCATCCTCAGGTGCCTACAGCATTTCGCGCAACTCTTGGCCGGAACTCAGCCCCTTCAGCATGCCCGGGGGCTTCGTCTTTCAGCCCGGCGGCTTTCGTCCCGGGCGTTGCCAGCCACGGCGGCCCTCACCCCGGGTCGCTTCCGCTCGCCTCCCCTCTCCCAATCTTGGGAGAGGGACAAGGGGGTGAGGGCGCTCCGCCGATTCCTCTGCAAATCGCGCTAACAGGTTCTAGCACAGCTGCGGCACGCGTGCTCCGCGTGCCCCGCGTGCTCCGCGTGCTCCGCGGGTCCCGGTCGGCGTCGGCGAGCGCCTGCTTCACGGGTACGCCGGGCAGGAAGCCCCGGCAGGTTCCCGCTCACGCCACCAGCACCTCGTTCAGCTCCTCCAGCAGCGGGTCCAGCTCCGCCCCGAATACCTGGTACACCCGCCCCAGGCCCCCACGCTCCGTGAACGGCGCCAGCGCGAAGTCCTCACGCTCGATCTGCACGCTCGCCGCGATGTGGTCCCGGATCAGCTCCAGCCACTCCCGCTGCTCCGCCGTGAAGCGCTTCCCCGCCGCCTCCTGCTGCCCCAGCCAGGCCGCGAACTTCCCCGCAACCTGCTCCGGGAACGGCACCAGCTCCGACTCCTGTGCCGTCGCGTAGCGCACCAGCGACACGACGTCCGTCAGGATCCTGTGCCCCGAGCCGCGTACCTTCGAGCGGTCTAGCGTCTCGTACGCCCGCCACAGCAGGTCCGGCGTCCACGAGCGCGGCGGCGCCGCGATCGCCCGCGCCAGCGCCCGCACGTCCTCGTAGCGCAGCCGCCCGTAGGGCCGGCTGTACAGCACCTGCAGCGCCGTGATCTCGTCTTTGTGCTCGGCGATGAACGCCGCGAACGAGCGCGTCAGCGCCGTCGCCCGCTCCCGCGCCGCCTCGGAGTAGCCCGCCTCCAGCACGTCGTCCCGCGTCACCGTGTCGATCGCCTGCTCGCTCCGCTGCCGCGCCTCGATCAGCCGCTCCCGCAAAGCCGGGTTCGCCGCCAGCGGCCGCAGCGCCTCGACACGCAGGCGCGCCCCCGCCCGCGCCAGCTGCTCGTCCGTCGGCTCGGCGGTCGGCTGAGCCGCCTCCGCCAGCCCGTGCTGCCGCCGCGCCTCGTCGGCCTGCCGGTCCGGGTCGAGCGCCGCCACCAGCCCGCTCACGATCTCCCGCAGGCCCACGCCCCCCGCCACCTCCGCCAGCGCCGCCCGCTCCGGCTCCCCGAGCGCGCGGTCCAGCCGCGCCAGCCGCCCCGCCAGCGTCGACACCACGTCGACGTCGCTGTTGCCGTAGGCCACCACGTTGAGCAGCTTGGCGAACGACACCCCCGGCTCGCGCTCCAGCGGCTTGGTGTCCACCAGCGCCTGCTCGCTGACGCCCACGCAGTCCACCACCACGAAGTGCGTCTTGTGCTCGGCGTCCGGCGTCACCGCCCGGAAGTCGCTCGCGTTCATCACCCGCACCCCGCGCCCCAGCATCTGCTCGTAGAAGTTGCGGCTCTTGACCGAGCGCATGAACATCACGATCTCCAGCGGTTTGATGTCCGTGCCGGTCGCGATCATGTCCACCGTCACCACCACCCGCGGGTTGTAGGAGTTGCGGAACGACGACAGCAAGTCGTCCGGCCGCACGCCCGACGACTTGTAGCTCACCACCTCCCGCTCCGCGCCGTCGGCGCCCACCTCGCGCGTCACCACCCGCGCCGTCCCCGTCTTGTAGGTGATCTTCTGGCAGAAGTCGTTGCCCCGGCCGAACTCCTCGCGCACGATCTGCACGACGTCGTCGGCGTGCGAGTCGTCCTTGGCGTAGATCAGCGTCTTCGGCACGTCCGTGCGCCCGGGGAAGATCTCCGTGAACAGCCGCTCCTTGAAGGTCCGCACCACCGTCCGGATCTGGTCGCGCGCCACCACCTCGCGGTCCAGCGCGCCCGCCTCGTAGGTCAGCTCGTCGTCCAGCTGCTCCCAGCGCACCTGCCGCGTCTTGCGGTCGCGCCGGTCGATCCAGGTGCCGGCTTCCACCGTCGCCCCCTGCTCGGTGATCCGCGTCCGGATGCGGTAGATCGTGTAGTCCACGTTGACGCCGTCCGCCACCGCCTGCGGGTGCGCGTACTCCATCACCAGGTTCTGGTTGAAGAAGCCGAACGTCTGCTTGGCCGGCGTGGCCGTCAGCCCGATCAGGAAGGCGTCGAAGTACTCCAGCACCTGCCGCCACAGGTTGTAGATCGAGCGGTGGCACTCGTCGATCACGATCACCTCGAACGTCTCGATCGGGATGGCCGGGTTGTACGCCACCGGCACCGGCGCCCGCACCAGCTGCCCGCCCGTGTCGAACTGCGAGCCCTCCTCCAGCGTCGGGTCGAGCTCCGGCTCGCCCTGCAGCATCGAGTAGAGCCGCTGGATCGTGCCGATGCACACGCGCGCCACCGGGTCGATCCGGTTGGTCGTCAGCTGCTGCACGTTGTACAGCTCGGTGAACTTGCGCCCGTCGTCGGGCGTGTCGTACTGCTGGAACTCCTTGAGCGCCTGCTTGCCCAGGTTGGCCCGGTCGACCAGGAACAGCACCCGCTTCGCCCCGCCGTACTTGATCAGCCGGTAGACCGACGTGATGGCGGTGAAGGTCTTGCCCGAGCCGGTCGCCATCTGGATCAGGGCGCGCGGCCGGTCCTCGGCCAGCGAGCGCTCCAGGTTGCGCACCGCTGTCACCTGCGCCGGCCACAGCCCCGTCGTCTCCAGCGGCGGCATTATCCGCAGCCGGTCGCGCGGCGTCCCCGTCAGGTAGGGCGCGCGGCCTTCGGCGGCCAGGAGGGCGGCGGGCGCGGCGCCGCTGCCGCTGTCGATCCAGCCGGCCAGCGTCTCCGGCCGGTGGAAGGCGAACACGCGGCGGCTCTTCGGCTCGGGGTCGAGGCCGTTGGTGAAGCGCGTCTCCACCCCGGTGCTCTGGTAGAGGAAGGGCAGCGGCCGCACCGGCGCCGGCACGTAGTCCGGCAGCCCCGCCGAGTACTTCTCCGCCTGCAGCTCGACGCCCGTCAGCGTCGTCCCCTCCGGCTTGGCCTC
>DATKRJ010000388.1:0-12379 GCA_035532355.1 Thermomicrobiaceae bacterium | reverse complement strand
GGTTGGGTTCGCGGCCAGGTCCTGGGCGAGCCACTGCTCCTGCGGGCTGCCGGCGCCGCAGCCGCCGACCTCCGAGCAGTTCGAGTTCAGGACCACGACGTGCCAGCTGCCGATAGTGAGCGAGTAGTAGCCCTTGCTCGGATCTCCCGCCGCGGTTCCGAAGTACTGGTAGTAGCCGGTCGCCGAGCCCGAGGCGTACTCGTGGTTGCCCGCCGCGGGATGGGTCGCCCCCAACACTCGACCCCAGCTCGGACCGTACACCTTCTGGAACTTGGCCAGCGTGGCGTCGTCGTACTGCTGATCGCCCAGGTCGAACACGGCCGCGTAGTTCCCGTTCACCAGGAGGTTCGAGGTCGCCATCTGCTGGCAGGCCGAGCTGGTGCCCTTGCCGTTCTTGTAGGCAGAATCGGACGGGTCGCAGGCGATGTCTCCGGCCGCCGCGACCACCGGGTCGTTGCCCGTGGGCGTCGGGGTTGGCGTCGCGGTGGGGTTGGCCGTGGCGGTACTGGTCGGAGTCGGCGTTGGGGTGCCGCTGCCGCCGAAGGTGACGGCGAGTTGCGGCGCCATCGAGGCGCCCGACTCGCGTGCGGCGTAGAAAGCCCCGTCGGAGTCGGGTGAGGTCAACGCGAGCGTCAGGGTGCCGTTCGTCGTGACCGCGGCGGTGACGTCCCACGTGTACCAGACGCCGGACGTGACCGCGCCCTGGCTCGACAGGACGGCGCCGTCGATGGTGGGCCGCGTGTTGTAGGTCATGGCCGTCTCGGACCAGCTGGAGTTGCTGACGGTTTGCACCGAGCCACCGGTGGTAGAGCCGGCCCAGGTGGCGTTGACCGAGTCGGTGGCGCAGAAGAGCCGGAGTTGCGCCGACGAGACCGGACCGGTAAGGCCAGACACGCTGAACTTGAGGAAGATCTGGCGGATGGTGTTGGCGCCGGCTCCGACGTTCACCGTGTTGCCGCCGCCGACGAGGTCCAGCCCCGCGCCGAAGTTGGACGTCGGGCTACCGCTGTCGACGTAGGTGTCGGCCGTGGGGGCGAAGGTCAGCGTCTGGCTGGGCGGCGGGGTCCCGGTCGGCGTTGGTGTTGGCGTTGGAGTGGCCGTGGCGGTGGGCGTCGGTGTGGGCGTCGCCGTAGGCGTGGGCGTAGGCGTGGCTGTCGGTGTCGCCGTGGGGGTCGGCGTTGGGGTTGGTGTGGCCGTGGGGGTTGACGTTGGAGTGGGCGTGGAAGTCGGCGTGGCCGTGGGGGTCGGTGTCGGTATTGGGGTGGCGGTACTGGTCGCCGTCGGCGTGGGGGTAGGCGTGGCGCTGCTGCCCATGGTGACGACCAACTGCGGGGCCATCGAGGCGCCCGCCTCCCGCGAGGCGTAGAAGGCGCCGTCGGAGTCGGGTGAGGTGACGGCGAAGCTGAGGGTGCCGTTGGTGGTCACGGCGGCGGTGACGTCCCACTCGTACCAGATGCCGGGGTTGACCGCGCCGACCGAGCTGAGCACGGCCCCGTCGATGGTGGGTCGGGTGTTGTAGGACATGGTCGTCTCGGACCAGCTTGAGCTGCTGACGGCGGCGACGGAGCCGCCGGTGGAGGAGCTGGACCAGGCGACGTTCGCGGTGTCGTTGGCGCAGAAGAGCCGGAGTTTGGCGGAGGTGACGGCGCCCGCAAGACCGCTGAGATCGAACTTGAGGTAGGTGTCGCGGATGGTGCCGGCCCCGATGCCGACGTTGACGGTGTTGCCGCTGACGACGAGGTCCAGCCCGGTGCCGAAGGTGGACGTCGGGCTGCCGCTATCGACGTAGGTGTCGGCCGTGGCGGTGAAGGTCAGCGTCTGCGCGGCAGCCCCGCTCTGACTCGGCGGAATGGCAATGAGCGCCACCCCGGCGCTCGTCCAGACGAGCGCGGCCACGAGCAGCCAGCGCGCAAGGTGCCGACGCGGTCCGCGTGGCAGCGGGAATCCGACCGGGGTCGCCCCGTGTCCGGGCGCGGCCCGCGTCGGGCGAGGAAAGCGTCGCACCGGGTTGTCCCCTCCCTGCCCCGTCGTCCCCCGGCTCATGGAGCCGCGGCGCGTACCAGCCGGCGACACGCCAGCGGGCGCGCCCCCGAAGGTCGAGGCCTGCGTCAACTCATCGAGCGCAGCATACCTGACCTGAGTACTAGGTACGAGAGCGAAAAGTACTATCGCAAGGTACGAATGGGGTGCTCGATCAGCCGGCGCGCGCGATGACGGCCTGAGCCGCCTGGTAGCCGCACATACCGTGGACGCCGCCTCCCGGTGGCGTGGAGGCCGAGCAGATGAACAGGCGAGGGTTGGGCGTGGTGTAGGGCGACCACCGCGGCGCGGGCCGGCTGAAGAGCTGGCGCAGGTCCTGGAGCCCGCCGTTGATGTCGCCGCCGACGTCGTTGGGGTTGTAGTGCTCGAGCGCCGCCGAATCCATGACGTGACGCGCCAGGATCCGCTCGTGGAACCCGGGCGCGAAGCGTTCAACCTGCGCCTCGATCCGCGCCGTCATGTCGACGCGCGAGCCGTGTGGGACGTGACAGTAGGCCCAGGCCGTGTGGCGACCGGCCGGCGCACGCGCGGCATCGAACAGGCTCGGCTGGGCGAGCAGGACGAAGGGTCGGGTTGGATGGATGCCGGCGGCGACCGCGCGCTCGGCCGTGGCGACCTCTGGCAGCGTGCCACCCAGGTGCACGGTTCCGGCCTGGCCGCAGTGGCGCGCCGTCCAGGGGATCGGCCCGTCGAGTGCCCAGTCGACCTTGAAGACCCCGGGGCCATAGCGGTAGTGCCGGAGGGTGCGCCGGTAACCGGCCGGGAGTTCCGTTCCGGCGATGTCGAGGATCTGGCGCGGCGTGAGGTCGAAGAGGATGGCCCGCGCCGGCGGAACGTCCGCGAGCGACGCGACCGGCGCGTCGAGCCGGATCTCTCCGCCCAGTTCGCCGAGGTAGCCCGCGAGCGCGTCGGCGATACGCTGCGATCCCCCGCGTGGCAGTGGCCAGCCGACTGCGTGTCCGAGCAGCGCCAGCATCAGGCCGACCGCGGCGCTCGGGGGCCGATCGAGCCGGAGTATCGAGTGCGCGGCGAGTCCAGCGAACAGCGCCGAGGCGCGATCCTCGGTGAAGCGGGCGCGCGTCAAGCCGGTGGCGGAGCGGATCGCCGCCCAGCCGAAGCGAGCAATGGCGAGGGGATGCCGGGGGAGGCGGAGCGGGCCCAGCAGGTCGTCCAGGATGGCGTCCACGTCGGCGACCAGGGGCTCCAGCAGGCGGATCCAGGCCGCGGCGTCGCCGTCGAGTCCCGCGGCCGTCCCGGGCAGCGAGCGCTGCAGCAGCACGGCGGAGCCGTCGTCGAGTGGGTGAGCCAGCGGAACCGGAGGCTCGAGCCACTCGAGCCCGTGACGTCGTAGCGGCAGCGTGCGCAGGAACGGCGAGGCGACGGCGAGCGGGTGAATCGCCGAGCACACGTCATGGAGGAAGCCCGGCAGGGTGAGCTCGGCTGAGCGCGCTCCGCCACCGACGCGATCCCGCGCCTCCAGCACCAGCACCGAGCGGCCCGCCTGGGCAAGCGCGACGGCCGCGGCCAGCCCGTTCGGACCCGAGCCGACCACAACCGCGTCGTACTGCCCGGCGCTCACGACGCCGCAACCAGTCCACGTGGCCGTCGCGCCGCCCCGGGCGTCAGCACGGCGCGATGTCGCTATAGATAGAGGTAGACGCGCCGCCGCCCTGGCAGCGCTGGTCGTCGACCAGCAGGCGTCCTCCCACCTGCACCGCGACGAGGTCGAACCGCTGGCTTCCCAAGCTCACGTGGATCACTCCGCCCGTCGCGGTGGCGTCGGCGGCGACGGTGCGTGTCTGCGCCGGGTTCTGGCAACGGCAGAGCGTGACCATGGCCTGCTGCAGGCGCTGCTGCAGCCGGTCGGTGATCGGGCAGTTGGCGTAGACGTTGCCACCATTACTGCACTCGATGTAGGCGGCGCCGTCCGGCGTCGCCGGGAACAGCTGCTCCCCGATGGCGACCAGGGCGGCCACCGACACCGTGCCGGTCGCGGGCGAGGCCGGCGACGTCGCTCCACCGGCCGTGGCGATCGGCGTGGGTACCGTGGTGGCCGGCGGGCTGGTTGGTGAGGGAACAGCGGTGGGTGCCGCCGTCGCCGTCGGGGCGGACGAGACCGCACTCGTTGCCTCCACGCCGGTCGTGGTCGCCGTGGCTACGACCGCGGGCGATGCGACCCCACCGCAGGCCGCGGCCAGGGCGATGACGAGCAGAAGGGCCATCACGGCGGATCGACTGGCCAGCCGCGTCGCGCGCATCCCGGTACCCCCCTTGATCAGACTCCACTTCCGCGTCGCCCGTGAGCCCGGTCGGCCGGAGTTGGCGATAACCGACGATATCGGCTACACTGGTTACAGTGTAGACGTCTCGAGCTAACCTGTCAAATCCGGTTTCGGGAGTTATCCGCGGGAGGTGTGCGATGACGACGACCGCCGCGACGCCGATCGACCAGCTCCAGCATGTCGCTGGCGCCGACTGCCTGGACTTCGCCAACACGGTCGCCACCCACCCAGCCGCGACCGACGGCGAGCGTCTGCGGCGCTACGATGATCTGATCGCGTGGAGCCGGCAAGCAGGGACGATAAGCGAAGGTTGGTGCGACGCGCTGCTGGCGGAGGCCGAGCGCTGCCCGGACGACGCCGACGCCGTGCGCCGGCGGGCGATCGAGTTGCGCGAGCTCATCTACCGGCTGTTCACCGGGACCGCGGGAGGGCACCCCTCGCCGGCTGACCTGCAGGCGTTCAACGCGCTGCTCGACGACGCCCTGCGCCATGCGCGGGTCGTCGCGACCGCGGACGGCTTCAGCTGGGACTGGGACGACGACCCGCGCGCGCTCGACCGCCCGCTCTGGCCGATCCTGCGCTCGGTCGCCGATCTGCTGGTCTCCAGCCGGCTCGACCGGGTGCGGGAATGCGCCGGGGACGACTGCGACTGGCTCTTCCTGGACACCAGTCGCAACGGCACCCGCCGCTGGTGCTCGATGGAGACGTGCGGCAACCGGGCGAAGGTGCGTCGCTTCTACGCGCGCCACGGTCACTGATCGGGCGTGGCTGAACGGACCGGTCTCCGGCGCGCCGTCTCCGGACGTCGGTCCTGGAGGCCGGCGCGGCGACGCGCCTCGACGTCCGCTCATGAGTCCCTTCCTGTCCCGCAAGGGCTGCGCGACCGCAGCGGCGCCGGTTCATCCCTGCGCGCGCCACGATAGCGGCCCTGCGTTGCCCGGCGTTACCCGGCGAGGTTCCCTGTCCGTGGCTGAGGGGCGATCGACGGGGGATCCGGGCGGGTTTCCGCGCGCGCCGGCTGGCTAGCTTCGCGGCTACGCGCGTTCCAACAACTCGACGCGGTTGCTGAAGGGGTCGGAGACGTAGAACCGCTCCCAGCCGGGCAGCGGCTCGTCGGTCGTGCTGGCGTACCCCGCCGCCTCGAGGCGCTCCCGCCGCGCGGCCAGATCGGTGACCTCGAAGGCGACGTGGGCCTTGCGAGCCGGCCGGAAGTCGGGGTCCACACCCAGGTGGAGTTGGAGCGTCCCGGTCTGGAACCAGACCCCGCCCCGCCGGGCCAGGTTCTCCGGCTTGGGGATCTCCTCGAGGCCGAGCAGGCCACCGTAGAAGTCGCGCGCCTCCTCCTCGCCCCCGGCCGGGATCGCGAGCTGGACGTGGTGCAGCGAGGCCATGCGCTGTTCCTCCCGCGCTGCGGATCGGGTGTTCCCGAACGCTCAGGCGTCTCGCGGCTTTCCGATTGACCGGCTTCACGTTACGCGCGGGCCACGGTTTTGTCTACACGATGCCGGGGCGACGGCCGAGCAGGCTTCCCATGCCTGCCCCGCCGTCTCGCCTGCGATGGCTCCGTGTTGGGACGCGCCGGACGCTCAGCCGGCCGCCCTGCCCCGATCAGAAGCCGAGCGGCGTCTCGTGGAGCGCCCTGAGGAAGACGTCCTGGTCCGAGAGCGTCTGCGCGGGGGCCGTACGCCAGACGACGTAGGTGTTGTTCCCGGCCCCGAATAGGCCGGCGTTGCCGAAGGACGCCGTTTGATAGGTCGCGGGCGGCGCGCCGATCAGGAGCGAGTCGCCGAAGGTCGCCGCCGCGTCGGTGCTGCGGCGTAGCCGAACCTCAGTGCTACCGTAGCTCGAGGGTAGGGCGTAGTGCCGGCTCCAGGCGACGTAGACATCCTGGCCCGAGGCCGTGACCAGCGCGGGGTCAATTTGCGGCAGGACCTCGTCCTGGATGCCGGACGGGCTGCCGAACGTCGCGCCCTGGTCGTGGCTGGAGGCCAGGAAGAGGCGGTTCGGCGTCGTGCTGTCGATCCCCGGGCCGCTGACCTGGCTCCACCAGGCGACGTACACGTCCGACCCGGACGCCGCGAGGCGCAGCGAGGCGGCCGCGCCGACGTTGTAGGTGAACGCCATGGAGGGCATGAGGTCGACCTTCGGGTCGAAGGTGGCTCCGTTGTCGCTGGCGCTGACGCGGACGTAGAGGTGCCGCGTCTGCGGCATGTTGGGATCCCCCACGACGCGCCAGGCGACGTACAGCCGGCCGTTGGCGACGGCCAGCTCGGGGTTGGTCGCGTCGTACCGCGTCTCCTCGCTGAGGTTCATGACCGCCGTGAAGTGGGCACCCCCGTCGGTGCTCGCCGTGAAGTAGGTGTTGGCGACGGCCGGCCACGTCTGCGTGTCGTTCCACGCCACGTAGACGGCGCCGCCCGACGCCGCCAGGCGCAGCGAGTCGTCGCTATTGTAGGTCGGCACGTTGGCCAGGACGGCCGGGCCGCCGAAGGAGACGCCGCCATCCGAGCTGGCGCGCAGGACGAGGTTGCCGCTCGCCTGCTCCCACCACGCCACGTACACGTGACTGCCGGAGGCCGCCACGCGGACGTCCTCCGATTGGATGCCGAGCTGGTTCAGCTCCACGGCCGGGTCGAGGGTGCCTCCAGCACCGGCGCTACGCCAGAAGAGCACGTGCGCGTTCGCGTTGGTCGCCGACTGTCCCGCAGCCACACCCCGCCAGGCCAGGTAGACGCTCCCGGCAGCCGCGGCGATCGCAGGCGGATCGCCAACCGGTGTGCCCATCTGGGCAGGGGTCCCGAAGCTCGCTCCGGCATCGGCGCTGCTGCCGAAGTCGACGACCGGGCCGGTGCTCGAGCCCTCGAGCCAGGCGACATAGACGTTGCTGCCGTCGGCGGCTACCACCGGCGCGTTCGAGCTCGAACCGGGCGTGTTGCTGACGTCGACGGGGTCGCCGACGGTCAACGGCGGGCCGCCCACAGCGGCCACGTTCACCAGACCCGCCCCGGCGAGGGCTCCGGCGGAGCCGGTGACGATCACCGGGGTGTCCGCGCCGACTGCCGTCGTCTGCACCGCGAAGCCGACGCTGGTCTGCCCCGCCAGGACCACGACCGTCGGCGGGACCGTGGCAACGCCGGGGGCGCTGCTCGCGAGCGTGACCGTGGTGCCGCCCGCGGGCGCCGGACCGGGCAGGGTGACCGTCGCGTCCAGCGGGTTCCCACCCGGAACCGTCGATTGTGTGGGCGTGATGAAGAGCTGGACGGGCATGCCGACGCGGCGCACGATACCGCCGTTGCCCGCCTCGGGCGGCGTGTCGCAGAAGTAGTACGCCCCGCTGCTGTCGCGGGTGATGCAGGTCGGCGCGTAGAGCTGCGCCTGGTCCGCCGGCCCGCCGTCGCCGGTGTAGCCCCGCGTGCCGGTGCCGGCCGCGGTCGTGATCGTGCCGCTGGCCGAGACCATCCGGACGACGCCGTGGAGGTCGTCGGTGACGAGCAGGCTGCCGTCGGCGGCAGCCACGACGCCGGCTGGGGCGCCGATCGCCGCGGCGGTCGCGTCGCCGCCGTCGCCGCTGTACCCGTCGCTGCCGTTGCCGGCCACGGTCGAGATGGTGCCGCCCGTATCGACCTTGCGGATGACGTGGTCGCCGTAGTCGGCGATATAGAGGTTGCCGGCGCCGTCAAAGGAGATCGCCTGCGGCCAGCACAGGTGGGCGTCGGTCGCCGATCCGCCGTCGCCGCCGTTGTAGCACACCGGCGTGCCGGTGGCGTTGCCCTGGCCGACCCCGACGACGGTGCTGATCGTGCCGCCGGGCGTGACCTTGCGCACGACCATGTTGGCGTAGTCGAGGACGTAGAGATTGCCGGCGGCGTCCAGCTTCACGTCGATCGGCATCCCTAGCCCCACCGAGGTTGCCGAGCCGTTGTTGCCCGCGTTGCCGTCGGCCGTGTAGATCCCGTTGCCGGCGACGACACTCATGGCACCGCCGGGGGCGATCTTGAAGACGACGCGCGTCGTCTGGTCCGCGACGTAGAGATTGCCTGTCGCGTCGATCGCGAAGCCGCTCGGGCCGCTCATGGTGAGGCTTCCGAACGGCGCCGCGACCGGCGTGCCGCTATTGGCGATGACCGTCAGGACGCCCGACGGCGCCACCCGGTAGACGGCGGACCCGCGGTAGTCGGAGACGTAGAGGTCACCGCTGGCGCCGGTCGCTACCCCGGTCGGCTGGCCGATCCAGGCGGCGAGCGCCGGCAGTCCCACGGGGTACTGGCTCGGGTCGTTGCTCGTGCCGCCCGCGTAGGTCGTGATGATCTGCGTCGGCGGAGGCGTCAGCGCGGGCGCGACGGCGAGGGTCGCTGTCCGTGACAGTCCGCCGGCCGTGACCGTGATCGTGGCCGTCTGGAGGCCGGTCACGGCGCTCGTCTGGATCGGGAATGTGGCACTGGCCTGCCCGGCGGGAACGGTGACGCTCGGCGGGACCGAGGCCGCCGGGTTGTCGCTGCTGATCTGGGCGGTGACGCCGCCCGCGGGTGCCGCCGCGTCGAGCGTGACGGTGCCGACGGCCGCCTGGCCGGCGGAGACCTGGGTGGGGCCGACGGTGAGCGACGCGAGGCTCGGCGGCGGAGTGGCCACGACACCGGCCGTCAGCGTCAGCGTGCCCTGAGCCGTGCCGCCGTCGTGGCCGGCCGTGACGTGCACCGTCGTGTCGGTCGTCACGGCGCTCGTCGCGACCGCGAACGTCGCGCTCGTGGCGCCCTCAGGGATGCTCACGCTCTGGGGCACCGACGTCGCTGCCGGGTTGTCGCTCGTGAGGGTGACCGGCGCGCTGCAGGCCCCGGCCGGCGCGGAGAGGGTGACAGTGCCGGTCGAGCCGTTGCCGCCCAGGACGCTGCTCGGGTCGAACGTCACGGATGCCGGGGTGCGCGGCGCCTCGACCAGCACCTCCTGGACGAGCACGTTGCCGGAGATGGCCCGGACCATGGCGAAGGTGTCCGCCGTGACGGTGTTGAGCGCAACGTCGAAGGTCGTGCTGGTGGTCCCAGCGGGGAGGGTGAGGCTCGCCGGGACGGTCGCTCCCTGTCCCGCGCTGAGCGCCACGGTGGTGCCGGTCGGGTTGCGGTCGAGCGTGAGGGTGCCGGTGAGATGGTCCCCGGCGCTGCCGTGGAGCGGCGCGACGGTCAGGGACGCGAGCGGGCCGTTCCGCCCACGGTCCCCCCCGCCGCCGTTACCGCCGATAGGCGCCACAGGCAGAGCTGCCGGTGCCACCACGGCCTGCGCTGCCGGTGCGACCGCGGCCTGGGCGTTCGGGCAGGGCGCCGTGACCAGGAGCCTGGCCGAGAACTGCTGCGTGCTGTTCGGCGTGGTGCCCGTGATGGTCACGATCGTGTCGGCCGTCGCCGGGAAGGTCGTGATCGGGAACGGCGGGTTGGGCGACGGGACGTAGACCAGGACGTCCTGGGGCACGGCGGCCACGGCGGGGTTGCTGCTGGCCAGGTGGACCACGCCGAACCAGATGTTGGGCGCCAGGTAGGAGGGGATCGACGCCTGCACGACCCCGGTCAGGGCCGTGCCGCCGCTCACCGAGGCCGGGCTGATCGTGATGCCGCTGAGCGTGACGTTCGCCTGCTCACTTCCCCCGACCACGATGCCGCCGCCGTTGCCGCCCGGGTTGCCGTTGCCGGTCCCGTTGCCGGACGAGCACTGCGCGGCCGGCGTGGCTCTGGCCAGCACGTGGTCGGTCCCGCCGATCGTGGCGATTTGGTCGCCCGTCTTCGTCGTCCGCAGGGTCACCGCGCCCAGCGCGAACTGCTGGTCGGCGAGCGCCGGCAGCGGCGTGGCGACCTGGTAGAGCCGGACCTCGACATAGGACTGGTTCGTCTGGCTGACGACAGCGAGGATGTCGCCGCAAGGGCTGAACTGCCAGAAGGCGCCCACGACGTTCACCAGGGCGATACGGGTGGTCGGCGCGGGCCGGGCCGGCGACCCGACGTTGACGAGGGTGACGGCGCTCGAGCTCTGGCCGGTCACCGCCGCGAAGACGAAGCTGGCGTCGTTGTCGTCCGGGCTGAAGCCCCAGCCGGCCACGCCCTGGCTGTCGGAGCCGGACCCGGGCACGGACTGGAAGTTGAAGTCGGTCTGGTAGACGACCGGGCTCGAGGCGGCGTCTGCCTTGACCACGGTGAGGGTGGTGTGGTTGCCGTTGTCCACGGCGGCGTAGAGGAAGTACTTGCCGTGCGGGCTGAAGGCCGCCGCCGCCGAGCCGACCGCCGCCTGCGAGGTCCAGACGGTGCGGTTCGCCGCCAGGTCGCGCAACGTGACGACTCCTGTGTTGCCGCTGGCGGTCTCGTAGACGAAGCGGTCGTCGTCCGGGCTGAAGCCCCAGTGGGCCGTGCTCAGGTGGAGCGGGTTCAGGCTGTAGACGACCTGATGGGTGCTCACCGCGACGATCGAGAGGGTGGTCGCGTCCTGAGCATCGATCCCGGCGAACAGGAAGTACTTGCCGCCCGGGCTGAACGCCAGCGCCGACGAGGCGAACAGGCCGGAGGTGGTCCAGATCTGCTTGTTCGCGGTCGTCAGGGTCAGGTCGTAGAGGGTGACCGTCTCCATGCCGCCGGTGGCGCTGTTGACCTCGAAGCGGTTCTCGTCGGGGCTGAAGCCCCAGCCGACGTTGGTGTTGGCGAAGCCGACCTGGAGCACGACGACGGGGCTCGCGAGCGGGATACCGCTGGCGTCCTTGAGGCGGGAGACGGTGAGGCCCGCCTGGTTGGCGCTGACGCGGTAGGTGCCCTTGGGTGAGGTGCCGTCCGCGTTGATCTTCGGCTTCACCGTCGCCGGGTCCCGGGTGTCCGGATCGACGTAGGGCCGGTCCTGGGTCCTGACCTTGGCGCACGGGCAGTTTGCGGCTGCGCTCGCCGGTACCGGGAATACCAGCAGCGGCAGATTCACCGCGGCCACGGACAGCACGACGAGCAGTGCGATGACGCGCCGGACACCGGTCATGGTCGTTCCCCCTTATCTGCGACCCCTGCCCAGAACTGCTCGGGCCGCCATCCACCAGTGGGCGGCTCCGGCGAGCGTTACTCCTGGATCCCCCCGCTCCTTTCCCGGTCCAGCCGGCCGCGGGTCGGCCTAACCAGCCTAGATTCTTAATCCGGTTATATCGCTCTTGCGATAACCTGTCAATAGTCTGTAGAGGGTTATGACGCGGTCGGGGAGCGCGGCACTCGGTCGCGCCGGGCGTGGACTTGCCGGGCTTGCGTCCATCCTGGCGGATCCGATTGGATCGACGGCTTGGCCGGACCCGGGCGAGCGCGGCCACCGTTAACGGCAGTAAGCGGGCTGCTTCGTTGCCGGGGTGCCGCCGACCGCGCCGGAGGCGTGCCGTCTGGCCTTCGGTGCCGGATCCCGGTATGCGTGGCGCGACCGCGAGGTACGAGTACCCGTCATGGCCACCGGCCCCGCGACGGAGAGAGCGCTGCTACACGCGTGAGGTTGCCCGCATCGGAACGTCGCGCGACGGCCTCGTCCGAGGCGCCTGTCTCACCGTAAACCCGCAGCGGAGGGCGACAAGGAGCACCGGCGACTCTGTACCGACAATGTTGCAGGCGCCCGCTGCTCTGTAGCGGGTCAGGGGAGCGAGGCCGGCACGCCGAGGGTGCGCCGGCCTCCGGGAAGGGCGTGCTTGGACGTCGCCTCAGTAGATACCGCGCAGTCGCATCCAGCGGTAGCCCAGTCCCTCGAGGCGGAAGCGGCGCGTGGCGGGGTCGAGCGGCTGGTAGGCCCATCGGCGAAGAGGTCGGTGGGGGTGGCGATCTCTTCGTCGGTCACGTCCACCGTGACCGTGCGACGCTGGTGCGAGAGGTTGTTGAAGACCACGATGGTGCTGCCGGGGACGTCGTGGCGCAGCCCGATCACCGCGTCGTCGCCGGTGTCGATCGCTGAGCATGTGCCGTCACCGATCTCCCCACACTCCCGGCGGGCACGCATCAGTGCAGCCATCCAGTTCAGCAGCGAGTCGAGCCTCGACCGCTCGGCGCCGACGCTCACCATCGCGAAGCCGT
>DATKRJ010000387.1:0-6640 GCA_035532355.1 Thermomicrobiaceae bacterium | reverse complement strand
ACGACGAACTTGAGATCGAGTCGCGGGATGAGCGTGCAGGCGTTGCAGTCGCACTGCGAGGCTTGCCCGATGTCGCGAAGCCGCCGGCGGAACGCGACGTAGCAGTGCTCGACCGTGTCCTGCAGCGCCGACCCGTCCACGGCCTCGGTGATGACGTAGGCGAACGCCGCGTCGCCCTCGAGCTTCGCGAGCCGGAACGTCGGGCGGAGGGCGCGCACGACCGCGTCCGTGAGGTCGGCCAGGATGTCCTGGGCGTGGTCGAGCTCCACTCCCGCGAGGTAGCTCGTGTAGCCGCTGATGTCGGCGATGACGAGGCATGCGGACTCGGGTCGGTCGGGCATCGCGTTGCCTTCCCTGACGGGTGTTGCTGCGCCTCGTGCGAGCATACCCGCGTCACGCTCCGGCTATCGAGCAACTCGCCATCACCCACCAATGGCGCCTGGTTTCGCCCACGAAGTCCGCTTGCACCGCGGCGGACGTTCGAGTCTGGGATCCCTCCATGAACGGCGTCTACGCGCAATGTGACGTCTGGCGCGAGAACGCGCTTGCTCGAATCGCTGCGGAGCATCCGACCCTCGTGGTCGTCTCCGACGACCGCCTGTACGAACTCGCGATCGGCGGTGCACCCGTGCCCGTAGCCCGGGCGACCGACGTCTGGACCGCGGTCTGAGCCGGACGGCTGGCGCGCGGCTGCGCCTCGCGCCAGCCCGTTCGTCGTGGCGATGCTGCCGTAGTCGCCGAAGAGCGAGGTCGGGTGGGGATATGAGTTGTCCTGCCGCCTCCGGGGTGCGTGGGTGCACCGATCGCGCGGGTAGGTTCTCGACAGTCGCGCCCGGTCGGCGTACAAGTAGCGGATCACTGACGGAAGGCTAGGACGCGCGGTCGCAACCTTGGCCGCCCAGGCCGCGCCGAGCCACTGGCGAACCCGATCCGTCGACGAGACATGGGTGAGGTCTGGCCTACTGCGATCTATTCACCAAGTTCGCCGTTTCGCCCCGACCACGGCCCGTCCCGCGGTCCACGTTCCTCGGTTTCTCGACGGACTCGGATTTTTGGAGGAGTGGCATGGTTCGTTCCCACGTCATGCGAATGGCGTCCTTCGTCGCGACCATCGGACTTCTTGGTCCACTGATCACGGGCGCCACGGCCCAGGCATCGCTCCAGTTCGTCCCGATGATCGAGCTCGCACCGGACGATTCCGCAGTTGCGGCCGGCGCACCGGCGGCCTGCACGACGCCCGCTCCGGTCTTCAGCTACGCCCTCTACCACTGCTACACGCCCGCGCAGATGACGGCCGCCTACGGCGTGGACGCGCTCCACGCCGCGGGGGTCACCGGCAGAGGTCAGACGATTGTCATCGTCGACTCCTACGGTAGCCCGACCGCACTCCAGGACCTCCAGTTCTTCAGCGCGACTTTTGGGCTCCCAGCGCCGGATCTCACGATCGTCTACCCCACCGGGACCCCCACCTACAGCAACGCCATGCACGGGGTCGAGGCCGGCTGGGCATTTGAAACGAGCCTCGACCTGCAATGGGCCCACGCGATCGCGCCCGACGCGAAGCTCGTGCTCTTGGCCGCCAACCCGGCCGAGACGGAAGGTGTCCAGGGCTTCCCGAGCATCTTTATCGGTGAGCAGTACGCGATCGCCCACTACCCAGGCGCGGTGATGAGCCAGAGTTTCGCCGTGACCGAGCAGTCATTCAACTCCGCGGCTGCACAGCAGGTCAGCCGCTTCGACCAGGTCTATGCCCAGGCCAAAGCCAATCATGTGACGGTCGTCAGTTCCAGCGGCGACTCGGGAACGGCAAACACCGACAAGCAAGGCCGCCTCTTCCCGTTCCCGACGGCCAACTGGCCGTCTTCGGATCCGCTTGTTACCTCGGCAGGCGGGACCTGGCTCCAGTACGGATGGCAGTGGAACCCATCGGTCTCGGCGGCTGACTTCTATGACTGCCTCAAGACTCAGCCCTTCACCACCTGCCGAGTGCCATACCTGGCATACACCACAGGCGCAGGCCGCACCGAAGCGGTCTGGAAGGAAGACTGGCTGCCCGCCTCGACCGGTGGCGGAACGAGTGAACTCTTCGGTCGGCCAACCTTCCAGGATTCGGTCTCGTCGGTCGTTGGCAGTCATCGCGGCCTGCCTGACCTGTCCTGGAATGCGGCGGTTGACGGCGGGGCTCTCGTCTACACGGGCTTCCCGGGCACGCGCATAGGCTGGCACGTGGTCGGCGGCACGAGCGCCTCGGCCCCCCAGCTCGCGGGCACCATCGCCCTTGCGAACCAGCTGCGGACCGCGCTCTCCAAGCCAGCACTCGGCTGGCTCAATCCGACCCTGTACTCGCTCCCGGCCGCCGACTTCAATGACATCGTGCCCGAGACGTTCGGGACCGGTGGCGGCGTCACGACCCTCGCCGACAACTCCGAGTTCGGCAGCGGCATCGCTGGCTTCCCAACGACGGCGGGCTACGACCTCACGACAGGACTCGGCAGTCCTGCGACGGTCCAGTTCGTTCACGATCTCGCAAACGCGCCGTAGATCTTCGCCGCCTGCCTGGGCGGTATCCGTGTCACCCAGGCAGGCCTTGCATCCTCCGCAGCACGGGAGAGTCGCAGTTCCGGCCGTCGATCAGTCTGCACCTGCAACGAGGTTGGACGTCCCTCCGTTCAGGGGGCTCGTCCGGCCACTTCTCGTCGCCCGATCGATGAGGCCCACGGGAGGCGGCGAGCGCGTCCAGGTGTGACTCGCGGCTCGCGCATCCGCTACCCTCCTCGATACCGGGATCGGGCCCGCGAGATCCTCCTCCGGCTCGGGGCCGCCCCGTTCGTCACGCGGCTTGATGCGGCGCTGAGCCGGGGTACGCCGTCACCTGAACCATCGCGAGCGCACTCCCGCGACGCCTCGAGTGTCTGATCCGGCCGGCTGCCGAGTTACCGGTCCGCGAGCGCCGTCGTGCCCTCGGCTGCGGCGCGTCCATGGGATCCAGCAGACTCGCCATCTCGAGCACGGTTGCCGCGCGGGCCGGTCCATCCTGTGCGGGCGCGGCGCAACGGTGATCCTGTGGCGACAACTCCCGTAACGATTCCGGAACGGTGAGATGCGATGTTCAGGGCGGACTCACGAAGCGGATCCGGTCGGATAAGGCCTCGGTGCGAGGCGTCGCTCAGCCCGCGTCCTGCGTCCTTCGGCCCACATTCCCTGCTCGGCCCATGTCACGAAGGAGGTCCCCGTGCAACTCATCAGACCAGCCCGGTTGGTCGTCGCCCTGGCATTCTGCGTCTCGGTGCTCGGCGTCACAGCCGGGAGCGTGTTCGCCCACGGCAAGTTCCAGGTGCGTCGCCTCCATCGTCTGGGTGCCTTCGTGGGTCTCGTTCTGGCATTGGTGATCGCCATGCCGGCCGCGGCCGCCAGCACCCACACCGTTTCCACTACCGAGAACTTCCATGGAAGCGTGACCAGCACCGGTGTCAACCCGTGCAACGGCGGTACGGTCGACCTCACACTCATCTTCAACGGCGTGGTCCACGAGACGTACTTCCCGACCAGCGACGAGTTCTGGTTCACCACCACCGAGGAGGACAAGCTCACAGCGATCGACGAGGGTACGGGTGTCGTCTACAGCGGACACCTGACGAATTGGTTCGGGTTCAATCTCAATCGCCAGAACGCCACCACGACGGGCATCCTCGTGATCCACGCGACCGGGTCGGACGGCAGCACGATCGCCCTCCACGACGTGAGCCACACCACCCTGCTCCCGGACGGCACCATCTCGGTCACGTTCGACAAGCCAACGCTCACCTGCGGCTGACCTGGCGGCTCGTCGTCGACGAGACCGCCGTCGTGCTCGCGCGAGCACCCGGACGCAGGCCCGCGGAAGCAGCAGATGGAGCCAGGCGCGAAGCGGTCGGGATGCCCGCGGTCAGGATGGCGCGGCGAGGTCCCGCGCGGGAAAGCGCACGAGCGCGAACGCGACCCCGGCCGCGGCGACCCCGGCCAGCACCGCGAAGTCCACCGGCGTAGCCGTGCCCGACAGCACGTCGCTCGGCTTGAGGTAGTCGAACAGCGAGAGCGGTTGAAGACCCTTCGCATCCGGCCAGAGCGAGCCAAGGACGTCGACGAAATAGCTGACGATCGTGAACCCGAGTGCGATCGCCAGGACCGGAGTCATCCGATCGAATGAGACCGAGGCCGCGAGGCCGATCGCGCCGAACGCCGCGAACAGGAGGACGCCGTTGAGCCAGAGCAGCGGCAGTCGCGACAGTCCAAGCTCGGCGGAGACGCCCCACAGCGCCGACGCGACGAAGACGCCCACCAGGAAGGCGGCGGTGGTGATCGCCACGAAGAGCACGATCGCGGCATACAGCGTAAGGGCAAGTGAGCGACGTGAGATCGGCCGCGCGAGGAGCACCTCGAGCGTCCCGCGCTGGCGCTCGCCGGCGACGGACCCCGTGCTGAAACCGATCGCGAACACGCAGTTGAGCGCGACGGCGATCGGATGAATGAAGCCCAGAGAGACCGCGCCGGGCAATGAGAAGATGTCCCCGCCGCCGAACTCGGCCAGCTGGCGCGGGATGACCCCGGACTCCATGAGCGAACGGAACTGCGCGCCGTAGCTGGCGTAGATGACGGGCATGAGGAATCCCCATCCGCCGAGCGCGAGGGCGACCGCGAGAAGCTTCGCCCGCTGTGCCTCCCAGGTCCGCGCGAGGAGCACGGTGTTCATCCCGCTCGCACAGCTCCCACGTCCGTGCCGACAATGCCTGCCGGCCGGTCGTCCTGGTAGAACTCGAGGAATGCCTCCTCGAGGTGCGCCGGTTCGATCGTCAGGTCTGCGACGTCGCTCCGCTGGACTGCCGCGAGGAACGGCCCAACGTCGCCCTCGAGCTCACACGTCAGCAATCCGTCTCGAGTGACCAGCTTTGAGACGCCGGCCACGCCGTCGAGGCGAGGCGCCTCACCGCGGACCCGGATCTCCACGTGGCGGTGGCGACGGGCGAGCAGGGCCCCGACGTCCTCGAGCGCGACGAGGCGCCCGGCCCGGATGATCGCGACCCGATCGCAGACCCGCTCGACCTCGGACAGCACGTGGGAGCTGAAGAAGATCGTCCGCCCGTTGGAGCGCAGATCGTCGAGGACATCGTAGAAGGCGCGCTGCATGAGCGGATCGAGCCCCTCCGTCGGCTCGTCGAGGATCGCCACGTCCGGATCGTGCTGGAGGGCCTGGATGATGCCGACCTTCTGACGCATGCCCCGTGAGTAGTCGCGGACCGGACGGCGCAGGTCGACCGCCGAAAGCTCCAGCCGCTCGAGCAGCTCCGCCCGGCGCACCGGCGGACGGCGATACAGGTCGACGAGATAGTCGAGCAGGGCCTCCCCGCTCATGGAGTCGTAGAGCGCGATCCCGCCGGGCAGATAGCCGACTCGACCGCGGATCGCGACGGACTGCCGCTCGGAGTCGAGGCCAAGGATTTCCGCGCGCCCCATCGTCGGGTGAAGCAGGCCGAGCAGAAGGCGGATGGTCGTGCTCTTGCCCGCCCCGTTCGGACCGAGGAATCCGAAGATCTCGCCTTCCCGTACCTCGACGCTCAGGCCGTCGAGGGCGAGGACGGATCGTCCGTATCGCCTCGTCAGGCCGTCGGTGACGATGACGCTCACGGCAGGAGGCTACACGCTCCTGCCCCGGCATGACATTGATCAGGCCGCGCTGGGCCGGATCCGGGCAAGCGTGCGACGAGCCTGGGCCAGATGGAAGCGGTCATGACCGGCGATGAGCCGGAACGTCAGCTCGTAGCTCTCAGGACCGCGCTCATCGTGGACTCCGTACCGCGATCGCTCCGACGTTGGTGTCCGCCGCCAAAGATCGAGGTTTCCGGTCCGGAGCGCTGTGAAGAGCGCGAGGAATTCCTCGGGCTGCGCCTCTCGATGGCGGAGTCGCTCGACCCAGCGGTCCTGGTCGTACGACGGAATCGGGGGCGTGTCATGGGCAATGATCCAGCGGTACCGCCCGCTCGAGACCAGTTCGGCGTCGGTGATGTGACCCACGATCTCGACTACCGACCATTCGGCGGGCTCTGGCCGCCTCCGCAGGTCTCCGCCAGCCTCGTCAACGAGTCCCCGGAGTGCGGACGGGGTCCCTTCCTGGACTGCGGCCGGGTCGTCATGTCCGAGCAGACCGAGTAGGAGCCGCTGATACGCCTGCGGGTCGTTCACCGGGTCGGGGCTCATCATCACGCCTTCAGGCACCTCCTCGCCGCGGAGGGTACTCCAGTCGCGCTGCTGCGCGGTGCCTCTCAGCCGGGCTCGGGTCCGCCCACCCGGACGACGTGGTCACGGTGGGGCGACGGGCTCTCGGACGTCACGCCTCGCGGGTCCGGTCGAGACCCAGCCACCGGGCGAGCGCTCCAGCCATGTCGGCACCATGAACGCGGTAGCAGCGCGCAGGTGCTTTATTGTTCTGGTGCGCCCGACACTGGCGCGCCCGGAGGTGTCGCCCGGCGGGTGTTGGGCGCGCGTTAGCAACCTACGAGATCCCGATCGAGGGCCGCGATGAGTGGCTCGCGGCGGCGCGGCGGCTGGCGTGAGGGACCGCCCCGCCGGATGCGCCACTGACCGCGAGGTCGTCGTGGTCGCCGCG
>DATKRJ010000386.1:0-2151 GCA_035532355.1 Thermomicrobiaceae bacterium | reverse complement strand
GTTCTACCTCGGATTGATGCTCGCCTACGGATTGGCCAACGCGGGCAACGACTTCTCACTCGAGCAGGTCGTCAAGCGCGGCTGGGCCACCCACGAACTGCCGAGCGTGCTCCGCCCGGCCCCGACGCCGGCCTGGGGTGTCATCCTGTCGGCGACGGTCATCATTGGCGTACTCCTGCTGCAGGCAAGCAGGTCGAGCCGTCAGGCCGAGGGCTGACCGTCCGCGGCTCGCACACGCCGCGACCGGAGGCGACCCGCTTGCTCTCTCGGGGCGCGGCATAGGACAATGCCCGCGTTCACCGATACGCGGCCGCGTGCCCGGCCGGTATGGGTCGCGCCCAGACGTCCCGGTCGGATCGCGGACAGGGAGGTAGCGATGGCCCGCGAGCTCCGCTTCGGTATCTGTACCGACCAGAACCTGCCCTGGTCCACGCTCGTCGAGCGCTGGCAGTACTTCGAGGCCCTCGGCTTAGACAGCGTCTGGGACTGCGATCACTTCATCCAGCCGAGCCATCCCGACGGCCCCTACTTCGAGGGCTGGACGCTTATCGCCGGCCTCGCCGCGGTCACGCAGCGCATCCGAGTCGGCGTGCTGGTCAGCTCCAACACGTTCCGTCATCCCGCGCTGCTGGCCAAGGAAGCCGTCACCGTCGATCACATCTCCAACGGGCGGCTCGAGCTGGGTATCGGCGCCGGCTGGTACGTGCCCGAGCACGACAAGTTCGGGCTCGACTTCCCGCCGCCGGCCGAACTCGTCGCGCGCTTCCGCGAGGCCGTCGAGATCGTCGACCGGCTGATGCGCAACGACGTGACCTCGTACGAGGGGCGCTACTACCAGATCGAGGACGCCCCCTTCCGGCCGGGTCCCATTCAGCAGCCGCGACCTCCCCTGACGCTGGGCGCCAAGCGGCCCCGCATGCTCGAGATCGTCGCCCGCTACGCCGACGCCTGGAACTCGACCGGTACTCCCGACGAGCTCGCCGAGCGGAACCGCATCCTGGACGAGGCGTGCGCCCGGATCGGACGCAATCCGGACGAGATCCACCGCTCGGTGTACGGCTGGGCCGCCGTTATGCCGTACGATCCGTGGGAATCGGTCGACGCCTTCGACGAAGTGGTCGGACGCTACCGCGAGGCGGGAATCAACGAGTTCATCATCGACCAGCCGCCCGATCGGCAGATGGCCGTCCTGGAGCGCGTGGCGACCGACGTGATTCCGCGGCTAAGGCAGTCCGTCTGATTACCGGGTGGAACTCCGGGTGGAGAACGCGCGCTTCACTGTCGAGCCCGGCGTCTTGCCCCGAAGCGCGCCGACAACCGGGTGGAGCATGTGTACGGGTGACGCCGCGGGACGGCGTTGCCCTCGGCCGCGCCCCGCACGGCCTCCCGATGGTCGGCTAGCCGGCCCGGGTGCGACCGGGTTTCGACCCTACTGCCAACCGTCTCCACTTCATCCAGGGCCTCGGCACGTCGCTCGCCGCGCTGGCCTCCGTCATCGAGCCATGAACGACGGGCGCCGCGGCGATTGCGGTCGGTTTGCGGCCGGGGCTACACTGGCATCGGAAGGCCGGGACCGTGGACGGGAGCGACGATGGCCGGAGATGAGCGGCCGCTGCTGGCGATCACGATGGGCGATCCGGCCGGGATCGGGCCCGAGATCTGCCTGAAGGCCCTCCGGCACGACGAACTCCACACCGTATGCCGCCCGATCGTCGTCGGCGACCGTCGCATCCTCGAGCGCGCCGCCGGCTGGGTCGGTCGCCCTCGCGGCGGCTTCGACGTCGTCGACGCCCCGGCGCGTGGGCGCTACGAGCCCGGCGTGGTGACCCTCCTCGACCTGGATAACGCCGATCCGGAGGACTGTCCGCCGGGTCGGGAGCGCGCGTCTGCCGGGCGGGCCGCGGTCGAGTACGTCTTCCGCGCCTGCGACCTGGCGCTCGAGGGCGCGGTCGACGCCGTGGTGACGGCGCCGCTAAACAAGGCGGCCATGCAGCTGGCGGGCTTCCGCTATCCCGGCCACACCGAGCTGCTCGCTGAGCGCACCGGTGCCCGGCGCGTGCGAATGCTGCTGATCGGCCCGACGCTCCGCGTGATCCACGTCAGCACCCACGTCTCGCTCGCCGAGGCGCTCCGGCGCGTCACGCAGGCCGA
>DATKRJ010000385.1:0-28476 GCA_035532355.1 Thermomicrobiaceae bacterium | reverse complement strand
TTACGGCAAGGCCGACAAACCGCAGATGCAGGAAATGGTGCGCCTCCTGCTCGACCTCGATGAGGTCCCGCAGCCAGACGACGCGGCGGACGCCCTCGCCGTGGCCCTGTGCCACGTCCAGATCGACCACTTCCGACGCGCCGTGGCCGCGCAGCAGGACGGCTGCTGATGGCCAGGCGCGTGCGGGCCGACGATCTTATGGTGCGGCGGAGCCTCGCGACCAGCCGAAGCCAGGCCCGTGCGCTGATCATGAGCGGGGTGGTTCGCTCCGGTGACCGCGTGGTGGACAAGGCGGGGATGCCCCTCGACGAGGACGCCGTACTGGAGCTGCTTCACGGGCGGCGCTTCGCGAGCCGCGGTGGAGAGAAGCTCAACTGGGCGCTCGAACGGTTCCGACTCGACGTGGCGGACCTTGTCTGTGCCGACTTTGGCGCGTCGACCGGTGGATTCACCGACGTGCTGCTCCATCGCGGGGCCAGGCGCGTCTACGCGATCGACGTCGGCTACGGGCAGCTCGACTACCGGATTCGACAGGACGAGCGTGTGGTGGTGATGGAGCGTACCAACGTCCGCTACCTCGATGGGCTTTCGGAGCCAATTGACCTGGTGACCATCGACGTGTCGTTCATCTCACTGGGTCTGGTATTGCCGGCCGCGCTGCGGGTGCTGTCCACGGCAGGGCGCTGCGTCGCGCTGATCAAGCCGCAGTTCGAGGCCGGACGTGAGAGAGTGGGCCGGGGCGGGGTTGTGCGGGACCCGGACGTGCACGCGGACGTCATGCGTCGTGTGCTCGATCAGGCGACGGACCTCGGCTTCTCGCCCACTGACCTGACAAAGTCGCCTATCACCGGCCCGGCCGGGAATGTCGAGTTCCTCGTACTACTCGAGCGCTCAGGCAGCGCCGGTGCACCGCCGGAGGCGCTTATCCGGGCGGCGCTCGCTGAGCCGCTGGCGGAGGAGGTGGGATGAGCGAGGGTGAGGATCGTCCGTCGGACCGGGTGTTCGGCGATCTGATCCGGTCGCTAATGGATGATCCTCCGGCAGAGGGTCCGGCACCGAGCGCGCGACTCGACACCGGGCGCGTCACCCGCAAGGGCGTCCCCGAGGTCGTGTTTGCTCCGGGGAAGACGACGGGGCAAATCCTAGACATCGTGCGGACAATGCTGTCCACGAGCGGCACGGTGGTGGTCAGTCGGGTGGACGCACCGCTCGTGGAGCAGCTCCGCGGAGAATTCCCGGGGGCGTCGGTTGAGCATCGCGCCGGCACGTGGACGGTAGCAGTGCGCGAGCCTGGACGGCAACCACCGCGAACCGGCGGCCGCGTCGCCATTATCACGGCCGGGACGTCTGACATCCCCGCCGCGGAGGAAGCGCGCGTGGTGGCCGAGGAGATGGGGTGCGAGGTGACCCTGCTGGCGGATATGGGAGTCGCGGGGCTGCACCGCCTCTTCGGACCACTGCGCCGGGTCATCGACGACGGCGTGCACGCCATCGTTGTCGTCGCCGGAATGGACGGCGCGCTGCCGTCGGTGGTCGCCGGTCTCGTCCCGGTGCCGGTGATCGGACTGCCGACTTCGGTCGGCTACGGCTACGGCGGCGGTGGGCAAGCGGCGTTGATGAGCATGCTGCAGACCTGCGCGCCGGGGCTGACGGTGGTGAACATCGACAACGCCGTCGGGGCGGGCGCGTCGGCGGCCATGATCGCGAACGCCGTCGCGCGCGGAGGTGTCCGGAGCTGACGTCCGGCCCGTCGAACTGGATGTGCCGACGGCGGTGAGACCGGCACGCTCCCGCAACACCTAGCCCGGCAGCGGATCGCCGGAGCGGCGCTCAAGCATCTGGTCGACCAGGTCGCCGGCCACGGTGCCGGGGTCGACCAGACGATTCACCAGCGCTCGTCGCTCCTCGATGGTGATCGACGACTCCAGCTGTACCGCCAGCCAGCGCTCGAAGCGCTCGCGAGCCAGCAACGCCACCTCGCGCAGCAGGCGCCGCTCCACGCGCTCCGCGCGCCGGAGGGTCTCGACGAGAAATGCGTGGTGCCGGTCGATCTCCGCGGCGAGGCGCGCGATCCCGCCGGCCTCGGTCGCCACCGTCTCGACGATCGGTATCTCGCGGCCGGGCCGATCACCGATGAGGAGCATGTTTCTCAGGTCCCGGACGAGCTGCCGGGCGTCGGGGCGGTCCGACTTGTTGACCACCAGGATGTCCGCGATCTCCAGGACACCGGCCTTGATCGTCTGGATACTGTCGCCCAGCCCCGGGACCTGGAGGAGGATCGTGGTATCGGCGGCCTCGGCGATGTCGACCTCGTCCTGCCCCACTCCCACCGTCTCGATCAGGACCAGGTCGAAACCGAAGGCATCGAGAAGGTGGGTCGCACCGGTGACGGCGAGCGCGAGCCCGCCCATCTGGCCGCGGGTGGCCATGCTGCGGATGAACACCCCGGGGTCGTCGTAATTCTCCATCATCCGGATGCGATCGCCGAGCGCCGCGCCGCCGGTGATCGCGCTGGACGGGTCGACCGCGAGCACGGCTACGGTCCGGCCGCCGTCGCGAAAATGCCGGATGAGCGCGTTGGTGATCGTGCTCTTGCCGGCACCGGGAGGGCCGGTGACACCGACGATGTGCGCCCGTCCCGTGCGGGTGAAGCTCTCCCGGACGGCGATGCTACCGGTCTCGGTGCGGTTCTCGACGTGGCTGAGGAGGCGGGATAGGGCTCGCCGATCGCCCGCGAGAAACCGCACGACGAGTTCCGTCACGCGGCCCCCTCGCGCACCGGGGCGTGCTCGCGGATGTATTCCACTGCGTCCTTGAGCGGGGTGCCAGGACCGAAGACGGCGGCTACCCCGGCTTCGCGCAGGCGGGGGACGTCGGCATCCGGGATGGTGCCTCCGACGACCACCAGCACATCGTCCATGCCGGCGTCTCGCAGAGCGTTTACGATCTGCGGCACGAGCGCGTTGTGCGCGCCAGAGAGGATGCTCAGACCCACGACGTCGACGTCCTCGTCTGCGGCGGCGTGCGCGATCATCGGTGGCGTCTGGAAGAGCCCGGTGTAGATCACCTCCATGCCGGCGTCGCGGAGCGC
The DNA here is from genome assembly GCA_035532355.1 of Thermomicrobiaceae bacterium. Classification (GTDB taxonomy): domain Bacteria; phylum Chloroflexota; class Chloroflexia; order Thermomicrobiales; family Thermomicrobiaceae; genus DASSZN01. The sequence continues at coordinate 25,385 of DATKRJ010000385.1, read as the reverse complement.
GCGCACCATGACCTTCGCGCCGCGATCGTGCCCGTCGAGGCCCGGCTTCGCGACGAGCACGCGAATCGGACGGGTGCGCGCGGTCGTTACCACGGTAGCTTCCTCCTCAGACGATGGCGAGCGGGCGGTGCTCGCCGTAGACGGCTTTGAGACACTCGGTTATCTCGCCGAGCGTCGCGTACGCCTTGACCGCCCGCAGCAGGTAAGGCATCAAGTTCTGATCACGGCGAGCGGCCTCTTTGAGCGCAGCGAGCGACGAGCGCCACACCGTCTGGTCGCGCTCGCGCCGAACCTGCGCGATCCGCTCGCGCTGGCGCTCCTCGCCCTCCGGGTCCATCTGCAGAATTGGGATGCCGGCCATCCCGTCCGACCGCAGCGCGTTGACACCCACTACTATCTTGTCGCGCGCCGCCACGGCCTGCTCGTAGCGATAGGAACTGTCGGCGATGCGACGCTGGAAGTAGCCCGCGTCGATTGCGGGAAGGACGCCGCCGATCTCGTCGATCTCGTCGAGGATGCGCCGGACGCGCTGCTCCATCTCGGTGGTCATCGACTCCACCAGGTAGCTGCCTCCCAGCGGGTCGGCGCTGTTGGTCACACCGCTCTCATAAGCGATGATCTGCTGCGTTCTGAGCGCGATACGCACGGCCCAGTCGGACGGCAGCGCCAGCGCCTCGTCGAGAGAGTTCGTATGCAACGACTGGGTCCCACCGAGCACGCCGGCAAGTGCCTGGATGGTGGTGCGCACGATGTTGTTCTCGGGTTCCTGGGCGGTGAGCGAGCAACCGGCAGTCTGGGTATGGAAGCGCATCCACCACGAGCGAGGGTTCTTCGCGCCATAGCGGTCGCGCATTAGATGCGCCCAGATCCGGCGCGCGGCCCGGAACTTGGCGATTTCCTCGAAGAAATCGTTATGGCAGTTGAAGAAAAACGAGATACGAGGCGCGAACTCGTCGATGTCGAGGCCACGCTCGAGAGCCGCATCGACGTAGGCCGTCCCGTCGGCGAGGGTAAAGGCCAGTTCCTCAGTCGCAGTCGCGCCGGCCTCGCGGATGTGATAGCCGCTGACGCTGACGCTGTTCCAGCGCGGCATCTCGCGGGTGGCGAACTCGACCGTGTCGGTGACCAGCTTCATCGACGCTGCCGGCGGGTAGATGTACTCGTTCTGGGCCGTGAACTCCTTGAGGATGTCGTTTTGCAGTGTCCCGCCGAGCGCGGCGCGCGGAATGCCTCGCTTCTCGGCGGTGGCGATATACATCGCCCAGATGGCGGCGGCCGGTCCGTTGATCGTCATCGATGTGGTGACGTGGTCCAGGGGGATCCCGTCCAGCAAGAGCTCCATATCGGCCAGCGACGAGACCGCCACGCCGCACTTGCCGAACTCGCCGGCCGACAGCGGATCGTCGGTGTCTCGGCCGTAGAGGGTTGGCAGGTCGAACGCGATCGACAGGCCGGTCTCCCCGTGCTCGAGGAGGAAGCGGAAGCGACGATTCGTCTCCTCGGCCGAGCCGAAGCCGGCGAACATCCGCATCGTCCAGAGCCGCCCGCGGTACATCGTGGGGTGGATGCCGCGCGTGAACGGAAACTCGCCGGGTACACTGAGGTCGCGGTCGGCGTCGAAACCCGCGGATGTGAGGTCGTCGGCGGTGTAGCGCGCGCGCACCGGTTCGCCGGAGGTAGTCGTAAACTCACGCTGCTCCGGATCAGGCGCGCCTCGGTAGCGGTCGCGGTGAGACCGGTCGTCGTGGGGCATGACGTCCATCGCCCTTCTCGTGTCGACCCGGCGAGCCGACGCGGAGACGCAATCAGTAGTGAATACCGCGCCGCAGCGCCTGGGCCTCGCGCTCACTCGACTTGACCGTCTCCATCACGGTGACGGTGTCGGCGGCCTCCTTCAACGCATCGGGGGCGGACCGACCGGTCAGCACGATGTCTAGCCAGGGCGACGCCTGATTGACGAGATCGAGGATCCGCGACTCGTCCAGGAGTCCCTCGTCGACCGCGGTCAGCAAGCCATCCAGGATCAGGATGTTGGTGACGCGGTGGCGCACGTGGTTCGAGGCGTCGGCCAGGGCGGCTTCCAGCCGATCGGGCGCGATCGCCGGTCGCTCGACCTCTTCCGAGGTCTGCTGCGGGCTGGTGCTGCCGTACTGCGAGAGCGTGACCCCGGCGAGGAACGACACCGCGGCGAACTCTCCCCGATCGCGGCCGGCTTTCAAGAACTCGATGATGTGTACGCGCAGGTTGTGGCCGGCGCCGCGCAGCCCGATGCCCAGCGCGGCGTCCGACGTGCGGCGCTCGTCGCCCACCAGGAGCATCAGGAAACTGCGCGCGGCGTCGTGGTCGGTCCCGTTGGCGTGTTCCAGAGGCATCAGGTCTCCACCTTACCGATGCTCGCCGAGCACCTGTCGCGCGATTACGAGCCGCTGGATCTCCGAGGTCCCCTCGTAGATCACCGTGGCCCTCGCATCTCGAAAATACCGCTCGACCTCGTAGTCTTCAAGGTAGCCATAACCGCCGTGAATCTGCACTGCCTGGTCGGTAACCTGAGTTGCGGCCTCCGAGGCGAACAGCTTTGCCTGGGACGCTTCAAGGGTGTGCGGGGCGCCAGCATCACGCAGGCACGCCGCGCGCCATACCAGCATCCGTGCCGCCTCGATGCGGGTCGCCATGTCCGCCAGCTTCCAGGCGTTGGCCTGGAACGCGGCAATGGGCTGGCCGAACTGTTCACGCTCCAGGGCATAGTGCCGGGCGCGATCGTATGCGGAGCGCGCAATGCCGAGCGACTGCGCGCCGATTCCGACGCGGCCGCCGTCGAGCAAGTGCATGGCGATGCCGAATCCCTGCCCCACTGAACCGAGGAGATTCCCGGCCGGCACGCGAACGGCGCGTAGTGACAGTTCGACGATCTCGGACGCTCGCAGACCGAGCTTGCGCTCTTTACGCGGAATCTCGAGCCCTGGCGTTCCCCGCTCGACGACGAAGGCGGAGATACGGCGTGAGGTGCGGGCTACCGGATCGGTGACGGCGAAGACGATGAAGATCCCCGCGTGCCCACCACTGGTCACGAAGATCTTGCGGCCTGTCAAGACGAACTCGTCGTTCTCGCGGACTGCACGCGTGGTGATGGCGGCCGCGTCGGAGCCGGCCTGAGGCTCGGTCAGCGCATACGCGCCGAGCAGTTCGCCCGTGGCTAGGCCGGGCAGCAGGCGCTGCTTCAGCTCGGAGGATCCGTAAGCCGCGATGCCGCCGCACACCAGGCTGTTGTGGACCGACAGCGTCACCGAGAGCGCCGGGGAGCCATAGGCCAGTTCCTCGTAGACCACGGCCGCGCCCAGCGCCCCCAACGGTGTCCCGCCGTAGTCCTCTGGAACCATCATGCCGCAGAGCCCAAGCCCGGCGGCAGCGGCGAGCTCACGGTCCGGGAACGCGGCCTCGCGGTCGCGCTCGGCCGCCAGCGGCGCTACCTGCCGCGCGACGAAGTCGCGCACCATATCGCGCAGGAGGACGTGCTCATCCGTCAAGGCGAAGTCCACGCGATTGCACCCTCACTCGTAGCGGTAGAACCCCTCGTGCGCCTTCCGCCCGAGCCGTCCGGCGGCGACCATCTTTCGCAGGAGCGGGCAGGGCCGGTACTTGTCCTCACCGAGGTCACGCTGTAGCACCACCAGGATGTCGAGGCAGACGTCCAGCCCGATCAGGTCCGCCAGCGCCAGCGGCCCCATGGGGTGCTTCATGCCGAGCCGCATCACGTTGTCGATCGCCTCCGCCGAGGCGACCCCCTCCATGAGGCAGAAAATGGCCTCGTTGATCATCGGCATGAGCACCCGGTTGGATATAAAGCCCGGGAAGTCGTTCACGGCGACAGGGGTCTTGCCGAGACGTCCGGCGAACGCGACGACGGTGTCGACCACGTCGTCGGTCGTCTGCAACCCCCGAACCACCTCGACCAACTCCATGAGCGGCACCGGATTGAAGAAGTGCATGCCGATCACGCGCTGGGGCCGCGCAGTGGCCGCGCCAAGACTGGTTATCGAGATGGACGAGGTATTGGAGGCCAGAATGGCGTCCGGACGGCAGACTTCGTCCAGCCGGGCGAAGATATCGTTCTTCATGCTCTGGACCTCGGGCACCGCCTCGATTACCAGATCTGCGTCGGCGGCGGCGTCCACCGAGATGTCTGTATCGATCAGGCTGAGAGCGACGCCCGCGTCGTCCTGGGACATCCGCCCGCGCTCCACCCCTCGCCGGAGTTGACGCTCGATCGTCTGCTGGGCACGGTCGACGATCGTCTGCTCCCGGTCGACCATGGTAACTGGAATGCCGGCGACGGCGATGGTTTGGGCGATGCCGCTGCCCATGGTCCCGGTGCCGATCACCGCGACTCTCGTGATGTCCATGCGCGTCGTCGGGTCCTTCCTCCGCTGCCGCGGCTAGCCCTGTCCCAGAATCTGACGGGCAATCACCAGGCGGAGGATCTCGGATGTCCCCTCGCCGATCTGCGTAAGGCGCACGTCTCGGTAGAAGCGTTCCACGGGATACTCCCGCGTGTAGCCGTATCCACCATGCACCTGGATGGCGTCGCGGCAGATGCGCTCGGCCGACTCGGAGGCGAAGAGCTTGGCCATCGCTGCCTCTGTAGTCACCCGCTGGCCCTGGTCCTTCAGCCAGGCGGCACGATAGACCAACCAGCGAGCTGCCTCGAGCGTGGTCGCCATGTCCGCGAGCATGAAGCTGACGCCCTGGAAGTTGGCGATCGGCTGGCCAAACTGCTCACGCTCCAGGGCATAGCTGCGCGCCGCATCAAGCGCCGCCTGCCCCAGGCCAACGGCCATGCCGCCGATGGCAATGCGTCCGCCGTCGAGGACCTGCAGGAACTGCTTGAATCCATCTCCGGGCCTGCCCAGCAGGTTCGCGGCCGGCACCCGGCAGTCGTGGAAGTAGACTTGAGAGGTGACGGAGCCGTGCAGCCCCATCTTCTCCTGGTCCTGGCCGAAGCTCATTCCCGGCGTCCCGGCCTCGACGATGATATTCGAGATGCCGCGGCGACCGGCCTCGGGGTCGGTCACGGCGGTGACGATGATCACGCCTGCGATGCTGCCGCTGGTCGTGAACACCTTCTGCCCGTTGATGACGAACTCGTCGCCGTCGCGTACCGCGGTGGTGCGGGTGGCGCCGGCATCCGATCCCGCCTGAGGCTCCGTCAGTCCGAAGGCGCCCAGCATCTTTCCCTGGGCTAGCGGAACGAGGAAGCGCTGCTTCTGCTCGTCGTTGCCGAAGAGCATCAGCGGCACGCAGACCAGGCCGGTGTGGGCCTCCACCGTCAAGGCGGTCGAACCACAGACACGGGCCAGTTCCTCGATCAACAGGGCGAACGCCAGGTTGTCGGCACCCACGCCGCCGTACTCCTCGGGGATCGGGACTCCGAGCAGACCGATCTCCGCGGCGGCATTGATGATGTCCCATGGGAACTGTCCGGACCGGTCGATCTCGGTGGCTCTCGGCGCGACGACCTCGTCGGCGAACGCACGGAAGCGTTCTCGGAGTAGCTGGTGCTCCGGGCTCAGCTCGTAGTCCACGCGACACCTCCAGGACGGGCCCCGGTCGGGACATCACGGTTAGACGGCGCGCTCACGGGGGTTCGGGGCGCGGGGCGCAGCGTCTCGGCGATTGTACAGGTTCATCGCGACCTCGATGCCATCGCGCTGCCAGCAGAGGGCGGCGTCCGCGGCGGTGGCGACGATCTCCGGGAGCTGCTGCTCCTCCTCCCGGGAGAAGCGGGTAAGGACATAGCCGATCGTGCTCCCGGATTCCGGCCGGCTGATGCCGACACGCAGCCGGGGGACTCGCTCGGTACCGAGCTGCTGAATGACGGAGCTGACCCCGTTGTGTCCTCCGCTGCTGCCACCGGGCCGGAGCCGGAGCTGCCCAAAGGGCAGGTCCAGATCGTCGTGAACCAGCAGGATCCGCTCTGGTGGGACCCGATACCAGCGGGCCGCTGCCGATACCGCGATGCCGCTGAGGTTCATGAAGGTCTCCGGCTTGAGCAGGACGATTCGTCCGATCGGATCGCCGGTCTCGACGAGCTGGCTGTCGAAGCGCCGCCGGTTCTCGCCGCGAGGCAGGCGTCGGGAGAGCTCGTTGGCCACCAGGTATCCGATGTTGTGGCGTGTCCCGGCATACTTACGCCCGGGGTTACCGAGACCCACGATCAGCAACGTCGTCCGCTCAGTCATCCGGCGAGCACCTGTCGATAGACGGCCGCGGTGCGCTCGGCGGTCCTCTCCCAGCGAAAGAGCTCGGCGCGCGCTCGCCCACGAGCTGCCAGCTTCGCGCGACCCGTGGCGTCGTCCAGCAACTCCGCTAAAGTCGCGGACCAGGCGTCGGCATCGTCGGCCGACACCAGCAGTCCGGCGTCGGCGACGATCTCCGGTAACGCGCCTCGTTCGGCGGCGATAACCGGGAGACCGGAGGCCATGGCCTCCACGGCCGGCAGGCCGAACCCCTCGTCGCACGACGGTAGGGCGAGGAGTGTCGCGGTCCGGTAGAGCGCCTGGAGGGCGGCGTCGCTCACCTCCGGTAGCCTCACGGCCAGGCCTCGGCCGGCGAGCGCGGCGATGGTTGCCTCGGTATCCTCGGTCCGCCAGCCGGGCTGGCCGACCACGACCAGCAGCGGCGCGGAAGCGGGACGCGCCGCGGCCAATATCTCCACGGCGCCAACGAGCAGCGTGTGGCGCTTGCGCGGCTCGACCGTGCCGACGGTCAGGATGATAGGACGCTCCGCAAGTATCGCCGTCGCCACGGCCCGACCGAGCTCCGTTGCGAGTATGGAGCCGGGGTCCCCGGGAAATGGGCCAAAGAACCGATGGTCAACGCCATTGCGGATGGTGGTCACTCGCTCGGGCGGTACCGCGAGGCGATCGATGACGCGACACCGGGTGGCATCGGACACCGCGATCACGTGCTCCGCGTCCATGATGGCGCGCGGCACCTGGCCGTAGTAGCGGGCTGCCTGGCTCGACAGGTGTTGCGGGTGCTCCAGGAAATCGAGATCGTGCACGGTAGCTACGCGCCGGACACCCACAGTCCGGGGCGGCACAAAGTCGGTGGAGTGGAGCAGCGCCGGCCGCCGACCGGACAGTTCGAGCCCCAGCGCGAGTCGTTCCCACCGGTGGTGCGGTGGTGTTCGTACAGTGATTGTGGAGACGCCTGGCAGGATGGCCTGCCGGTTGACCACGAACGCGAAATCGAGATCTATCGCCGACCGCGGTACGTGGTCGATCAACCCGCGTACGTACCGCGGAATACCGCCGCGCCGGTAGGCCAGTAGCCGCGCGTCGATCGCGACGAGCGGACGGCGGTCGGAGCTGAGATCCACGGAACCTCCAAAGCCCTACCAGCCGGCCGCCGTCGACGCACCGAGGACGCGGCCGGCCGAGCGGGTCAGAACCCGATGGTATACTACGCGGCGCCGGACGACGCACGGGCGATCCAGGTCGCAAACCTGGCAGACGGAGTACACGAATGGACATCTTCGGCATCGGCCCCTTGGAGCTGCTGGTGATCCTTGCGGTCGCCCTGGTCGTGTTTGGCCCGGGGAAACTGCCGGAGATCGCCAACACCGTGGGGAAGGCTATCCGTGAGTTCCGTGCCGCGACCGGCGACCTGACCGGCGAGTTCCAGCGGGCGTTTAGCGATCTGGGCGACACCGCTCAGCCGACCGCGCAGGCCGGGCAGACGGCTCCGACCCGTGCCGATCAGGCGTATACCACTGCCACGGCTCCCGCGTCGCCGATACCCACAGCCCCGCCGATGGCCTACACCCCGGCGTCTCCGCGCCGAATGCCGACCAAAGACGACCCCCTGGCGGACCTCATGCCGTTCGATGCGGCACCGTCGGTGTCGACCAACGGGAACTCGGACGACGCGGAGCGCGTGGGTCGTACCCTCATCTGATCCGAACTCGATCGCCACCGATAGGCCAACGCCGCGGCAACCTGCGTCAGTCGATCCGGCCGAGCCATACCCAGCCGCGCCCCTGAGGGCCGAAGACCTCCAGCCAGCGTCCATGGAAGCTGCCACCCTCGAGCAGGTTCACGTCGGGCGGCCCTACCTTCGGCCCGTCGCGACCTCGTCCGTAGACGAGCCACAGCAGCAGACGTCGGGGCGCCTGCCACCAGCGCCAGCGGTCGAGGTGTCCACCCGCGAGCACGACGATGACGCCACCGGGGCGCAGCACCCGACCGATCTCGCGCGCCACGTCGACTTCGAGGATGAAGCGAGCCGGGAACGTGGAGACCACGGAGTCAAACGCGTGCGCTCGGAAGGGGAGCGCCGAGGCGTCGGCGCGGACCAGCCGATGTGTCGATCCAACGTCGCGCCGCCGGGCCACGTCGAGCATCGCGTCCGATCGGTCCACCCCAATCACCGGAACACCTTGGCGGCCGAGCCCCGCAACCAGTGCGCCCGTTCCACAGCCGAGGTCGAGCACCTGCCGGCCGACGATCAGTTGTGCGGCTGCGGACCGCCAGGCGGCCCAGTCATCACCGAACGCGGCTCGCGCGACGAAGTCGTACCAGATCGCTCCGCGATGGTAGAGGATATTGAACGCTCGCAGTTGGATCCGGGCCCGGAGGCGAATCGACGACGTGCTCGTGCGGTTTTGCGCCGAATCCCCGCGACTGTGTAGCATCACCGCATGACTGACGCGTGTCCCACGGGTGGGACTGCTGACGAGGACTGCCCCTGGTTCGAGCTGACAGCACGTGACGGCAAGACCGCCGCCCGTGCCGGAGTGCTGCGTACGCGGCATGGAAGCGTCGTCACGCCGGCCTTCATGCCGGTGGGCACGCAAGCCTCGGTGAAGTCATTGACGCCCGACGAGGTTCGGCGGACGGGCGCCGAGATCCTACTCGTGAACACCTACCACCTCATGCTGCGACCGGGGGTCGACCTGATCAAAGCTGCCGACGGGGTCCAGCGCTTCATGTCCTGGGACGGTCCAATTCTCACTGACTCCGGCGGGTTTCAGGTCTTCAGTCTCGCGCACCGTCGCGACGTGCGCGAGGTGGGGGTACGATTTCGGTCGCACCTCGACGGAAGTAGCTGGCAGCTAACCCCGGAGTCAGCGATCGATCTCCAGCTGGCCTTCGGCTCGGACATCATCATGCCGCTGGACGACGTGGTCGGCTACCAATCGACGGCCGACGAGCAACGGGCGGCAATGGAGCTCACGCACCGCTGGCTGGCGCGTACCGTCGAGCACGTTAGGCATGTTCGCCAGGCCATCCATGGCGCGGAACCGCGCCTGTTCGGAATCGCTCAGGGCGGATTCACCCCGCATGGTCGCGCGATCAGCGCCCACGTCGTGGCCGAAGCGCCGGTCGACGGCTGCGCCATCGGCGGTCTTAGCGTCGGTGAGCCCAAACCGCTGATGTCTGAACTCCTGACTGCCTCGATCGAGTACCTGCCGGATGACCGCCCTCGCTACCTGATGGGCGTCGGGTCGCCAGAGGACCTCTGGACCGCGGTCGCCCTGGGTGTGGACATGTTCGACTGCGTCCATCCGACGCGCGTGGCGCGACGTGGCGGGCTGTTTACCCGACGGGGTAGAGTCAACATAACGGCGAGTCGGTTTCGAGCGGCGTTCACGCCCGTTGAAGAAGACTGCGACTGCGACACGTGCCGCACGTTCTCGGTGGCCTACCTACACCACCTCTTCCGTAGCCGCGAACTGCTGGCCTACCGGCTGGCGTCGATACACAACCTCCGGTTTGTTCAGCGCGAGATGGCGCGGATGCGCACCGCGATTCAAGAAGGGACCTTTGGATCCGCGATGAGCGCGTTTCTCGACGGCTACCAGGCTGCGGACCGGGAGGCCGCAGAACTGCAGCGCTATCGGCGGCAGGCACGAACGGGCAGTCGTGGAGAGGCTCCGTGGTAACCGCCGGGCCTTCGGTGGAATGCATGCACTGCATTGTTGGCGGTCGGGTTCAAGGGGTGGGATTCCGCGCGTTCGTCGTGTCACGTGCACGCGCGCTTGGACTCGTAGGCTGGGTGCGGAACGGCGCGGACGGGCGAACGGTCGAGGTGAGGGCTGAGGGAACGCCCCGGAATCTGGATCAACTCCGCGACGCGCTGACGTCAGGGCCGACGACCGCGCGCGTCCAGAGCGTCCGCTGCGAGAGCTGCACCACGCTCGGCCCAATGCTCGAGTTCGAGGTTCGACGGTGAGTGAGCACGCAGCGCGTTGACGTTTCAGTGTGCGCGGATGGGTACTGCTCAAGTCGTGACTCATGTCCCGCAGCCCAGGGAATCACCCCTGTTGTAGAGTGTGTACGAGAGTACCGCGCGGCGTTTGGTGTCCGGGACTTGGGCGGGACAACGGCACGGACGCAGACGCGGGCGGCGGACGTGACGGTGGTTGGTTCGGAAGGGGTCTGGGAACAGTGGCAACTATATCGATCATCGGCACGAACTACGTCGGCGCGGTCTACGCCGCCGCGTTCGCCGACCTCGGCAACCAGGTGTTCGGGATCGACATCGATGAGCACAAGGTCGCGCAGCTGTCGAAGGGGATCAGTCCGATCTACGAACCCGGTCTCGACGAGCTGATCGGCCGCAACCTCAAGGCCGGCCGGTTGCGTTTCACTACCTGCTATGAAGCCGCCGTTCCCGATTCTGATTTCGTCTTCATCTGTGTCGGAACACCCTCGGCTTTCAGCGGCGAGGCCGATATGCGCGCCGTGCGCTCCGCTGCCGAGATGACAGGTCGCGCTATGCGCGGCCACACGATCATCATCAATAAGAGCACGATGCCTATTGGATCCGGCGACTTCGTGACCTCGATCGTCTCGGAGGTGAAAGCCCCGGACGCCACGTTCGCGGTCGTCAGCAATCCAGAGTTTCTGCGCGAGGGGTCCGCGGTCTACGACGTCTTCAATCCGAGCCGGATCGTGCTCGGCGCCGAGGACCGCCAGGCGGCCGAGCAGGTCGGAGAGCTCTACGGCGCACTGCGAGCGCCGGTGATGATCACCGACCGGCGCACGGCCGAGATGATCAAGTACGCCTCGAACGCGATCCTGGCCACGCGGATCAGCTTCATCAACGAGATCGCCCAGATCTGTGAGCAGCTCGGCGCCGACGTGACCGTGGTGGCCCAGGGAATGGGCTATGATCCGCGGATCGGGTCGCAGTTCCTGGAGGCTGGGATCGGCTTCGGCGGCTCCTGCTTCCCGAAGGACGTCAAGGCCCTGGCGTACATGGGCAAGGAAGCGGGCTGTCACCCGCAGCTGCTCGACGCCGTGCTCGAGATCAACCAGGACCAGCGCCGGCGCTTCGTCCATCGGCTGTCGGAGATCATTGGCGAGCTTCACGGGCGCAGCGTTGCCGTGTGGGGGTTGGCGTTCAAGCAGGACACCGACGACATTCGCGAGTCGCCGGCCATCGACGTGCTGCGCATGCTGGTCCAGCGCGGGGCAGATGCGCGGGCGTATGACCCGGCGGCCAACCACAACGCGAGCGCGGTCGTCCCCGAGGCGACGTACTACGATGACCCCTACGAAGCCATCACCGGTGCCGAGGCGCTGCTGGTGCTCACGCCCTGGAACGAGTTCAAGCAGGTGGACCTGGCACGGGTATCGAGCCTGATGTGCCATCCCGTGCTCATCGACGGTCGAAACCTGTATGACCCGCAGGATGCTCGCCAGCTCGGCTTCACCTATGTCGGCGTCGGACGGTAGCTACGCGCCGCTGTGGGACGCGGACGCCGCCGGACCCGTTGAGGTCGGCATCGACGTCATCGAGATCGATCGCATTCGCGCCACCCTGGATCGGTTTGGGCCGCGGTTCCTGAACCGCGTCTTCAGCGTGCGCGAGCGGGAGCGCTACGGACGCCGGCCGTCCGAGCTCGCCGCGCGCTTCGCCGCCAAGGAAGCCACGATGAAGGCGCTGGGAACCGGCGTCCGTGGCGTACGCTGGCGTGACATCGAGGTGTTGCCGAACAGCCGCGGGAAGCCCATCATAGTTCTCCACGGTTCCGCGCTCGAGCGGGCCAGTCTGCTTGGCTTCCGACACGTCGCCGTCTCCTTGACGCACTCGCGGACAGAGGCGATGGCGCTGGTCGTCGCGACCAAGCTCACGCGCGATAGCGGAGAAATGGACGGACAGTGATTCGACTCTGTCGGGTGGCAGACGTGCGGGCTGCTGAGCAGGCCGCCGTGCGGGCGGGCAAGACCGAGGCCGACCTCATGCGAGCGGCCGGATATGGCGTAGCCGACGCGATCATCGATGCCCGGCGCGGTGGCCCCGGGACCGCGTTGTTCCTGGTCGGACGGGGACATAACGGCGGCGACGGCCTGGTGGCGGCTGCCGCGCTGGCCGAGCGCGGGTGGCACGTCCGTATCTGGGGCCACGAGCGCAGCGGCCTGGCCGGCGCGCCGGTGCCCGAGGAGATCGCCGCGGGATTCGAGTGGCTGAGCACTGATGCGAACCTCTCGGCTGCCTGTGGCGACGCGGACATCGTGGTGGACGCGGTGTTCGGGATAGGCGGGCGCACCGAGTTGCCGCGCGCCGTGGCACGAGCGTTCGACGAGGCCTGGCAGGCGCGGATCGATCGCGGCACCCCGATGGTCGCGCTGGACATCCCGTCCGGAATCGACGCGGACACGGGGACTGCCGACGCGCACGCGTTCCGTGCGGACCTCACGGCCGTGATCGGGCTGCCCAAGCTGGGTCTCTATCTCGGCGAGGCCGTCCGCCACGCCGGGGCGCTGTTGCTGATCGACATCGGGCTGCCGGCGCCGGAGACAGGCGCGAGCGATCCGCTGCTCGTGACCGAGGCGGACGTTCGGGCGTGGCTGCCACGCCGCGCCGCGGACACGCACAAGCGTCAGGTGGGCACACTGCTCGTGGTCGGCGGTGCGCCAAATTACTACGGAGCACCGCGCATGGCCGCGGCCGCGGCCGCGCGGGTGGGCGCGGGGCTGGTCTCGCTGGCGGTTCCGCGCTCGTTGATCGGTCCGATCTCGACGGCGCTACCGGAGGTCACGTTCGTCCCCTTGCCGGAAGGAGAGTTCGGCGGAGCCGGCTCCCGGGCGGCAGAACTGGTACGTGCCGCGGCGGCGAGCGCGGACGCGCTGCTGGTCGGACCGGGGCTCGGTCAGGACCCGATCGTCGACGAGTTCCTGGACGCATTCTTCGGAGCCCGCGCAAATCCGCAGTCGATCGGATTCGGTGCGTCTCGTGCCGAAGTCACAGGCGCGGCCTTCACCGGCCGTGCGGTGGTGGACGCGGACGGACTGAACTGGCTCGCCCGGCACGACAACTGGCCTGACCGACTCCGTGGCGCGGCACTGGTCCTGACGCCGCACCCGGGAGAACTGGGACGCCTGCTGGGAGTCGAGGCGGATGCGATCGTTGCGCGCTCGTGGGAGTCGGCACGCGAGGCGGCGGCGCGCTTCGGGCAGGTGGTCGTGTTGAAGCACGCCCACACCGTGGTCGCCGAGCCCGGAGGCCGACTGCTGGTGGCACCGCAGGCGCTCCCATCGCTGGCTAGCGCCGGCACTGGGGACGTGCTGGCCGGCACGATCGCAGGGCTACTGGCACAGGGACTGGACCCGACGGCCGCTGCCGCGGCCGGTGTGCTGGTCGGAACGTCGGCAGCACTGGCTGCGCAAAAGGCGGTAGGAACGCTCGGCCTGGTGGCTCCGGACGTCATTGCCGGTCTGGCACCGGCCGTGGCCGCGCTCTACGATGCGCGATGGTAGGGGACGCAATGGATATCGACACGTCGATCTCCCAACTGATGCAGCGGGATGTCATCACGGTTGGCCGGCACTCGCCGGTGTCTGAGGTCGCGCGTCTGCTGTGGGAAAACCAGTTGAGCGGCATCCCGGTGATTGACGGATTGCACGTGGTCGGGATGATCACCGAGTCCGACCTGATTTCCCGCGAGTCGGAATGGGACGCGCCGCTCTATATACCGTTCCTCGACGCCTACTTTCGGATACCGGGCAGCGCTCATCAGGACCAACTGCGTCGCATTCTGGCGACCACTGCCGGAGAGTTGATGACCGAGCCCGCCGTGACCGTCGGCCCGGAGGCCACGGTCCAGGACGTCGCCACGATCATGTACGAGCGGCACGTGAACCCGGTGCCGGTCGTCGACGGGCGCGGCGACCTGATCGGGATCGTGAGCCGTGCCGACATCGTTCATCTGATGGTGGTCGAGGAGGAGATCCACGCCGAGGAGGACTCCCAGGCGTCTTAGAGGCCCCGAGGCCAGGAAGCCGAGCATGAACGCGGCCGGCGCGAGCCGGCCGTCGTCTGTCGATGAAGATCCAGGAGCAGTCCCGACGCCTACGCCTCCTCGACGATAGAGTCCATGTCGCGGCGCAGGTTGTCGATGTCCTGGCGGACGACGAAGGTGCGACCGGACATCTCGTCGCGCACGTACCCAAGCGTACGGTCATCCATCCAGCGATAGATGGTCGGTCGAGTGACGCCGAGTTGCTGGGCCGCGTTGCCAATGCTGACCAGTTCAGCCGGCTCGTAGGCACGATACTTCGCCATCGAGATCATGCGACCGAGGTCGGTCTCCCAGAAGCTACGGGGGACGGTGTAGTCGTCCGACCCCGGGGGCCAGAACAGGATCTGGAGTACGGATTCGATCGCGTCGAGGACGCGATCCTTCGCGGCGCGCGTCTCACCGCGGGCGAGCGCGGCCAGACGGCCAAGGTCTTTGCCAAGCGGACCGTCTCGAAGTTGATCGATGGAGAGGGACTGCGCTGCCGCGGGGTACATGCGCGAGACGAGACGATGGTGGTTGCTGTATACCACGCGCAGCCATTTGTCGATGGTGTCCTGGAAGCTCACGGCTTCGTCCACGTCCGCTCCCTCTCTGCCAGCAACGCGCGGCGTCCCCTCACGCTGTACGTACCTATTGTACGCTCACTCGTCGCTCACGGTCAAGAATCATGCCAAAAATACCTGGAAGCAGGACGATCAGCGCGTCCGGCCGCCGGACCCCTGGTGGCTCGCGACGCGCGGCGGCCCAGTCTATCCTCCGAGCCGGAATGGGCCTCCGTGCTCGTGCGCGTGCTATAGTAGGACGATTCGCGTTGGCTCAGACTCGGGGAGCGCGCATGGACGTCGTGGGTCGGATTCTCAGCTACCTTCGTCCGTATCGGCGACGAGTCGCGATCGGCTACCTGACCTTGCTGGTCGCAACCATCATGCAGCTGAGCGTGCCGAAGCTGGTGGAGTACGTCATCGACGCCGGGCTGGTCAACGGCAGCATGCGTGCGGTCACCATCGGATCGCTGGCGATCGTCGGCGCAGGGCTCATCCAGGGCGCATTCACATTTGTTCGTAGCTACCTGTTTCAGTTCCTGGCCGAGCGCGTCTCCTACGACATTCGCAATGAGCTCTACCAGCACATGCAGCGCCTCTCCTTCGCGTTCTTCGATAGGGCGCACACCGGTCAGTTGATGTCGCGGGCTACCGAGGACATCAACTCGATCCGTCGGTTCATGATGCAGTCACTGCGCTCGATCGTTCAAACCGGCGGCATGGTAATCGTCGTCGCCGTAATCCTGCTCCGCATGGACTGGCGCCTCGCGCTGCTGTCGCTGAGCGTGATGCCGGTGCTCTGCTGGACGGCCATTCACTTCGGCAGGACGATTCGACCGCGGTTCCTCGCGGTCCAGCAACAGTTCGGCGTGATGACCAATGTCCTTCAGGAGAACCTGGCCGGGGCCAGAGTGGTGCGCGCGTTCGCGCGGGAGGACGACGAGCGCCACAAGTTCGACGGCGAACTCCGTCTCCTGTACGACCGAAATCTGGATACCGTGCGGCAGTCCGCCTTCTACTTTCCTCTGATGACGCTGCTCTCAACCGCAGGGCTCGCGCTGATCCTGTGGTATGGCGGCCGCCAGGTGGTCGCCGGGGCGCTTTCCATCGGCGCGCTGACCGCCTTCTACTTCTACCTCGCGATGCTGGCACAGCCCATTCGTCAGCTTGGCTGGGTGGTCAACAGCGTGGCGCGCGCTCAGGCGTCAGGCGACCGCATCTTCGAGATTCTTGACACCCACCCTGAGATCCGCTCGGCGCCGGGCGCGGTGAAGCTCGATCCGATTCAGGGACGGGTCGAGTTCGATCGCGTATCCGTCCAGTACCCGGGGACGATCGCGGAGGCGCTGCGCGACGTAAACCTGACGGCGGAGCCGGGTCAGCGGGTGGCCCTGCTGGGGACGACCGGCTCCGGCAAGAGCACGATCACCGCTCTGATTCCGCGTTTTTACGACGTGACCGCGGGGAGCGTGCGCATCGACGGCGTTGACGTGCGGCAGGTGGACCTCGATACGCTGCGGCGCCAGATCGGCATTGTGCTGCAGGACACCTTCCTCTTTTCGGTATCGATTCGGGACAACATCGCGTACGGTCGCCCCGACGCGACCCACGACCAGATCATCGAGGCGGCGATCGCCGCCCACGCCCACGACTTCATCTCGGCCCTGCCGCAAGGGTACGACACGGTGGTTGGCGAGCGCGGCGTCTCACTCTCCGGCGGGCAGAAGCAGCGCGTCGCCCTGGCGCGGGCGCTGGCGATGCGGCCCCGCATCCTGATTCTCGACGACGCCACGTCCAACGTGGACACCGAGACCGAGTTCGCCATCCAGCAGGCGCTGCGGGAGATCATGCAGGATCGGACGACCTTCGTGATCGCGCACCGGCTGGTCACTTTGAAGGACGCCGATCAGATCCTGGTGCTCGAAGGCGGGCATATCGTCGAGCGCGGCACCCACGAGTCGCTATTGCTGGGCGGCGGTTTGTACGCTCGCATCTACGATCTGCAGTTGAAGGATCAGGAGGAACTCGCCCCGGTCGCGGACTGAGGCGATCGATCATGCGCTACATGGGGGCTGACCCGGACGATCTCCTCGGCAAGGCCTACGACGGCCGCATCGCGCGGCGCCTCGTGGGTCATGCACGTCCTTACGGTCGGCAGGTCCTGCTGACCACCATCCTGATGCTCGGGGCCGCGGCGGCAGACTTGGCGCTGCCCTATCTCTTCGGGGTCGGAGTGGACGTCGTCAACCCCGCTAGCGGACGCAGCTTCTTCGGGCATACTGGCCTAGGCGGCTTGAACCTGCTCATGCTGGTATTCGTCGTCGCGATCGTCGTCCGTTTCTTCACCTACGGTGGGCAGCTCTACTACACCTCGTGGGTCGGGCAGAGCATCGTGTTCGACCTGCGTTCGATGCTCTTCTCCCATCTTCAACGGCTGGGCATCCGCTATATCGACCAGCGTGGCGTCGGATCCATCATGTCCCGTGTCCAGAACGACGTCGGTGTCATCAACGACATGTTCACCGACGGACTGGTCGGCATCCTGAGCGACTTCCTGATCCTGTTCGGCATCATCGGGGTCATGCTGCTGACCAACTGGCGACTCGCGCTCCTGACCTTCGCCGTAATCCCGATCCTGGTCGTCACCATGCTGTGGTGGCGGCGGCACGCGATCGCGGCCTACCGCGCGACACGTATCGCCATCGCGCGCGTCAACGCCAATCTCGCCGAGAGCATCGCGGGAATGCGCGTCGTCCAGGCGTTCACCCGTGAGCTACGGAACATGCAAGCTTTCGATGAAATCAACACCGATAATCTGGACGCCAGCCTCTGGGCCGCGCGCCTCTCCGCCGTGCTCTTCCCGGTCGTGCAGCTCGTTCAGGCGCTGGCGACCGCGCTCGTGCTCTGGGTCGGCGGGCGACTCGTGCTCGGCAGTGCCGGGCTTACCATCGGAGAGTTGTTCTCATTCGTGGCCTACATCTCCCGCTTCTACGATCCGATCAGCGACCTGAGCCAGCGCTACAACACGATGCAGGCGGCGATGGTGGCCGGCGAGCGCATCTTCGGCCTGGAGGACGTCGAGGCGGAGATCGTCGACGTTCAGGGCGCGCGCCCGCTGCCTCCGGTCGTGGGAGCTGTCACCTACGACAACGTGATGTTCGGCTACGACCGGACCCCGGTCCTCAAGGGGATCAACCTGGAGGTTGCACCGGGGGAGTCAATTGCCTTTGTCGGGGAGACCGGTGCCGGCAAGAGTTCGATGATCAATCTAATGGCGCGCTTCTATGACGTGTGGGAAGGTGCGATCCGGATCGACGGCCACGATCTCCGCGACGTCACCCAGCAGTCGCTCCGCTCACAGCTGGGCATCGTCTTGCAGGACACGTTCCTGTTTGACGGCTCGGTTCGCGACAACATTGCCTACGGGCGGCCCGCCGCATCGGACGGCGAGATCGAGGCGGCGGCTCGCGCGGTCGGTGCTCACCAGTTCATCGAGCGGCTGCCGGACGGCTACGACACGCCCGTCCACGAGCGCGGCGCCACCCTGTCGGTGGGCCAGCGACAGCTCATCTCCTTTGCCCGGGCGCTGCTCGCGGACCCGCGCATCATCATCCTTGACGAGGCGACGTCGAGCGTGGACACGACCACCGAGTTGCTCATCCAGGAGGCACTCCGCACGCTCCTGCGCGGCCGGACGTCGTTCATCATTGCCCACCGGCTCTCAACCATCAAGGAGGTGTCGCGGGTGGTCGTACTCGACCACGGTGAGATCATCGAGATGGGGAGCCATCTGGAATTGCTGGATCGTCGCGGTGCCTATTTCCAACTGTATACCATGCAATTCCGGGCCCAGGAGCTCGAGGCCGCTGACTGAGGCCTCACAGGCCGACCCGCTGTCAACCGTCCGGATTCGACCGCAGCTGGCGGGCAAACGGAGGTGGGCAAGTCGGATCGGCTCGTGGGTTCCGGTCGTTGCTTGAACTTCCACCAGTCGCCCAAAGCGATCGGGCAAAGTAGACTGCTGCAACGCTGCCAACGCCCGCGGGGTGCTCAGACCAGTCGGTGCAGAGGTGGCGCCGTAAACCCTTACCAATAACCTATTTGCCGGCCCCACGATGGCCACTACGATGTGAGCGGGACATTTCTTCGCTGATGTCAGTGTCGGCGTCGGTCGGGAGCGGGACGTGGAGTATGGGGCACGTGAGCAGAGCGTGCAGGTCTATCTGGGCGAATCAGTGCTGCTCGGGACGATGTTCGCGGCCGTCGACGAACTCGTCGAGTTCTTCAATGTTGGCGGCCGCTACCTCCACCTACACCAGCCCATGTGGTTCCCCTATCGCGAGGGTGCCTCCGCGGCCAACCGCCGTGAGGCGGTCGTCTCGAAGTCAGAGGTGCTGTTCGTCGTGCACCGGCGCGGCCTGCCCGCAGTGGCGGGAGCCGAAGAGGAACAGGAGGACTGGCAACCGTTGGAGGTGTCAACCGGACGGTTCGTTCTCCGCGGGTGCGCGGATCTCGCCGCGGCGGGTACCGTCGGCAATCTGATCGCGTCGCCCGAGCGCTTCTTTGTCCTGCGGGACGTGGGTATCGAGGGACCCATCGGGGCGGTGTTTACCGAGCCGCTGGTCATCGTAAACGGGGACCGCGTCAGTTTCGTCGCGACGCGTTGACGGTCGGGCCTATCGACGCTCAGACCCGTCCGGGCCCGGTGGCCGCCAGGTCCTCAGAGGGGTAGCCCGACCTGTCGCGGCAGGCGGCGGGCAATCGCGGAATCCCACACCACATCCTGACCATGACGTGGGAGCGCCACGATCCTCGGCGTTGAAGATGGACCGCCGAGGTGCCGCTCGACCGTGACGGTTGCCAGGCTGGGCCGGTTGTTGTTTTCCGAGAGATGGGCCAGCCAGACGTCCTGGGCGGCGCCGTTGAGGCAGACGCAGAGCAGCGCGCCACAGTCATCATTGCTCAGGTGTCCGAGTGGCCCGCGGATGCGTCGCTTCAGGTGCTCTGGATAGCGACCGCGAGCGAGCATGGCCGTGTCGTAGTTTGCCTCGAGGATCACCAGTTGGGCGTGGCCAATCGCCGCGGCCAGCGAAGGCGGAGGTTCTCCGAGGTCGGTGAAGACCGAGACGGCGCAGTCGCCGTCCTGGATCGAGAAGCCGACCGGCTCTGCCGCGTCGTGAGGCACGCGGAGCGGGGTCACCGCGAGCGAGCCGATCCGCAACGTCGCGTCCGGCTCCAGGCGCTCCCAGGTCCGCGCCGTCCCGGCGAGTGCGTGGGCCGTTCCCGCCGTGGCGAGGATCGGGCAGTCAAGCCCCGGAGCGAGCGCTGCAAGTGACCGAACGTGATCCCAGTGCTCGTGCGAGATCAGCACGGCGGACAGGTCGGCGATAGCGATGCCGGCCGCAGCGAGACCCTGGCGAATGCGGCGTACCGGAACACCGGCGTCGATCAGGACGCTGGCATCCGGCGCCTGGACAAGGATCGTGTTGCCGCTGCTGCCACTGCCGAAGCAGGTCACGCGCACGACGATCGGGACCCTTCGCGTCCTAACGACATATCCCTAAACCTCTCCACTACTACGCAAAGATGGCGCGTCCGATCCGCACCATGGTGGCGCCCTCGGCGATGGCTACCTCGAAGTCGTTGGTCATCCCCATGGATAGCTCCGGCAGCGCCGAGCCCGTGGCTGCAACCAGGTCGTCTCGCAGTCGACGAAGGTCGCCGAAGACCGGCCGAGCCGCCTCCGGATCGGCGACGAGCGGGGCAATAGTCATGAGGCCCACCACGCGGAGACTGGGCAGGGTGAGCGCGTGGTTCAGCAGCGTGAGCGTGTCGTCGGGTGCGCAACCGTGCTTCTGCTCCTCCCGAGCCACGTTGACTTGCAGCAGCACGGTCAGCGTCTTGCCGAGTACCGCGGCCCGATGCTGGAGCCCATCGGCGAGTGCGATTCGATCGAGAGAGTGGACGACGTCGAAGAGTGCTACCGCGTCCCGGACCTTGTTCGTCTGGAGATAGCCGATCAGGTGGAGCACCGCGTCAGCGGGGAGGGGTTGGGAGAACTTCTGGACCGAGTCCTGCACCCGGTTCTCTCCGAAGTCTCGCAGACCGGCCTGGTAGGCGTCGTCAACCGCGTCTCGACCGACCGTCTTGGTGACGCCGACGATGCGGACCGACGCCGGATCGCGCCCGCTCGAGAGCGCAGCGGCCTCGACGCGTCCGCGCACGTCGGCGAGTCGGCTACCGACGGTCGTCAGTGTGTCACGCTCGACCATGAGTTGACCCTCCGTCCAACGCGATCACCGCCGCGAACCGGCCTTCCGGCGCCACGCCGGAGCGATGCGAGAAGAATCGACAAGCGTTGCAGCGCGTGCAAATACCTGCCACTTCAATGTTGGCCGACGGGACTCCCGCCGCCACGAGACAGCGCCGGTTGGCCTCCCAGAGATCGAAGCGCTGGCCTGCTGGACGATCCACGACCGCGGCCCCGCCGGGGTCGATCCCGGTTCGCATCCAGGCCTCGATCACCTCGGAGCCCACATCGTAGCAGCACGGACCGATGGCAGGACCGATCCCGGCGATGATGTCCTCGGGGCGCGTACCGAACTCGCGCTGAAGCATACGCACCGCCTCCCCCGCCGCGTCCAGTACAGTGCCCCGCCAGCCGGCGTGGGCCACTGCTATCGATCGCCGTATGGGGTCGACGAGCAGGATCGGCGTGCAGTCAGCGCAGAAGATCACGAGCGGCAGACCGGGCTCCTCGGTTACCAGGATGTCGGTGCCAGGCAGCGCGTCGGTGAAGCCCAGGCTGCCCCGGCCGGACTCGGCGGCGCCCACGATCATCGCGCGCGCCTCGTGTACCTGCTGCGCACAGACCCAGTGATTCGATGACACGCCCATGGCTGTTCCCCAGGTTGCGCGGTTGGCCCGGACGAGCTCGGAGTCCGCCCCGGTGACGTAGCTGACGTCTCCGTCGAGAGGGAGCAGGTCGGTCCGCCCGGTGACGCCGTGGACGAGGCCCCGCTTGGGAAACGTCCCGAATTGGAACACGGGGAGGCTCCGGCGGCCCGACGGCATCGCTACTCTCCCCGTGCGGCGTCGACGATCATCGAGTCGACGATGCGTTCGATCGGGGACCAGTCGTCGGTGAACACCTGGGCGCGATCGAGTGTCGTCCACTCGCGTACGTTTCCACTCTGCAGGCTTGTCTCGCCGACCGTTCGGATCAAACCCGGCGGCAGCCGGTTAACGTTGCCGGCGAAATTGGAGATGTCGGTCGGCTGGTTCGTGCCGATCACGATGCTGTTGGTGTAGCGGTCGACGTCGATAATGTAGACATTGGGGAAGACCGACTTCATCGTGTTGGCGATCACGTCGACGAGGCGGTAATCGGTCTGCGTGCGGCCGGCGTTCACGATGGCCACGCCGTTGGGCGTCAGGTGGTCTCGGACCTGCTGAAAGAACTGCTGCGTCGTGAGGTGGAACGGGATATACGGCTGCTGATAGGCGTCGATCCCCACCAGGTCGTAGCGCTTGTTGGTGGTCTCGAGGAAGTAGCGTCCGTCCTGCACGATCACATTGAGGTTCGGCTCGGTCATGTCGAAGTACTGCTGGCCGACCCGGACGATGTTGGGATCGATCTCGACGCCGTCGATCGGGATCGGACCATAGGCAGTGGTCAGTTGACGCGCGATCGTGCCGGCCGCCAGCCCGATCAACGCGGCGCTGTGGACGTCCTGCGGAGTCTCACTCCGGTTGAAGTACGGGGCGAGCATGAAGTAGTCCCAGGGGCCGCCGGTGATCTCCGTCGTCGGGTCGTAGATCGAGTGGACGGCGTGCCCGTCGTTGAGCACCAGCATGTAGGCGCTGTTCTGTTTGACGACCTGGATGTAGTTGTAGTCGGACTCCTCCTGGTGCACGAGCGTACCGAACTCCGGGGGCCGCACGATCGCGCTGGTCCAGAAGTGGGCGGCAAGGACGACGACGACGACCATGATCAACGCGCCGGCTGCGGGGAGGCGTGCGCGGAGCACGACCAACGCAATGGCCGAGGCGGCCAGGAGTGTGATCGAGAGACTGTAGAAGGTGCGGTAGGTGCCGATCCACGGGATGAGTACCAATACCGGGAGGAAGCTCCCGAGGATGCTCCCGACGGTGGAGAGGGCGTAGAGCGAACCGGCCGTGTTACCGGCCGAGGAGACGCTGTGGACCCGCAGACGGATGGCAAAGGGCGAGACGAAGCCCAGCACCGTGACCGGCACGGCAAAGAGCAGGATGACGCCTACCAGCGATCCGTAGAACGCGCCGACCGCCAGGTGCTGGAAGGCCGTCAGTGATCCCTCCAGGATTGGGTGGGAGATGAGGGGGATGAGGCCGGTGGCGAAGCCCGCGAGCGCGGTGAACACGTAGAGCAGCGTGGCGCTCGGCCAGCGGTCGGCGATCTTGCCGCCGACGAAGTAGCCGATGGACAGGTAGAGCAGCGTCAGCCCGATCAGGTTCGCCCAGATGAAGGTGGAGGTGCCGAAAAAAGGGCCGAGGAGGCGCGACGCCGACAGTTCGATGGCGACGCTGCAGATTCCACCAATGAACACGATCATCAGCAGCATGGCGTTGAAGAGCCGGGGGCTACGCACGGTCTCAGCAGACGAGCGGTCGAGCGTCGCGGAGGTGGAGGTCACGATCGTCCCTTATCTAGCGCGCCGGACGCGCCGTCGCGTCGCCGATGGCGTGGCGCCCCGATTATACCGGCAGCGAGGTGAGATCCGGCTGGGCAGGGCGGCGGCGATCGGGGCGACCGGTGAGGAGCGCGCCACGGGTGACCGTCCCCTCCGGTGGCACGCGGCGTCGCATGAGACGAACGCGTACGGCGTCAGACCGGCTTCCCGGCAAGAGGGCGCGACCACGGTGAGGTATGGAGTGCGAACTCGGGTTGCCCAGCCGTGGTCCCCGGGCATCGCGACGCGCTATTCGCGCGTTTCCGGGACACGTCGGCCCGGCCAACGAGGCGGCC
This sequence comes from Thermomicrobiaceae bacterium, assembly GCA_035532355.1. Taxonomy (GTDB): domain Bacteria; phylum Chloroflexota; class Chloroflexia; order Thermomicrobiales; family Thermomicrobiaceae; genus DASSZN01. The sequence goes on along the minus strand of DATKRJ010000385.1, from coordinate 1,528 downwards.
CCGGCGTCGCTGCCGGGGCCGTTGCGTGGATCGGGAGTGCGGATGGCGCGGAGCTCAGGCTGCTACGGGAAGACCCTGACGCTCATCACGTGCAGTGTGCCCGAGTCGTAGCCGCTTATCAGCCGCAGCCGCACCGTCCCGCCGATCCCCGCCGTCGCGTCGATCCGGAACATTACCGGCTGCCCGCCGACCGTCGCCGTCCCGAACAGGGTGGCGTTGGGTCCGACGGCCACCAGCGTGTTGAAACTGAGCGTCTGCAGGCTCGCCCCAAACCCCTGCCAGGTCAGGAAGCCTGCCGGCCCCCCGCCGCCGGTCTGGACGGCCCCGTAGATGTAGGGCGTCGTGAAGTTGGCTATGCCCAGGGCGGCGTAGTGGGTGCTCGCCGGCAGAATCCAGGTGATGGTGGCCGTCGCGTACGGGTTGCTGCCGCCCACCGCCGTCGCGGTCAGCGTATCGACTCCGGGGAAGACGGCGCTGTAGGTGAACGACGCCTGCCCGTTGAGGGTGGTGGCGGTGCCGCTCGTCGTGGTGACGCCGGTGACGGAGAAGTTCACCGTCGTCCCGTCAACGACCGCGTTGCCGTACAGGTCCGTGACCGTGGCCGTCTCGGTAACGGAACCAAGGACGGTGGCGGTGGTGTTGCCGGGCGACAACGTGAGGTTCGCCGGTGGCCCCGGCGTCCAGGTCACGGCGGCGGACGCAGTCGGGTTGGTGCCGCCGGTTATCGCCACGGTAACCGTGTCCGTGCCGGTCTTGGTGTTGGTGTAGGTCAGCACGGCCAGGCCGCTGGTAGTGGTGTTGTCCTGGTGGGTGATGGTAGGCGTCCCCGTGCTGGTGATCGTCCAGGCGACCGGGGTGCCATCGGCCACGAGGTTGCCGAACGCGTCCTTGACCGTGGCCGTCTCGGTCACGTTGGTTCCGACCATGGCCGTGGCGTTGCCAGGCGCTAGCGTGGCGGAGGCCGGCGCGCCGGGCGTCCAGGTCACGGTGGCGGACGCCGTGGCGGTATCCGGGCTGGTGCCGGCGACCACGGTGACCGTGTCCGCGCCGGCCGTCGTGTTGCTGTAGGTCAACACCGCTTGGCCGTTGGTGATGGTCAGGTCCTGGGTGGTGATGTTGGGCGTCCCCGTGCTGGTGATCGTCCACGCGACCGGGGTGCCGTCGGCGACGAGATTGCCGCCCGCATCCGTCACGGTGGCCGTCTCGGTCACGGACGTCCCGACGGCGGCACTGGTGTCACCGGGCGCCAGCGTGACCGTCGCGGGTGCAGCGGACGTGATCGTCAGACTCCAGCTGGCGATGCTTCCGGCGGACGTCGCGTTAGCAAGGATTCGCGAAACGCCGAGTTTCCACGTGCCGCTGACGTTTTGCCCGACAAAGGTTGACATGCCGGGCGCGGTTAGGGCACCACCGGCGTGGCCGTAATCGGATGGGGCGTAGGTCCCCGAGACGATTGGGGTGGGCACCAGCGTACTGGCTGTGGGGTCTCCGGCGAAGGTCAGGTTGACGTTGGAGACGGCGGTGGTGC
>DATKRJ010000384.1:0-12460 GCA_035532355.1 Thermomicrobiaceae bacterium | reverse complement strand
TACATGGCGGAGCGGATCGAGCGCGGCTACGCCATCTATCCCGAGATCGCGGGCAAGCTCGAGCGCACGCCGATGGAGTACTTCCGCGCGATGTACCTCGACACGGTGCTGTTCGACCCGGACGTGACCATGCTCGGGCTGAAGTTCGCCGGCGAGGACCGCGTGATGCTGGGCAGCGACCACCCGCACCAGGTGGGCGACCTGCGCAAGGCCATCGCCATCCTGGATGAGCTGCCGGTCGAGCAGTCGGTCAAGAACAAGCTCTTTGCCCAGAACGCGATCAAGCTGCTGAAGCTGCCGGTCGGCAAAGTCTGACCTCGGCGCCCGACACATACCAGCGGAAACGCGTCGAGGGGTGCCCATGTGCGGCGCCCCTCGTTCACATCCCGCAATCCGGCGCGGCTAGCCCAGCCCGGGAGACTCTCGCGTCTTTCGGCGCGCCATCACCTCGTGAAACTCGCGGCTCGCCTTCGGCCCGTTGCGCCGCAGCCCCTCCTCGAAGGCCGGGTCGTCGACCCGGCGGAAGCCGTGGAGTTCGGCGTAGAACGGCGCCAGTCGTGCGCTGTCCGCGCGATGCTCCTGCATATCGAGCAGGTATCGGAGGGCGGCGCGGATAGACCGCGGCTCGGTCCAGTTCGACCGGAAGACGACCACGTGCCGGCGATCGAGAATGTAGGTCATGTTCGGCAGCATGCCGAAGCCGCGATGCCCGGTGCCGGCGAGGTCGTCGACCAGGATCGTCCGGCGGACCCCAAAGAGGCGCTGGAAGACGCGGGCGTGCGCCAGCTTGCGTTCCATCGAGTCGTGGTGCGGGTAGATCTCGCCGGGGTGGGCCTCCCGCGTGTAGACGAACGCCGAGCGGACACCCTGGCCGGCGAACTCCTCCGCGATGGCGTCGAGTTCCTGGCACGCCAGGGCGCAGTACGGTCAGGTGAAGGAGCCGAACTCCAGCACGAGCAGGCCGTCCTGCGTCAGATCGCGGAGCTGAACCCCGTGGCCGGACGCGAGCTCGATCAGGCACGGGTCGGGCGCCCGCCGTCCGACCTTCAGGCCCTCGGCGAAGGCCGCGAAGACCGGATCGTCCGCGTCCCGCGGGAAGACCGCGTAGTTGTACTCCTCGGGCGTCATCGACCCGCCCCTTCCCGTGACGGTTCGGCAACCGTTGCCATCCGACCTACGTGGTCGACCCGGCGCCGCTGGCGCTACCGATGCCGGGCTTTGCCCTTCTTCTTGGCCTTCTTGTTTGATCTGGTGGCCTTCGGTGGGATGGCCGGGACGCCGCCACGCGCCGGGGACCCGCCGCGCGCGGGAAGTGCTCCGGGCATCCCGCCGCCGCCCATCAGCGCCTCCATCTGCGTCGTGTCCATGCCGGCCAGCGGGTTGCCGCCGCCCAGCAGGTTGCGCATCCCCCGCAGACCCCGCCGCCCGCCGGTCATGTCGCCGATTTGCGACATCATCTTCTGCATCTGCTTGAACTGCTGCAGCAGCTGATTGACGTCGGACTGCTGTGTGCCGCTGCCGGCGGCGATGCGCTTGCGCCGGCTCGGCTTGATGATCTCGGGACGTCGCCGCTCCTCGGGCGTCATCGAGTAGATCATGGCCTCGATGTGCTTGAACTCGTCGTCGCTGATCTGGACCTCCTGCTGGCGGAGTGCCTGACCGATGCCCGGGATCATCTCGAGGAGTTGGGTCAACGGCCCCATCTTCTTGATCTGCTGCAGCTGGTTGAGAAAGTCCTCGAGGTTGAACGAGCCGCCGAGGACCTTCTCTTCGAGTTTGCGGCTATCCTCCTCGCTCACCTCGGCCTGGGCGCGCTCGATCAGGGTGAGCACGTCGCCCATACCGAGGATTCGCGACGCCAGCCGGTCCGGGTAGAACGGCTCGAGCGCGTCGAGTTGCTCGCCGGTGCCGATGAACTTGATCGGCACTCCGACGACCGAGCGGATCGATAGTGCCGCTCCGCCGCGGGCGTCGCCGTCCATCTTCGTCAGGATCAGACCGGTCAGCGCGAGGCGCCGGTGGAACTCCTGCGCGACGTTGACCGCTTCCTGGCCGGTCATGGCGTCGGCCACGAGCAGGATCTCGGTTGGATGAACCGCCTCGGCGATCCGCTCGACCTCCACCATCATCGGCTCGTCGATCTGCAGCCGGCCGGCGGTGTCGATCAGGACCACGTTCAGGCCCTCGTCGCGGGCGAGCTTGACTCCATTGCGCGCGATGTCGACCGGGCTCGCCTGAGTCCCCTCGGCGTGTACCGGCACGTTGACCTGCCTGCCGAGCGTCTGGAGCTGGTCGATGGCGGCGGGGCGGTAGACGTCGCCCGCCACCAGCAGCGGCCGGCGGCCCTCGCTCTTGAGCAACCGCGCGAGCTTGGCGATGTGCGTCGTCTTGCCGGAGCCCTGCAGGCCAACCAGCATGAGGATCGTGGGAGGAGGCGAGGCGTTCTCCAGTGGCACGCGCTCGGAGCCCAGGATCTTGATGAGCTCCTCATGGACGATGCCGATGACCGTCTGCGCGGGCGTCAGAGCGCGCGTGACCTCCTCGCCCACGGTCCGAGCGCGGACCGCCGCCACGAAGTCGCGCACGACCTTGAAGTTGACATCCGCCTCGAGCAGTGCCCGGCGGACCTCGACCATCGCCTGATCGACGTCCTGCTCGGAGAGCCGGCCCTTCTTGCCGATGCGCTGGAAGACGTCGGTCAGCCGGTCGGAGAGCGTCTCGAACATGGCTAGACCTCCGCGTCCTCGTCGCCGAAAAAGAGCGCGTCGACGTACGTCTCCGGGTCGAACTCGGCCAGTGCCGTCACCTGCTCCCCGGTGCCCACGTAGCTGATCGGCGTGCCCAGCTCCCGCGCGATCGCGAAGGCGATCCCGCCGCGAGAGGTGCCGTCGAGCTTGGCGATCGCGATGTCGGTGATCTCGACCGCCTCGGCGAATTTCTTGGCCTGCACCAACCCATTCTGGCCGGTCGTCGCGTCGATCACGAGCAGTACCTCCTGCGGGGCCTGCGCGACGTGGCGCTGCATGACCTTGCGCAGCTTCTTGAGCTCCTCCATCAGGTTGAACTTGGTGTGCAGCCTGCCGGCCGTGTCGACCAGCAGGATGTCGGCGTGGCGGCTGTAGGCGGCCTGCATGCCGTCGAACACCACGGCGCCCGGATCGGCCCCCGGCTCGTGGGCGATCACGGGCACCTTGAGCCGGTCGCCCCACACCTTGAGCTGATCGATCGCTGCCGCGCGGAACGTGTCCGCCGCGACCAGGAGGACCGAGCGGCCTTGATCCTGGTGGAACCGGGCGAGCTTGGCGATCGTGGTGGTCTTGCCGGTGCCGTTGACCCCCACGACCAGGGTCACGAACGGCACGCCGCGCTGGTAGATCTTCACCGTGCGGTTGCGCGTCGCGTTCTGCAGCAGCGCGATCATCTCGGTGCGCAGCGCCTCGCGCGCATCTGCCGGCTGGCGGATGTGCTCGCGGTCGATTCGGGCGCGCAGGTTGTTGAGCAGCTGGACGGTGGTCTCCACGCCCAGGTCCGCCTGGATCAGCAGCATCTCGAGGTCCTCGAACAGATCTTCGGTGATCTCGCTGCGCTCGAAGAGGTTCGCGATGTCCTTGAAGATGCCCCGGCGCGTCTTCTTGAGGCCGGCCTCGATTTGCGGTTCCGGCTCCGCTCGTCGGCGGAAGAGCCTGCCAAATACCACGTCTGCCCTCGCTGTCGTTGGGATGGGAAAGTCGGGAGTACAAAGCCGCGCCGTGATCTCACCGGCGCGGCGCGGCGCAAGTATAGCACGGACGCGGATTTTCGCGCCGGCCGAGGGCCGGAGTCGGACAGCCTCACGGGGCCTTCCAGTTGCCTTTGCGCCGGATTGACCGGCGCCTCAGAGTGCCGCATAGTCGGTCGGGGAGGGGGCGGTCGGAGGAGGAGCATGGAGACCCACGAGGGCCGCCCGGGGTACCACCTGACGCTCAAGGAGCTGCCGCCCGAAGAGCGCCCGCGGGAGAAGCTACTCTTGCGCGGCGCCGGGTCACTGACCAACGCCGAGTTGCTCGCGATCGTGCTCAATACGGGCGTGCGGGGCGAGACGGTCGTGGAGTTGTCCCAACGCCTGCTCGTCGAGCACGGCGGGCTGGTGGGGTTGGCGCGGGTCGATCTCGACGATCTAGGGCACGCCCGTGGTCTTGGCGCGGCCAAGGCGGCCAGGCTGAAAGCCGCGCTCGAACTGGGCCGGCGTCTGACCGTGGCGCAGCCTGAGGAGCGGCCGCAGGTCCGTTCGCCCGAGGATATCTACGCGGTCGCAGGCAGCGACATGGGTGCCCTGGAACAGGAGCACCTCCGTGTCGTCGTCCTCGACACCAAGAATCGGGTGCTGCGCACCGTGACCCTCTACCAGGGCAGCGTGAACAGCGCCCAGGTGCGGGTGGCCGAGGTCTTCCGGGATGCGGTGCGTGCCAACGCCCCGGCGCTCGCCGTGCTCCACAACCACCCGTCGGGGGACCCGACCCCGTCTAGCGCGGACGTGCTATTGACCGCGGAGCTCTGCCGCGCGGGCCAGCTCCTCGGCATCGACGTGCTGGACCACCTGATCGTCGGGCACAGCCGCTTTCGCTCGCTGCGCCGGCTCGGGCTGGGGTTCCCGGCACGGAGCGATTGAACGCCGCCGCGTCGGTGGCGCGGGGCGTACCCGTCACGGACCGCGTCGTGCGGCGCTCAACTCCCGGCTTTGAGCCAGCCGCGGTCGATCAGGACCTCGCGTCCCAGGTGCCCCAGCAGGTACTCGAACTGGGTGCCCTTGAACTCCGGATGCCACTCGAAGCGGGCACGCTCGAAGTACTGGACGGTGTGCATCTTGCCGTCGGTCTGACTGAGCTCCTGGAACTCCTCGCTGAGCGGGAAGCCGAAGACGGGCAGACCTCCGTTGCCGTGCCAGTAGCTGCGAAACCCCAACGCCAGCGAGTGCCCCGTTTCCTGAAAGTAGTCACGGCTCGTTGTCGACCTGAAGGCGGGGATCGGCAGGAATGGCGGCTCGGTCATCCGGTTCACGGTCAGCTCGCGCCCGAGCAAGCCCAGCTCTACTTCGTACGGCGTGCCTGCGAAGTCCGGGTGGTGCTCGAAGCGCGCGCGCTCGAAGTACTGGGTCAGGTAGGTCTTGCCGTCGGTCTGGGACGTCTCCTGAAACGGCTCGGTCAGGGGATACCCGAGGCGGGTCAGCCCGCCGTTGTTCGTCCAGTACGTCTGGAACACGCTGGGTACGTTGTGCTGGGTCACGCTGTAGTAGGCCATGGTCGGGTCGCTGCTCTTGGGGACGCCGGCCGTGGGCGGGGACTGCACGGTGACAGACTGCGGGAAGACCCCCTGCTGGTCGTAGCGGATAAGCTCCTGCACCAGGCACGCGGTGAGCTGACGGGTACCCGGGGTCGCCAGCCGCACGTAGCCGGTGATCGTCGCCTGCTGGCCGGGCGCGAGTTGGCCGGGCGTGCCCCACCGGAACGGGTTCGGTAGCCCGCTGTTGCCCGCGAAGTCGACGCCTACACGATATGAGCCCTCGATCTTGGGGAAGTTGGCGGAGTTGAAGTCTTCGCCCTCGATATACGTGTAGCCGCTGTTGGGCTCCTGGCCGTAGATCGGCACGCTGCTGGTGTTCTGGATCACGGCGTCGATGCGGATCGGGATGCCGGCGTAGATGGTGGTCGGGCTGTAGTGCACCGACAGCAGCCGGGCCGCTGTCGAGGGGACCCCGACGCTCGCGGTGATCGGCCCGCTGCCCTTCACTGCTCCCCGGATCGTTGGCAACTGCGCGTACAGGTGGTCGCCGGGGCAGTCGGTCTGCAGGACGTCGCGGTGACCCGCGATGTTGGGCACGTTGTCCTTGTCGATGAAGAAGGACCAGATTCCGGGGTCCACGTTCGGCGCGCGGTCCTTGATCAGGCGCACCAGCGAGGTCAGCGACGGCTGCTGCGGATCGACGGTGTCGTAGGTGCCCAGCACCGCGATGCCCACGCTACCGTAGTTGTACTGCAGCGCGTGCCCGCCCACGACGTCCGGACCGCCGTAGCGCCCCTCGTAGACGTTGCCGTGCCAGTCGACCAGGAAGTTGTAGCCGATGTCGCCCCAGCCCTTGGTGATGGCATGGTAGTAGTAGATGGAGCGGACGGTCGCGGCCGGGTCGGCCTCCTGATTCTGGGTCACCGTGTGGTGGACGATGACCTTCTGGATCTCGCGGTACTCCTCGGGCCAGATCTCGTTGCCTTTACTGTCGAAGCGCAGCGACTCGTCTGCTCCCCAGCCGGCGCGCGGGATGATAAACCCGTCGATGAGGCTCGGCGCAGCCTGCCCGGCGGCCATGAACGCGGCGGGCGGCGAGGTGTCGACGGCGGCCACCTCTACCTCGATCAGCCGCGGTTCCGTGCCTAGCGCGCTGGCCACCAGCTCAGCACGGTACTGGAGCGCGCGGCTCGGCGCGGTCAACACCGGCGCGGCGTAGGTGCGGTTGGTCCCGAGGTCGCGGGCATCGGTGTCAACGTGCAAGTCGATCCAGTCGCTCCAGCTCGAGCCGTCCCGACTGTACCGTGTCGAGAGGTGCACTGCCGCAGCCTGGGGCAAGTCGGCCAGCCAGCTGATCTCGATGCTGTTGAACGGCTGGTCGGGTGTGAAAACCGGTGACTGGTAGAGCCCGATGCTCGGAAACACCCCCTGCTCGGTCCACTGCATGCGAGTCATGGCCGCGGCCTGCCGCCCAGGCAGGCGCAGGTCGAAGACGCTGGCGAGCAGCAGGCCGCCGGCTGCTTTCAACAATGTGCGTCGATGCACGCGTTCGTCAAGCACGGTTGCCCCCCACCTGTGACTGCTGTCGGTCGTGGATCGCGCGGGTCCGCGGGGGTCGTCCCCGTGACCCCTCAGGTCGATCCCGACCGGACGTCCTGTATTGTACGACCGCAATGTCCGTACAGAAAGCCGACCGGCCTCCCTCGAAGTCGTCTGCTATAGTGGGCGATGTCGCTGAACCCGAGCGAGCGAGGGAGGGGCGTAGAGCGTGAACTCCACGGGTCACGTGTCGCGGGGCGTCGAGGCGCGAGCGATTCCGGGTGGAGGCTGGGGCGTCGCGTTCCTCGGGCTGGTCGGGCTGTCTCTGGTCGCCCTGGTGCTGGCGCCGTGGCCGCTGCAGACCAAGACGCTGGCCATCCTGCACGGGCTCTGCGCTCAGCGTCCCAGTCACTCCCTCTGGTTCAGCCGCGAGCGTCTGCCATTCGACGCCCGCATGACCGGGATCTACGGTGGGTTCTTCATGACTCAACTCTACCTGCTAGCGCGAGGTCGGCTCCGTGCCGCCCGGCTCCCGTCGCCCCCGATCGTCATTGCACTCGGCCTGTTCATGGCCGCCATGGCGCTCGACGGATTCAACTCGCTGGCACAGGACCTTGGCCTGCCAACCGCCTACACGCCGGCTAACTCTCTCCGGCTGGCGACGGGCGGGCTTGCCGGTACAACGCTGGGGGTCGCACTCTGGTTGCTCGTCAGCGCCGCGGTCTGGTCTCCGAGAGTGCGTCGGACGGCGCGGGTCGTGACCGGTTGGCGGGATCTGGCCGCCATGCTCGGACTGGTGACGGCCTTCTGCCTGGTCACGGCGAGTGGCTGGCCGCCGCTGTTCGATCCGTTGTCGGTAGTGCTGATAGCGGCCGCGGTCCTGGCGCTCTTGCTGGTCTGCCTCGCCGTGATCGAGCTGGGCAAGGGTAGCCGGTCGCGCCACATGCGCGATCTGAGCGGGTCCGCCTGCGGCGCGCTGCTGGCGGCATACCTGGTATTGCTGGGAACAGCCAGCTTCCGGGCGATCCTGGAAGCCGGCTTGCGCCTCAAGGAGCTCTCCTGAGTCGGACCCGGCCTGGTGAGCGGGCTGGGGCTCCCACCGCTAAAACGGGGCTGGGATAGTACCCTGCCCCGTCGTCTCGTTTCCTGTCAAGCGCCGGCTGCGACTACCGGCTTCCCACCGGCCACTTTCCGTACCAGTCGAACGGCTCGTCGGCGAGGTTGACGACCACGTTCTTGACCTGCGTGTACAACTCGAGCGCGTGCCGGCTCAACTCACGGCCGACGCCGCTCTGCTTGAAGCCGCCGAACGGCGCCTCCGGGGGGTTCACCGTGGGGTAGTTGATGCTGACATTGCCGGCTCGCAGCTGCGCCGCCACGCGGTGCGCGCGCTTGAGGTCGTTGGTCCAGAGCGTGGCAGCCAGGCCGTAGATCGTGTGGTTGGCCATCGCCACGACCTCGGCGTCCTCGGTGAACGGGATTACCGACAGCACCGGACCGAAGACTTCCTCCTGGGCGATGGTCATGTCGTTGCTCACCCGGTCGAACACGGTGGGCTCGACGAAGTTCCCCTTGCGCAGTGTCTCATCCGTCGGCCGCCGGCCGCCCAGCGCCAGTTCGGCACCCTCCGTGCGGGCGCGCTCGACATAGTTGAGCACCCGCTCGCACTGCCGGGGCGAGATCACCGGGCCCATCTGAGTGGCTTCGTCGAGTGGATCTCCGATCCGAATGCGACCGGCCTTGGCCACGAAGTCGGCCATGAAGCGGTCGTGGATCGAGTGGTGCAGGAACAGTCGGGTACGCGCGGTGCAGCGCTGGCCGGCGTTGGTGAAGATGGCGAAGAGCGACCCGTTGACCGCCTCCTCGAGGTCGGCGTCGGGGAAGACGACGTTGGGTGACTTACCGCCCAGCTCGAGTGAGACCTTCTTGATCGTGCCGGCACTCAGACGCAGGATCTGCCGGCCGGTCTCGGTCTCTCCGGTGAACGCGATCTTGTCGACGTCGGGATGCTCGGCGATCGCGGCGCCGACCTCGGCTCCGGGACCGGTCAGGACGTTCACCACGCCCTCGGGGATGCCGGCCTCGAGGCAGATCTGCCCGAGCACCAGCGCCGTGATGGGGGTGGCGCTGGCCGGTTTGAGCACGATGGTGTTGCCGGCCGCGAGCGCTGGCGCGAGCTTCCAGGCGGCCATCAGCAGTGGGAAGTTCCAGGGGATGATCTGGCCGCATACGCCGAGCGGCTCGCGCAGTGTGTAGTCGAACAGCGGCCCGTTCATCGGGATCGTCTCGCCCCAGATCTGACCGGTCAGGTTCGCGTAGTACTCGAAGCAGTTGGCCGAGCTGGTCACGTCGCCCCGCGACTCGATGATGATCTTGCCGCAGTTGAGTGTCTCCAGCCGCGCGACCTCCTCGAGGCGTGCCCGCAGCAGGTCGGCGACCTTCCGCATGCGGCGGCCGCGCTCGGCCGGCGGCATCGTCCGCCAGGGCCCGCTGTCGAAGGCCCGCCGTGCGGCAGCGACCGCGCGGTCGACATCCTCGAGCCCGGCCCGCGCGACGCGGCCGATCACCTCGTTGGTCGCCGGGTTGAACGTCTCGAACGTCCCGCCCGACGCCGCCGGCACAAACTCGCCGCCGATGAGGAGCCGGTACTCGGTCACGCCTGTCTCGATTGCCATGTGCCTGTCCTCCCGCGTCCTGAACCCCGCAGTGCCTGGCCCGGCGTGCGGCGCGGGCAGGTTTCGTCAACCCGCCACGGCGCCTCCGTCGCCCATGGTAGCACCGACCACCGGACCCGGACTGGATCGTGGACCGCGCGAGCGGGTTCTGGACCTGGCAAACCGCTGTCGATGGCGGCGAGCGGCGTCAGGCGGTACGGACGGCGGCGGCGGCCTGCAGGCCGAGCTCGTCGATCGCGGTCTCGCGCATACGGAACTTCTGCACCTTCCCGGTGACCGTCATCGGGAACCCATCCACGAACTTCCAGTAGCGCGGGATCTTGTACGTGGCGATCCGTCCCCGACAGTACGCCTCGAGATCCTCGGCGGTGACGCTGACGCCCGGGCGGGGTTGAACCCAGGCCATCACCTCCTCGCCGTAGCGCTCGCTCGGGACGCCGATCACCTGGACATCGCTCACGTCCGGGTGGGTGTAGAGATACTCCTCGACCTCTCGCGGGTACACGTTCTCGCCGCCGCGGATGATCATGTCCTTGATGCGCCCGACGATATTGACGTAACTCTCGTCATCCATCGTGGCCAGGTCGCCCGTGTGCATCCAGCGCGCTGGATCGATCGCCTGCGCCGTGGCCTCCGGGTTGTCCCAGTAGCCGAGCATCACCGAATAGCCGCGCGTGCAGAGCTCCCCGGCGACGCCGCGCGGCACGATGTGACCCTCCGAGTCGACGATCTTGATCTCGAGGTGCGGGTGGATGCGACCGACGGTCGAGACGCGCTTGTCGAGCGGATCATCGGTGCTGCTCTGGGTCGAAACGGGGGAGGTTTCGGTCATGCCGTAGCAGATCGTCACCTCCGTCATGTGCATTTGCGCCTGGACCTTCTTCATGACCTCGACCGGGCACGGTGAACCGGCCATGATGCCGGTCCGTAGCGTGGAGTAGTCGAACTCGTTGAAGCGCGGGTGGTCCAGTTCACCAATGAACATCGTGGGGACGCCGTACAGAGCGGTGCAGCGCTCCACCTGCACCGTCTGCATCACGGACACCGGCTCGTAGCCCTCGCCCGGCACGATCATGCAGGCGCCGTGCGTGGTGCAGGCCAGATTGCCGAGCACCATGCCGAAGCAGTGATAGAACGGCACCGGGAGGCAGACCCTGTCTGTGTCCGAGTAATGAAGCGTCTCGCCGATGAAGAAGCCGTTGTTCAGGATGTTGTGGTGGGAGAGCGTCGCGCCCTTGGGGAACCCGGTGGTCCCGGAGGTGTACTGGATATTGATGGCATCGTCGAATTGAAGCGATTCTTCGCGCTCCGCAAGTTCCGCGGGCGAGACCCGACCGGCGTCCGCGAGCAGGGCGTCCCAGTCCTCCTCGAGCACGACGGTCTCGCGCAGATCGGGGCAGCGCTCGCGCACCTCAGCGAGCATCCCCACGTAGTCCGCGGTGCGGAAGCCGCGCGACAGGACGAGCAGGCTGATCCCCGACTGCCGCAGCGCGTACTCCAGTTCTGCCGTCTTGTAGGCCGGGTTGATGTTGACCAGGATCGCGCCCATGCGCGCGGTGGCGTACTGCAACACGACCCACTCGAAGCGATTGGGCGACCAGATTCCGACGCGGTCACCGGCACGGATTCCGTGCGCCATAAGGCCGCGGGCGACCCGCGTCGTCTGGTCCCAGAACTCCCGGTAGGTCGCGCGGTAGTCCTGGTGTGGCACGACCAGGGCCTCTCGGTCGCCGGACCGCTCGACCGTGCGGCGCAGGTTCTCACCGATCGTCTCACCGAGGAGCGGTGTCTGGCTGACCCCGTGGACGTACGACAGTGCGGCCATACTCTCCACCTCCCTGCGCCGGGCGCGTCGCTGCACCTGGATTGTTGGGGGATCTCGGGAAGCATCGTGACTTCGCCTGTGATCACCTTACGGTTGGCGGTGTTTCGTGTCAATGCGGGGACTGAGGCGAGGCGTTCGGGACCGTCGAGTCGTCGCAATGGTGCCCGAGAACACAGCACGGCCGAACACCGCCGTCCGCAACGTGCCGTGGAGATCGATGGCACCGCCCGTTACTTCCGGGCTGTCGATGCCTTCGGGCTAGAAGACCTGGTTCCAGGCCTTGAGGTCGATGCTGACGAACACGCCGGCGCGGCGAAACGGGTCGTCCTCGATGATCCGGCGGACCTCGTCCTCGTCGGCGGCTTCATAGACGATCAGCGCACCGCTGTCGTCGGTGAACGGGCCCGAGGCCCAGAGCTTGCCCTGGTCCTTCAGCTGGGTCAGGTATGCGCGGTGCGCGGGGCGCACCTCCGCGATGCGGTCCTGGTTGCCGTACTGGATCACTGCCGCGTACTTCATCGACCGGCTCCCCCCCACGTCGACCGTCGCGATCGCATCGCGCCGGTCTCATCATACCCGCGGCGGCCGGCATCGAGTCGCCAAGAACGGAAGACCACGCGCAACGTCTACCGGCGGTGGTCGCCCGTAACCCGCCGCTGGAGGGCGGCAACCGCCGCCGATTCGTTCGTTCCCGTCCCCACCACCAGCCGGCGTCGTGGTTCGGCAGCCTCGACGCTAGCCGAGGTAAGCACGCCCACTGCGATCCACTGGGTGGGTGCAGGCTGACTGGTGTAGTAGGACAATCGAGCCTCATCGTGCACCGCTTGCACTGTGGGTTGCGGCCGATCCAGCACCTGTTCCATCGAAGTCCCTCCAGCTGATCCACTGATCGGAGGCGGCAACCGCCTGTACGCGAGATCCAGATCCCACTCAACCATGCGACAGCAGAGCCCGCCGAATGTGAAGCGGCTGTTAGAACCCGATCGCAGTCGATCGGCCGTCTCGGTCCGGCTGATGACGGTAGCTGTCGACACATGCAGGTGGAAAAGGGGAGGGCCCGTCGTTACGGGGCCGACGGGCCCGGTGGGGAAGAGGAGGTGTCTGAGCGTTCAGCGTGGGAGGTACACGCCCCTATCCGCCCAGCGCTACTACCATAGCCGCC
>DATKRJ010000383.1:0-8112 GCA_035532355.1 Thermomicrobiaceae bacterium | reverse complement strand
GGTGGCGGCGTTCCTCGACGCCGAGTAAGACGGGGTAGCCCGGCCTGTACCGGGAGGAACCGACGCCGGGCCGACTCAACTCGAATCCTGGTCCTTGTGGTCCGAGGCGTCGAACACCGACCGCCAGCGACCCAGTACCCGCGTCGTCGTCCGGGCCACGGCCGGCCATCGGCGCCTGGCTCAGGCCGCTGAACGCTCCTGGAGTGGGCGGCGGCGCAGGCCGATCTCCTGCAGTGCCGGCGGCACGTAGGCCTGGTCGAGCGTGCCGATGTCGGTCCCGGGCGGGACGATCTCATCGATCCGGTCGAGGACCTCGTCGGAAAGGACGACATCCACCCCCGAGAGAAGGTCGTCGAGCTGCTCCATGGTGCGGGCACCGAGCAGCGCGCTCGTGACACCCGGGTGCGAGATCGCGAACGCCATCGCGAGGTGGGGCATGGACAGTCCCGCCTCTTCGGCGAGCGGGATCAACCGCTCCACCGCGTCCAGGCGCCGCTCATCGCTGAACGCCTTGTGGAACCTCGCGCGAATGACGTCGGTATCGTGCCCCCGGCGAACTCGTCCGGTGAGCATGCCCTGCCCGAGCGGGCCCCACACCAGGATGCCCATTCCATATCGCTGCGCGACCGGGAGCACCTCACGCTCGATGCCGCGGTTGAGGATCGAGTACGGGGGTTGCTCGGTGCGGAACCGCTCCAGACCGCGCCGTTCGGCGACCCACTGAGCTTCCACGATGTCCGAGGCGGGCATCGTCGACGTTCCGATCGCTCGCACCTTGCCACTACGGACGAGGTCCGTCATCGCCGACAGCGTCTCTTCGACGTCCGTGTCGGGATCGGGCCGTTGGATCTGGTACACGTCGATGTGGTCGGTCTGGAGGCGGCGTAGTGAGTTCTCGATCGCGGTCATGATCCACCGCCGGGACGCGCCCTGCTGGTTAGGGTCGGTGCCCATGGGGCGGCTGACTTTCGTTGTGAGGACCACCTGGTCGCGGCGGCCTTTGAGAGCTCTGCCGACGATCTCCTCCGAGTCGCCATAGGCATCTGCGGTGTCGATGAGGTTGATCCCGAAGTCGAGTGCCTTGTGGATAACCCGGATCGAGTCCTCCGGGTCCGGGTTGCCGACCTGTGTGGCGAACATCAGTGCGCCGAGTCCGTACGGGGTGACCTTGATGCCGGTCCTGCCAAGAGTTCGGTACTGCATTGAGTCTCCAGTCTTGCGTTCGCCGGTGGCGTATCCTTGTTCAACCGGAATGCTCTTCCGGAACTATACGGAAGAGCATTCCGTTACGCAAGATGAGAATGATGGGACCCACCGATGTCGACGCTGCGATCCAGTCGGCAGCCTTGAACCGAGACGCGACGCGCCGCCAGCGCGCTGACGCGAAACGCAATGTGGTCGCCTTGCTCGAGGCCGCAAAGTCAGTGTTCGCTCGCACGGGCGTGGACGCGCCGGCGAAGGAGATCACCGACCTCGCCGGCGTCGGCGTCGGGACGCTCTACCGGCACTTCCCCCGCCGTTCCGACCTGATCGTCGCCGTGCTCCAGCACGAGATCGACGCGTGCGCCCGCGCAGCGACGGCCCTCAGTGCGGAGCAGGCGCCGTGGGAAGCCCTCACCACCTGGATCGGACAGTTCACCGAGTTCGTCGGCACCAAGCGCGGACTCGCCACAGCTCTGCACTCGGGCGACCCGGCGTTCGACGACCTCCCGCGCTACTTCATGGAACACCTCGAACCGGCCCTCGACGGACTCCTCGGGGCGGCGAGAGCCAGCGGCCACGTCCGGGCGGACGTCACGGCCAGGGACATCCTGCTCACCGTCGCGCTCATGTGTCAGCCCGTCCGGGGAGAGGATCCGCACCTCAACGAACGCATGATCCGCATCTTCATCGAAGGGCTACGTCACTCGTAGCTGCGCGCGAGCTGGCCCAGCTCGACCTGGAGGAGCTGGCTGCACGGGACCCGGTCGAGCGAGGGCACGATCCGGGCGACCCGGACCCCGGCGACTGAAGCGCTGCGAGATGATTCGGCCCTGGATCTTGTGGAGCTAGGCGGCTCGGTCATCGCGGTAACGGGACGGGCCGGTCTACCCGAGGTCACGTGGAGGTGAAGTCGGTCGAGCGTGTGACCGATTCCCAGCGTGCGGCGTCGCGGTCGAACGCCTCTCGACTCGCCGCCAGAGCCGTCATCGCGTCGGCACCGAGCAGCAGATGCCTGGGAGGGTCGCCCGCGTCGATGACGCTGAGCACGGCAGCCCCAGCCTTCTCGGGATCGCCGGGTTGCTGGCCGTCGTACCGGGCCCGGGCCTCGCGGATGGGCTCATAGAACTCGTCGTAGTCGTGGATGGTGCGTGAGCTGTGCTCCATCGAGCGCCCGGACCAGTCCGTCCGGAATGGTCCGGGCTCGATGGCGGTCACGTAGATGCCCAGGGGCGCCACCTCCTTGCCCAACGACTCGAGGATCCCCTCCATGGCGTACTTGCTGCCGTGGTAGAAGGACAGGCTAGGAGAGGTCGTGAGACCGCCGATGGAGGTCACGGCGAGGATGTGGCGCCGGACCGCCTCTGACGCATACCGGGCAGGACTGCCCGGATCACCGCCACAGTCCCGAAGACGTTGACTTCGAACTGCCGGCGCAGATCGGCCATCGTGGACTCCTCGAAGAGTCCCTCGTGCCCGTAGCCCGCACTTGCGATGAGCACGTCGATTGGGCCTTGGTTCTGCTCGACCTGTGCGATCGCCGCCAGAACTGCCTGCTCATCGGTGACATCGAGTAGGATCGCCGTGGCCCTGTTCGTCTCCGCCGGCCTCGAACGCGGCGGCCGCCTCAGGAGTCCTGACCGTACCGACGACGCGGTGGCCGACGCGCACTGCCTCGAGGGCGAAAGCGCGGCCGAGACCGGAGCTCACACCGGTGATCAGGAGCTGCTTGGATTCGGCTGTCATGACGCCTGATGATCCTCCACCAGCAGGACGGTTGTCCTGCATCCGAGTCGCCGTAGGCATGATGGCCTGAGCAGGGCCCGGGTGACTGGGCCCGTGGCATGCTCAGCTCAGCAGACCCTGAGGGTTCCAGCGCCTCTTGGGATGCGCCAAATCACTCCCGCGGGCATGACCCCCTCTCGGCTTTCGCGATATGGCCGCGGGCCACGCCCGGGAGCACCTCCACAACGTTGGCTCCTGACCGGGAGACTGCAGCGATCGCCGCATCGAGCAGTCTGCGGCGTACCAGAAGGTCCTCTTTCGGGACGGGTCCGAGGGCTCCATCAGCTCCATCGCGACGTTGTGTCGAACGCCGCCCGTGCTCGCCAGGTCAAGCGGAGGCTGGGTGACGTTGGTTCGATCCCCTATGGTCGAGCGAAGTTGCGGGCACTACGACGGACGCTGCGACCAGCCGTCGCCGGATCGGCGTTGCGGGTCATGCAATCATCGGCCGAGCCGACAGGACGCGGCGGAGAGCCGGGTCACGTCAACGCGTGGCCCGGGGTGCTGTCGACGTAGTCCGGGATCGCTCCCTCATGGCGGTCCCCGGTCGTCGAGGTCCCCGACGGCTCGAACATGAGGATCGCCCCACCCGATGAGGACGGCCTGTGCTCGGTGCCCTTGGGCACGACGAACGTATCGCCCTTCCGCAGCGCGACGGTGTGCTCGGTGCCATCGGCCTCGCGCATTGCGACATCGAAGCGGCCTTCGAGGACCAGGAAGAACTCGTCGGTCTCAGCGTGGACGTGCCAGACGTGCTCGCCCTTGGTATGGGCGATCTTCACGTCGTAGTCATTCAGGTGGGCCACGATCCGTGGGCTGTAGACATCGTCGAACGATCCGAGCGCGTCGCTCAGGTTGACGGGTTTCACATCCATGGCACCGAGTGTGGAGAGGGTGTCAAGCACGTGGCCGTCCGTTCCTCCTTGCAGCGTGGTGGCGTGATGAGGGCGCTGTCGAGGAATGTGTGGTCGGTGGTCTCCTGCACACCCTGAGGGAGGCACTTCGGGCGAAGAGCGCGCGGCTGAGAAGGACCGCGGAAGGCCGGGCGAGCCACGAAGAGACCCCGTTCTGGCGCAGCCCGAGCAAGGTGCCTCCGCCGCACGGAACATGCGCCGCGGCGCAGCTCCCGTTTCGGAGCGCCCCGTGAAGCGCTCTCGCCTACGGGACCCAGGTCTGCCAGTCAGTGTACGGCCAGCCACCGGGGAGCGGCGCAGGCGACGGGGGCTCCGGTGCAGCGTCGGTCGGCGGCCGAGCGACCAACGACACGAGCGCGACGGCGCCCAGGACGATCGCTCCGAGCGCCCAGAGCCACGCGGGGACGCTCCACGCGCCCCCCGCAGCGGATGCCGTCTGTGCGTCGCTCGAGTGCGTAACTGCCGCCTGCGGGTTAGTGCTGGCGTAGTCCGCCGCGTCCGGAGCGAGCGTCTCGGCCGGGGCCGCTGGGGGCTGAGTGATGGTGGCGGCGATGGCCCGTCCGGCCTCGCTGAGTCGCCAGCGGCCGCGCTCCGGGCTCCAGACGAGACCGGTCTTGACGAGGTGCCTCAGCCCGTAGCGGGCCGCGCGCTCGGAGCGTCCGGCGGCCACGGCGAGGACGACCGTCGATGCGTCGCCACCGAGGAGTGCGGTCAGGAGCAGCTCATCACGGGTCATGGCACACATATACAGCTCGGGTCGCCGACGGCGCAACCGGCCGGCACGCCCCGCCACAACCTGCCGGAGCCTGCTGTCGCCGGCCACGGACCTCGTCGGCAGACGGCGGGCGGCCCGAACGGACCGCGAGCGACAGAGCGATCCACCACCCGCGTCCGCTCGCTTGGCCTTGCCCCGGTTCGACGGACAGCTTGACTATGCCGCCTGAGCCTTGCCTGGGTGCCTGCGCTCCTCCTCGTACTCGGCCGGGGTGCGGTAGTTGAGCGTCGAGTGCAGCCGGCAGCGGTTGTAGAAGACCTCGATGAACTCGAAGATGGCCCGGCGTGCGGCTGCCCGCGTGGGGAACGTGGCGCGGTGCACGAGCTCCTCCTTGAGCGTCGCGAAGAAGCTCTCCGCCACCGCATTGTCCCAGCACTGCCGGGGGCGGGACAGGGACTGGAGGGCGCCGTGGGCTTCCAGGAGCGCGCGGAACTCCCGCGAGGTGTATTGGCTGCCGCGATCGGTGTGAACCACGAGCCCGGACGCCGGGTGACGCTGCTCGAGCGCCATGCTGAGCGCGTCGCAGACGAGCGAGGCGCGCATGTGGTCGGCCATGGCGAAGCCCACCACTCGGCGGCTGGCGAGATCGATCGCAGTGGCGAGGTAGAGCCAGCCCTCGTGGGTGCGCACGTAGGTGATGTCGCCGACGTAGGTCCGATCGAGCGCGCAGGTGCCGGGGCCGAAGGCCCGGCCCAGGCGGTCGATCGCGGGCTCCCGCACGTTCGGGTCGGGGATCGTCGTCTTGGTCCAGCGCCGCTTGGCGCGGCCGACGAGCCCGTGGCGTGCCATCAGGCGCGCCACCCGCTTCCGGCCCACCCTGATCCCCCGCCGCTGCAGGGCCGCGGTGATGCGGGGCGCGCCGTAGGTGCGCCGCGAGGTCCGGTGGATCTCGACGATCGCGTCCCCGAGCCGCTCGTCGGCCAGGGAGCGGGCCGAGGGAACGTGCTGCTGCCAGACGCTGAAGGCGGAGCGGGAGACCTCGAACAGGGCGCACGCCGTGCTGACGTTGCGCGCTGCGACCTTCTCCGCCGCGATGAACGGGTACACGCTCACCGGGTCTCTCTGGCGAAGAAAACCGTCGCCCGTCGCAGGATGTCGCGCTCCTCGCGCAGCACCCGCACCTCCTTGCGCAGCACCCGCACCTCCTTGCGCAGGCGGGCGAGCTCCTCGCGCTCGGCGCTCGTGAGCCCGTCCCGGTGGCCCGCGTCGACCTCGGCCTGGCTGACCCAGCGGCGCACCGCGGTCTCGCTCAGGTCGAGGTCACGGGCGACCGCCGCGATCGACTTGCCGCTCGCGCGACAGAGCTCGACCACCTCCCCCTTGTACTCGTCAGTGAACGCGCGGCGCGCTCGTCGCTGTTGTTCCATGGCGTCCATGATGGACATCCTTTCCCGGCCCTTCCGGCCGATGCTGGATGTCCGTCAGACCGGGGCAACCCCAACTAGGTCGTCTGACCCGCTGGGCGAGGCCGGCGGGCTCAGCGGATGGCGGACCCGGGCAGTGGCGCAGGAACGCTGGGCAGGGGTTCACGCACCGCCAGGGCGATACCCCGCGATGTGATCCGGATCCGGATGTGGGCGGCCACGTCCCGCACAAAGCCGGTGCGCATCAGACGTGCCACCACCTCTGTCGTTTGCGCCTCATCCAGCCCGAGCGATTGGGCGACCTCCTCGCCGTCCACCACACGATCGAGGCTGCCCCCGCACCGATCGTAGACGCCACAGATGAACGCGCGATCGAGGTCATCCATCGATCACCCATCCTAACCTGACCGCGAGCCCGCCCTTGAACCGTTCGTCCAGGGCCCGCGTGGGACCGCGACGATGCACCCATGGTGTGTGAGGGAGCGCCAGCTCGCCGGCTACGGCCTTCAGCGCCGGCGAGCTGGCGCATCCAGCCCGCCGCCATCTGCGACCGGCGGGCGTTGTGGACGCACAGGAAGAGCACGCTCGGGTCGAGGTCCGTCCGATCCGATTCGAGCCAGACCAGCGCGCGCAGCCGATCGTTGGTCAGGCGCTCTACGATGACGGGCATCCAGGTCTTGACCCTGGCCGTCGGGAGGACCTGATCGAGCGACTCGACCATGAGCCGCTCGATGGTCTCGACGTTCATGCGGCCCTTCCGCCGTCGTTCCAGGGCCATCGCCGAACGGCGGATGTTGACGCGTTCTCCGGGGGTCAGGTTCGGCATCTCCCAGGGCGCGGGGCCTAGTCAGTCTGGCTGGCGTGATCGTCCCGTCAGGCGCGGTTGGTGTGGTCGTCAGGCACCTGCTTCACATCTCCGGTCGCGGTCGTCGGCCTCAATCCGGCCTTCAGGCCCGACGCTACCCGTTGAACTCACTTGAGGGTCGAGCGGCGTCCTGTCTGTTCTGCCTAGTTTGCCGCGCGAGGACCCGTAGCCTCTCCCCCATGAACGGCGTTCGGGCAGGCCGAGACCATCGCCCTCCGCACTTTCGCTCCGCGCTTCGGCTCGGGACAGGGTGATGCCGGTCGTGCATCGACACGCTGCAATGACATCGCAGGCACGGTCATACTGGTAACGAGAACGTAGCAGCCAGCCGGAGGCACCCTATATCGACGGCGGGGCGGTTGCGACGGGGTCGGCGCCATGGCTGACGGGTTGAGCAGACTGCTGGAGGCGTGGCGGGAGGCCGAGCGGAACCTCACGCAGCAGCGACCGGGGACACCGGCGAATGCGGCCGCGTCTCGGCGGGTGACGGCCTGTCGGGACGCCTACCACGCCAAGGCCGACGAAACCCACCGCCGAGGCACCGCGTCGGAGACGCGTGCGGACGACCGCTGCTAGGCCGGGGCCGTGGCGAACGGTAGTGGATAACACCGCCATCACGGTGGATGCGCGGTGGACATCGCGCGGGGGGGTGCCATAGGTGCGCCGCCGTGGGCGTGCCGCGTCGCCTAGATGTATCGCCTGTGATCGGCCGCCGGCCTACTCCAGGTAGTCCCGCAGCTTGCGCGACCGGCTCGGATGGCGCAGCTTGCGGAGCGCCTTGGCCTCGATCTGGCGGATGCGCTCCCGCGTCACGTTGAACTCCTGACCGATCTCCTCGAGCGTGCGCGCCCGTCCGTCCTCCAGGCCGAAGCGCAGCTGGAGGACCCGCCGCTCGCGCCCGGTGAGCGAGTCGAGCACGGCCGCCACCTGTTCCTTCAGGAGCTGGTGCGCCGCGGCCTCCGCCGGGACCACCGCCGCACGGTCCTCGATGAGGTCGCCCAGCTGCGTATCCCCTTCGGCGCCGATCGGCGTCTCGAGCGAGAGGGTCTGCTGGGAAGCCTTGATGATCTCGCGGACCTTCGCAGGCGTGACCATGAGCTCCTGGCCCTCCGACATGGCGTCCGCGATCTCCTCCACCGTGGGCTCGCGACCGAGGTCCTGCAGGAGCCCGCGCGAGACGCGGATGCGCCGGTTGTTCGCCTCCACCAG
>DATKRJ010000382.1:0-2207 GCA_035532355.1 Thermomicrobiaceae bacterium | reverse complement strand
TGCGCGCCGTGCCGGCCGTCGAGGCGGCCGACCCGGCCGGGAGCATCCGGCGGATGCGCGACACGATCGGCGACATCGACGTGCTGGCCTCGTCCACCAGGCCGGAGGCGGTGGTCGCGACCTTCACCACGCTCCCGTTCGTGCGCGAGGTGCTGGCGACGGGCCCCACCCGCCCGTCGATCCTGACGCGCGACGAACTGCAGATCGACCTGCGGGTGATCCGGCCGGAGGAGTGGGGCTCGGCGCTCGTCTACTTCACCGGGTCGAAGGAGCACAACATCGCGCTCCGCTCGCTGGCCAACGAGCACGGTTGGAAGCTCTCCGAGTACGGGCTGTTCGACCGCGAGGGCACGCGGATCGCCGGCCGCACCGAGGCCGAGATCTACGCTGCGCTCGGCATGGACTGGATCCCGCCGGAGCTGCGCGAGGACCGCGGCGAGATCGCGGCCGCCCGCGCGCACCGCCTGCCACGCCTGGTCGACGTCGACGACCTGCGGGGCGACCTCCACGTCCACACCGACTGGAGCGACGGCCACGACAG
The DNA here is from genome assembly GCA_035532355.1 of Thermomicrobiaceae bacterium. Taxonomy (GTDB): domain Bacteria; phylum Chloroflexota; class Chloroflexia; order Thermomicrobiales; family Thermomicrobiaceae; genus DASSZN01. The sequence goes on along the minus strand of DATKRJ010000382.1, from coordinate 1,666 downwards.
CCCGGAGCGCATGGTCGAGGCGGCCATCGCGCGCGGCTACCGCTACCTGGCGTTCGCCGACCACTCGTCGTCGCTGGGCGTGGCCGGCGGCCTCACGATCGAGCGGGTGCACGAGCAGCGCCGGCTGGTCGAGCGCCTCAACCAGCGCTTCGCGCCCTTCCGGGTACTCCACGGGACCGAGGTCGACATCCTGCCGAACGGCGATCTGGACTACCCCGACGAGGTGCTGGCCGGATTCGACGTGGTGACGGCCTCGATCCACAGCGTCTTCGACCAGACGCGGGAGCGGATGACCGCGCGCATCGTCAAGGCGCTGCGCCACCCCCACGTCGACATCCTCGGCCACCCGACCGGGCGCCTGCTGCTGCGCCGCCCGGCCCACGAGGTCGACCTGGAGGCAGTACTGCAGGCGGCGGTCGAGAGTCCGGGGTGACGCTGGAGATCAACGGCCAGCCGGATCGGCTCGACCTGGACGACACCTGGTCGCGGCGGGCGAAGGGGGCCGGGGCGCGGCTCGTCTGCAGCAGCGACGCGCATGCGGCGGTGCAGCTCGACTACGCGCGCTACGCGGTGGCGACGGCGCGGCGCGGCTGGCTCGAACCGGCGCACGTGCTCAACGCGCTGCCGCTCGATCGGCTGCTGGCACATCTCCGCGCGCGATAGCGCGGCCGGCGTCCGCGGAGCGGACTCGGGACTCGGGGGGACGGATGGCGAGGGTCGCGTGGCTGGAGCGCTGGGCGCGGCGCATCGGGGCACTGGAAGCGCTGGTGCTGTTCGCCATGGTCGTGGTCGGCGTGTGGCGTGCCGCCAGACGGCCCAAAGGGCGGACGGTCGGCCGCGGGCCGTTGCCGGCCTACGCACTGGCGGGGGCTGCCGAGGTGGGAGGCATGTTCCTGCTCTACCGGCCGCTCCCGGTCCGGCTTGCGCGACGGCTGAGGGTCGTCGCGCTGATCCTCGGGAGCCTGCTCTACACCGCCGGAGTGGGGCTCACCATCTGGGGAAGGCTGACGCTGGGCCAGGACTACAACGTCTCCGCCCTGGTGGAGACCGAGCTATTCGCCGGCCAGCGGCTGGTGACGACGGGGCCCTTCAGGCTGGTGCGCCATCCGATGTACCTCGGGATCGTGCTCGCGGCGCTGGGCGGCACGCTGCTCTACCGGACCTGGACGCTGGCGATCCTGCTGGGGTCGACCCCGGCCCTCATTGTGCGCGCCCGCCGCGAGGAGCGGGCGCTCTTCGCCGAGTTCGGGGAGGAGTGGCGCGCCTACGCCCGGCGCGTCCCGGCTGGCCTCGCGTTCGTCAGCGACTGACGCCGCGGGGGTAGGCGGATCGCCCGACGAGGGCGGGCCACGAGCGGGTCACCAGGGCGGTCCGGGTGATCACACCCCTCATGCGCGGCGCGCGATGGTGATGATCTCCGGGCTCGCGGCCGTCGGCGGCCGACGGTCCCAGTCGCCGAACTGCTCCTCAATCGCGAGGCCCGCATCGGACAGGAACGTGGCCAGCGTGTCGCGATCGATGAAGCGCAGCCGGCCGTGGCTCACCCGGGGACCGTCCCAGGCCGGGCTGGTGAACGTCGTGGTGAAGCGCACGACGTCCCCGTCGACCGGCAGCTCCAGCCGGTGCTCGCGCCGCACGACGACGCCGTGCTCATCGACCACCTCGC
>DATKRJ010000381.1:0-19228 GCA_035532355.1 Thermomicrobiaceae bacterium | reverse complement strand
GTCAGGATTGGGCTGGCGCGGGGGCTGGATGCGGACCGTCTGATCGACGAGCTGGCGCGGATGGCGCTGCCCAGCTTCCTCGACGCGCGGGCCTTCCGCGCCAGCCTGGTCGACACCATCGAGGAGCAGTGGCGCACCGAGCTGGACGCGCGCGTCCGGCGGCTGCGGGATCAGCTGGGGGCACCGGCCGACGGCCGCATCGAGCCATCCGGCGTGATCACGGCGCAGCCGACGACGGCGTCGGCGACGCAGTACGATCTCGTGGACTCGACCGCGGTGGAGGCAGCCGCCAGCGGGCTCGGCGAGGGCCTCGAGGTGCCGCGGGATGCGACCCAGATCTGGGACGCGCGGCGCGGCTGAGGCTCCCGGGCCGCTACGCCCGATTGCCGGCGGCCGGACCGACGGCGGCCGGCTCGTCGGTCAGACGCAGGAGCTTGTAGGTGGCGATCGGCGCGGCGCGACCCTTGACGTAGAGTGGCCCGAGCTCCTCGACCTCGACCCGCCCGCGAATGCGCTCCAGGGTCGACTCGCTGATCAGGATCTCGCCCGCGCGCGCCTCGGCCTGGAGACGGGCCGTGACGTTGACCACGTCGCCGATGGCGGTGTAGCTCATCACCTGCGGCGTGCCGATGTTACCGACGATCGCGGAGCCGGAGTTGACCCCGATGCCGAAGCCGGCACGGGTCCCCGTCTCGCGTCGCAGCTCCGCGATCCGTTCGCGCATCGAGAGCGCGGCCCGCACGGCCGCCAGTTCGTGGTTCGGCAGCGTCAGGGGCGCGCCGAAGATCGCCATGACCCCGTCGCCCAGGAACTTGTCCAGCATCCCCAGCTGCTTGAAGATCTCCGACGTCGCCAGCTCGAGGTAGCTGTTCAGCAGCGCCACGACCTCCTCGGGACGGTGGCTCTCGGAGAAGCCGGTGAAGCCGCGCACGTCGGCGAAGAGGACGGTAATGTCGCTGCGCGTCCCGCCCAGCTTGAGGGCGTCGGGCGAGCGCAGCAGCTGCTCGACGACCGGTGGAGCCACGTAGCGGCTGAAGATCTCCCGCAGCCGGTCGCGCTCGGCCGTCTCGCGTCGGCGCGCCTCCTCCATCAGCACGATGTCGGTACGATCGTCCAGGATCAGCACGACGCCGCCCACCTCGCCGTGCGCGTCGCGGATGCGCGCCGCGCGGCCGGCGAGGACCATTCGCGGCCGGCTGCCGATGGCGCCCGTCCATTCGGGCCCGCTGACCACCGTCGGCGCGCCGATCTGCACCATCGCCACCAGCCCGCCGAGCCACGACGCCAGCGCCGATGGCGCCAGGTGCGCCAGCAGCGTCCCGATCGCGGCGGATGCCGGGACGCCGAAGACCTCGGTGGCGGCGGGGTTCCAGTCGGTGATCACCCCGCGGTCGTCGACCGCGACGAGCGCGCTGCTGAGCGAGCGGAGCAGCGCGTCCTGGCGGCGGCGCGCCGCCTCGAGCTCGTCGGTGCGGGCGAGCAGGGCCTGGTGCAGGGTCGCGTTCTGGATCGCCGCCGCGACCTGGGCGGCCACGGACACCAGTAGGTCGAGATCGAACGGCTCGAAGGTGACGGACCGGCGTGACGAGTCGACGTAGAGCGCGCCGATCGCGTCCTGGTTGACGATCATGGGCACGCACACGATCGAGCGCAGCGACAGGCTGACGATGCTGCGAGCCGAGCCGAAGCTCGGGTCCTCCAGCGCGTTGGGTACCAGGACGGGCCGCCGCTCGCGCAGCGCCTGCTCGACCACGCTCGTGCTGTGCTGGAGCAGCAGGCCGAAGTCGCGGCTGCTCTGAGCGGTACGGGTGACGAGTTCGCCGTGCTCGTCGCGCAGCAGGATCGCCGCGTGGTCGCCGCCGCTGATCGCCAGCAGCTGACGGAGGGCGGACTGGAGCGTCGCGTCGAGGTCGAGGCTGCTGGTGAGCTCGCGGCCCAGCCGGTTGAGCAGCGCGATCCGATCGACCACGGAGTCCGCGCGCGGGGCCTCGGCCTCGACGGCGATGGTCACCGCGGTGACGTTGTCCTGGCCGCCACGGGCTCTGGCCTCCTCGATCAACCCCGGAGCGGCGTCCGCGCCGTTGGCGCGCAGGAGCTCGCGCAGCCGGTCCGCGTCGACGTCCCGGTAGAGTCCGTCGGAGCAGAAGAGCACCAGGTCGCCGGCCTCGAGCTCCTGCTGCACCACGTCGACGTCGACCGTCTCATGGATCCCGAGGCAGCGGGTGATCAGGTTGCGCCGGGGGTGGTTGACCGCCTCGGCTGAGGAGAGGCGGCCCCGGCGCAGCTCCTCGGCGACCCAGGAGTGGTCCTGTGTGAGCTGGCGCAGCTCGCCGGTCCGCAGCAAGTAGGCGCGCGAGCGCCCGGCGTGGGCCACGATCACCCGGTCGCCGACCACGACCCCGGCAAGGATGGTCGCCCCGGCCGCGTTGGCCGAGCCGGCATCGCCCCGGGTCTGCGCGTAGAGGATGGCGTTGGTGTGCTCCACCGCGGCGCGCAGCCGCGTGGCCGGGTCCGGGATGGCCGAGGTCCAGTAGGTGTCGACGACCGTGCGCGCCGCGAGGCGGCTGGCCTGGAGGCCGCGCGCCCGCAGGCCGACCCCGTCGGCGATAGCCCAGATCGACCCGCGCTCGGCGCGATCCAACGGGCCGGCAGGCTCGCGCACCGCGAGCGAGTCGCCGTTGACGACGCGGACCGCGCCGGGGTCGGTCCGAGCATTGGCCTTGACGAGCAGGGCCGTGGGCATCAGCGCGACCTCCGCCCGGTCGAGATGCCACCAGGGCCACAGGGCGTAGGGGCGGGTTTCAAACCCGCCCCTACCAAGCGGGCTGATGTGCGCTGCCGGACGGCCGCTAGCCGCGGGTGATCCCCCACCCCTCGAGCGACGGCGCGGACATCAGGGACCCCCAACGGCATGCGGTAGCTCCTCCGGATCCTGGGCCTTGCGCAGCGTGCGGCGAAAGTCGTTGTTCAGGTGGTACAGGCCGTAGAGGCGTGCCGCCATCACCCGCAGGCGGGTCGAGCGCGGGCGCAGCAGCGTGGGGACGTCAACGATCACCTGCCGGCGCACCGGTCGTCCGCTGAGGATGTCCAGGATGGCCTGCAACGCGACCACCCCAAAGAGGTTGGCAGTGTAGACGATCTGGGGGAAGCCGTCACGTGCCCCGCGCAGCTGTTGCTGGAGCTCGTCGATGATCTCGAGCGGCACGGCGGCGATCGGGATGACGCGCCGCAGGAAGGCCATCGGCTCGCGCAGCTCCGGGCCGTCCGGCCGGACAGCGCCGTCGAGGATCCGGACGCCCGGACGCCGGTAGTCGTAGATCCGCAGCAGCTGCAGGCCGGCGATGTCGTAGCCGGAGATGACCGGGATCCCGCGCTGCCGGGCCTGCTCGTGCAGCGCGTACTTCGACGAGAGCGGCGGCTTCGTCGTGACGTCGACGCCGTCGACGATGAGGGTGGCCTGGGCCACCAGCGACGCGACGTTCTCGGCCACGATGCCGTGCGTGTCGACGGCGATCTCGGCGTAGGGGTTGATGTCGCGCATCCGCTCCTGAAACACCAGCGCCTTGTTCCGGCCGAGGTCCTGTAGCCGCACGGCCTGGCGGTTCAGGTTGTGCAGGTCGTAGTCGCCCGGCTCGGCCAGGATCAGGTGCTCGGCACCCAGGCGCACCAGCGGCTCGACGACGGCGCCACCGATCGAGCCGCAGCCCGCGACCAGGATCGTCGCCCGGCGCAGCCGGTCCTGCTCCTCGGGCGGGACCAGCCCGCGGTTGCGCACCACGAACTGCGCGTAGAACTGGTCGTGGGGCGGCAGCACCACCTGCTGCCCGTTCGAGAGCGTGTGCGCCGACGGATCGCCGGCCGGCGGCGCGGGGGCCGTATCCGGAGCGGTCATGAGCTCCTCCTGTCGGGCGGCGCAGCCGGCGAGGCAGGCGCCGCGGCCGTGTGGACCGGTTGCCGGGCGGATGCGGCCGCCGCGGCCTGGAGATCCGGCAGCCGGGTGACGATCTCCGCGCGGCGAACCTTGAGCGTGGGCGTGAGCGGGAACGCGTCGTCCGGCCAGACGGTGTGGCCGCGGATCTGCTGGTGCGGGGAGAGATTCACGTTGGCGTGCCTGATGATCGGCCCGGCATCCTCGACGCCCCGGTCGAGCAGCAGGACCGCGTGGACCTCCACGTCCTGTCCCGCGCCCTGACCCATGACCACGGCGCCCTTGACGCCCGGCTCGGCGGCCAGCACGCGCTCGACGTCCTCGGGGTAGACGTTCATGCCGTTGGCCAGCACGATGACGTCCTTCTTGCGGCCGCGCAGCCGCAGGCGTCCCGCGTCGTCGAGGTAGCCGAGGTCGCCCGTCCGGTACCAGCCGTCGCTGAAGGCGGCCTCCGTCGCCGCCGGGTCCTGCCAGTAGCCGGGGCTGATGTTGTCGCCGCGGACCAGGATCTCGCCGTCCTCCTCGAAGACGATCTGGACGCCGGGGAGGACACGGCCGACGGTGCCGATGCCGCGGTCGGTGAGGGAGTTGGTGGCGACGATGGGCGCGGCCTCGGTCATGCCGTAGCCCTGGACGACCTTGATGCCGATCCGCTCCCACCAGCGGCCCAGGTCGGGGTCGAGGTAGGCGCCGCCGGAGACGAAGAACTCGAAGGAACCGCCCATCCGCCGCAACACCTGGCGGAAAAGGAGCCGGCGGGCGGGGATCGGCAGCCGGCCGGCGATGGTCAGCAGGCGCTCGAACTGCTGCTCGCGGCCCTGCTTGCGCACCTCGCGCAGCACGCCGTCGCGGAACAGCTGGAGCACCTGGGGCACGCAGCTCATGTGGGTGACCTGGTAGCGGCCCATCGCCTCGAAGATCACGTCCGGGCGCAGGCTGCCGATGTAGGTGATGGACGAGCCGCCGGCCAGCGGGGCGAACAGGCCGCTGGTCTGCTCGAACATGTGGCTCAAGGGGAGGATCGAGAGCGCGCGGTGCCGGGTGGTGGGCTGGATGGCGGTGCGCGCCATCGCGGTGTTGCTCACCACGTTGCGGTGCGTCAGCATGACGCCCTTGGGGTTGCCGGTCGTGCCCGAGGTGTAGACCAGCTCGGCCAGGTCGGTGGGCTCGATCCGGATCGCGTCGGGGCTCGCTGGCGCCAGCGGCGCCAGCGCCTCGCGCAGGTCGTCCAGGATCGTCGCCGGGACGGCCGGGGTCGTCAGCCGCCGGGCCTGCTCCTTGCCCAGGAGCAGGTGGCGCGGCTGGGCGCGCTCGACGATCCGCTCGACGAAGCCGATGTCGCTGCGCATGTCGAGCGGGACGGCAATCGCGCCGGCGAGCTGGATCCCGAAGAATCCGGCGGTCCACTCCGGGCGGTTCGCACCCCAGAGGACCACGCGGTCGCCGCGGCCGACACCGCGGTCGGTCAGGTACGTCGCGGTGCGCAACGACGCATCCCACAGCTCGGCGTAGCTCCATTCCCAGGGGGAGGAACCGTGGAAGCGGACGGCCGGCAGGGCCCCATACTGCCGGGCCGATTGGCTCAGGATGTCGACGAGCGTGTCCATCTCCGCTTGCCTCACCGACGGCGGTGACCGCGCCCTGGGGATACGCGACCACGCCCACAAGAGCGCAACGAAACGCGCCGGGAGGATCCCCGGCGCGCTTCCGCAGACGACTACGGCGGCGCTAGGTCGTCGTGGTGGTCGTCGTGGTCGTGCCGGTTGCCGTCGGACCGGTGGTCGTCGTCAGCCACTGGGTCAGGCCCGTCCAGGTCGTATCGGTGGTCGTATAGCCGGTGACGTCGGGCGTGGTCGTGGTCGTCGTCCCGGTCGTGGTGGTCGTTCCGGTCGTGGTCGCCTGCTGCGCGGTCTCCAGGATCATCCCCAGCATGCCCTGCTGCGTCGTCGGAAGCGTGTCATGGAAGTGGCGAAGCGTCGTAACGAAGGTGTCTACGTCCTGCGTAGTCATGGTACCCCCCCAATTGGTTGTATCCGGAAACTCCCGATGCAGGCAGCTTAACATAGCACCCGGAGGGTGTCAAATGCTCCGATTTCGGCCGGCTATGATGTTATGCTGTACGGAACCGGTCGGCCTCGCCTCCTGAAGGTCATGGCGATCAGGAGGCGAGCCAGGGGAGCGCGGCGCGGATGCGCGGCAGCGCGGCGTTGGTGGCCTCCTCGCCAACCGCGATGTACTGGCGCCCCTGGGTGAAGGAGCGCAGCCCCCAGCCGCCCACGCTGGTGAAGGTCGGCTCGATCTGGATCGTCGCGGCGGCGGCCGCGGAGTCGGTGACGATCTTGCTCTGCATCATCTCGATCGAGCGGCTGATGGCCTGGATGACCGACGGCGCGCGCCCGGACGCCTCCACCGACTCCGCCTCCAGTTCCGGCGCGGCGAAGCGGTTGCCCAGCTTGATGGCGATGACCGTGTCGGCCCCCAGGTCGGCGGCGACGTTGCTCGGCACCGGGTTGAGCACCCCGCCGTCGACCAGGGTGCGGTTGCCGATGCGCTGTGCCGGATAGATCCCCGGGATCGACATGCTCGCCAGCACGGCCGGCCAGATGAGCCCCCGGCGGAACACCACCTCCCGGCCGGAGACGATGTCCGCGGTGACCACGCCGACCGGCAGCGGCAGGTCCTCGAAGCGCCGCTGGCCGACCACGCGGCGGACGCCGTCGCGCACGCCACCGCTGGAGAGGACGGAGCTGGTCGGCACGGTGAGTCGGAAGGCGGTGCCGCCCACCTCGTCGAGCAGGCCGGCGATGCCGTCGGCGTCGTAGCCCAGCGCGCAGGCCGCGGCGACGGCGGCGCCGATGCTGGTGCCGGCCAGCGTGTCCACCGGGAGGCCGAGGCTGCCGAGCACGCGCAGCGCCCCGACGTGGGCGTAGCCGCGCACGCTACCGGCGCCGAAGGCGAGCCCGACCTTCAGCCCGGCGATGTCCCGAGCCACCCAGCCGAGCGCCCGGCCGGCGGCCGTGGCGATCGGGAGCGCGCCCGCCGCCAGCCCCGCCTCGTCGCTCGCGGTCAGGCGCCCGACTCGCAGCACGCCCGCCTCGTCGGGACCGACCCGGTCGCCGCCGTCGGCCCAGCCCAGGAGTGTGCGGAGCACGCGCGGCCGCCCCGGCGACTCCACGGGCCGGGATTGCCCCTCGCGCCCGGCCAGCAGCAGGCTCCGCGCCGGACCGCTCAGGGGCGGCGCGGTCTCCGGCAGCTGCAGCAGGATCTGGTCGTAGCGCTCGCTCAGCAGCTCCACGGTGTGCTCGAGCGCGTCCGGGGCATAGCGACCGGCGGGCGGCACGCACACGAGGTCGGCGCGGGCGCCGCCGCCCGGCGGCGGGGCCGGCAGCGTGTCTTCCGGGAGGTCCCGGGCGAGCGCGACCAGTTCGTCGGCGCGGGCGCGGCCGTTGTCGATCAGGAGGTGCAGGATCGGCCGGCGGGTATGCCAGGCCAGGCTGCAGGCGAGGGCGTAGCCGAGCAGGGCAGGCGCGCCGCCGTCCAGCAGGGCGGTGACCCGACCGCCACCCTCGCGCAGGGTGCGGCGATTGGAGCGCGCCAGGCGCTCCGAGAGGATCGCCCCGAGGTTGCGGTACAGCCGCGGGAACAGCGCCGCGAGCCGCTGCAGGTCGCTGTCGTTGAGCATGAGCAGCTCGGCGTCGCTGGTCGTGCGCACGGTGGCGGAGGCCGGCTGGCCGGTGAAGAGGGACATCTCGCCGAGGGTGTCGCCGGGGCCGACGCTGTTGATGCGGTGCTGGGCGCCGTGGCGGTCGGAGATCAGGACGTCGGCGGTCCCGGCGCGCAGCACGTACATGACGCCGGGAGCGTCCCCCTCCGCGAGCAGGACGGTACCGTCCGGAAAGGCACGGTGGCCGAAGTGGGCGACGGCCTCGTCGATCTCGGACGCGTCCAGCCCGTCGAAGAACGATGTGCGGTACGCCTGCATCGGGGCCCCTCTCGCGCATCGTCGGACGACGCTCGACGCGGTCGCACGTCGCGACCGTGAGGCTGGATTGCGCTCGACTGTGAGGGTAGGCGCGCGGCATTGCCTCGAATGATGAACGGGAGGATTCTAGGTTGCCGCGAGGTGCCCTGTCAAATTGGATGGCGCGGGGATCCATGGTTTCCCCGGTCGCCACTCACCTGTCGTTCGCGCCGACCACGCGGAGGTGGGCCTCGCCACGGCGCACACGATGACAGCAGGGCGGCCACGACCGATCACACCGCGGCACGTGCTTCACGCACTGATCGGGGCAGTTGCCGGCCGCCCTGGGAGCGCGATCGGGCAGCAGCCGATCACGACATCAGGGCGGCTGAGGCGGGCTGGAGTGGTAGGGCGGCTTGCAGAGGAAACGGCGGAGCGCCGAGTCGGCGTCGGGCACGCGGAGCACGCGGAGCAGGCGCGCGGGGCTCAAGCCGCCGCGCCGGAGCACGAAGCCCACTGAAGGGGCTGAGTTCCGGCCAGTAGCTGCGAGAAATGCTGTAATGTGACCAGTAGGGGCACGATTGATCGCGTCCGACCCAGGCGCGACCGGAAGGAGTGCCATGGTGGTGGAGACGATGACCCTGAACTGGTCGTGGCAGACGGCGGGACAGGTGACGCTCGTCGACGGGGCGCTGGCCTTCCCCGAGGTGCCGCGCGAGCCCGGTATCTACCGCTTCACGTTCCTCGACGTGGCCGGCGTGCGCGCGGCGTGTACATTGGCGAGGCAGAACTGCTGCCGCGCCGGTTTCAGCACTACCGGACGCCCGGGACGGCTGGACGGAGCCAGCAGACGAACCAGCGCCTGCACCCCATCATGGTCGGCACGCTCGCCGGGGGCGGCCAGATCCGCGTCGAGATCGTCACCGAGGCGCAGGCCGCCGGCAGCGACGGCATCGCGCGTCCCCTCGATCTGTCTGGGAAAGCCGAGCGGGTCCTGATCGAGCATGCCGCCTAGGTCGGCGAGCGACGGACGGGCTCGCCGGTCATCAACCGCTGACCACGAGGGCGATCGTCGAGCCGTCGCACACGCCGCTTCGTCTCGGTGTAGCATGTACGTACGCACGTCACCGGCGGTGTACGAGCCGCTCGCGGTGGGGATGGGGGCATTCGATGACGATCACGCGGCCGACGGCCGCTGCCTGGGCGATCTCGATGGCGACGCGACCCGACGTGGTCTACCTGGACACCGAGACCACCGGCCTCGACGGCACGGCCGAGATCGTCGACCTCGCCGTGGTCGACAACGCCGGGCGGGTCCTCGTCAACACGCTGGTCCGCCCCGGGCACGCCATCCCGGCCGACGCTACCCGTATCCACCACATCACCGACCAGATGGTCGCCGCCGCCCCCGGCTGGCCCCAGGTCTACCCGGCCCTCGCGGGCGTGCTGCGGCGCTTCCCCTGCGTGGTGGTCTACAACGCGCCCTTCGACGTACGCATGCTCCGCCAGTCGTCGCGCTCCCACGCCCTGCCGGACCTCGAGGCGGAGTGGCACTGCGCCATGCGCCGCTACGCGGAGTTCGCCAGCGAGCAGGAGGCGTCCTGGGGCGGCTCCCGCTGGCAGAGGCTGGGCGTCGCCGCCGAGCGCTTGGGCGTGCCCCCGTCCGCCACCACCCATCGCGCGCTCGACGACAGCCGGACCTGCCGGGAGGTCGTCCACGCCATGGCCCGCCGCGCCGCCTACCCCGCGGACTAGCGCGCCGCACCGGCCGGCGTGCCGCTCACCCGTGCTATGATCGACGGATCTTGTGGAAACGCGGGTGCCGCCGGCCGCGCGTCGCGACGCCCCACGGTGGACACGGTTCGTCCGCATACCCGGCGTCGGCGGTCGGCGGCGACGGGTGACAGGAGGATGCCCGGCATGAGCCGTCAGCGCATGCAGATCGACCCCACGGCGCTCGTCTACGACGTCCAGACGCCTGTCGAGCCGCAGATCAGCCCGGACGGCGCGCGCATCGTCTACACCCTCTCCCGGGCCGACCGCGCGACCAGGAAAACGTCCGGCCAGCTCTGGCTGTGCGACCGCGACGGCGGGAACGCGCAGCAGATCACCGCGAGCGGCCAGCAGAACGGCGGCGCGCGCTGGTCGCCCGACGGCCGGCAGATCGCCTTCGTCTCGGACCGGGTCGCGGCCCCCGCCAAGCAGGGCATCTTCGTCCTGCCGGCCGACCAGCCCGGCGAGGCGCGCCACCTCACCAGCCACAACCAGGCGATCGGCGACCTGGCCTGGTCGCCCGACGGCACGACGATCGCCTACACGACGGCGTTCGACCCGGAGAACCCGAACGAGGAGCCGCCGAAGGAGGGCGAGCCGGCGCGGGTGAAGGTGACCCGACGGCTCGACTACAAGTTCGACGGGCGCGGCTACCTCGGCGACGCGCGCACGCAGGTCTGGACGGTCGACGTCGCCTCGGGCGAGCGCCGCCGCCTGACCGGCGAGCCGGTCGACCACAACCAGCCGGTCTGGTCGCCGGACGGCCGCGCGCTGGCGGTGCGCCGGCAGACGTCCGACGGCTGGACGCGCGTCATCGCCATCATCGACGTGGCCTCGGGTGAGATCAGCCAGGTCGGCGACATCAACGGCGCGCACCTCACCGCCGCCTGGTCGCCCTCGGGGGAGCGGCTCGTCCTCACCGGCGACCCGGGGCACACCTACCAGCCCGACCTCTACCTCTACGACGTGGCGCGGCGCGAGATCCGCCGCCTGACCGAGGACCTCGCGGTGCTGCCGGCCGAGGGGATCAACGACACGGCCATGGTCTGGCTCGACGAGCGGCGGGTCCTGATCAACGCGGTCGAGCACGCGCGACACGGCCTCTACGTGCTCGACGTCGAGAGCGGTCAACTGGAGCGCCGGTCCAGCGAGGACGCCACCACCATCGGGATCAGCGTGGACGCGGCCGGGCGCTACGTGGCGCAGGCCTACGCCAGCTTTGCGTCGGTCGGGGAGATCTCGGTCCACGACCTGCGGGAGGCCAGCACGTCGGTCGTGACCCACTACAACGACGAGCTGGTCGCCGGGGCGGGCCCGGCGGGCTGGGAGCGCTTCGAGATCGAGCGGGGCGGCTTCACCATCGAGTCGTGGCTGCTCAAGCCGGCCGACTTCGACGCGACGCGGCGCTACCCGCTGGTGCTGATGATCCACGGCGGGCCGAACAGCTTCTACGGCTACCGCTTCCTGGCCAACCAGCAACTGCTGGCGAACCACGGCTACCTGGTCGTGCTGCCGAACCCGCGCGGCTCGACCTCCTACGGCCGGGAGTTCACCGTCCAGGTGCTCGGCGACCGGGGCGGCGAGGACTACCTGGATCTGATGGCGGTGGTGGACGAGGTCGCGGCCCGGCCCTACGTGGACGCCGAGCGGATCGGCATCTACGGCTACAGCTACGGCGGGTTCATGACGTCCTGGATGCTCGGCCAGACGACCCGCTTCAAGGCCTGCGTCTGCGGCGCGCCGTCGGTGGACCTCGCCTCGCAGTTCGGCACCAGCGACATCGGCTGGCACTACGACACGACGCAGTACGGCGCGCGGCCGCACGAGCAGCCCGACTGGTACCGCGACCACTCGCCCATCACCTACGCGCACCGGGCCACCACGCCCACGCTGCTGGTCAGCGGCGAGAGCGATCTGCGCTGCCCGACCAGCCAGGCGGAGGAGCTCTTCGTCGCGCTGAAGAAGGCCGGCTGCGAGGTGGAGTTCGTGCGCTATCCGGGGGTGGGGCACGGCTTCGCCAGCGCGGGACCGCTGCCGTACCGCGAGGACTTCCTGGCCCGCACGCTGGGGTGGTTCGACCGGTACCTGGGCTGAGGCGGTCGGCGAGGGTATCGAGGGACGTCCGGGCCGTGCAGGCGCGGCGCCGACGCCGTGGGGTGGGCTTGAAAAGCCCACCCCAACAGGCTGAGGTGCCAGTTTGACGTGCAGGGGCGCGATTCGTCGCGCCCGGTTCTCCCGATCGAGGCCACCGTCGACGCGCGCGACCTGCCGTGCCAGCGACGGCCGCTCTGGACAGTGCCACCCCACCGATCAGGACCATCCGCTCATGGTCGCCGCCGCGCCGCCGCCGTAGGCTAGTTGCCACGGATCCGGACGTCGTGAGGGATACCGAGCGTGATGCGTTCCATTGCCCCGATACCCCGATCGATGCGTGTGTCAGTGCTGGTCATGGTTGGCTTTGCGCTCAGCTTCGGCCTCTGGCTTGCCTTCCTCCACTACGGATCGACCCGCGCCGCTCAGGCCCCCCATCTGGCGGAGATCACCGCGCCGCTGCTCGTGCTGCCGATAGCGCTGCGCCCCCTGCCGAGTCTCTGGAGGACGCACCGGCCGGCACGCCGGGCGCAGCTCTGGCTGGTGCTCGGCATCGTCGCCAGCACCGCCGGTCAGCTGGTCTGGGCCTGGTACGAGTTCGACCGCCACCGCCCGGCCCCATTCCCCTCCTGGGCCGATCTCTGCTGCCTGCTCGCCTATCCCTGCCTCCTGCTCGGCGTGCTCTACCTCCCGGTCGCTCGTAACGGGGCACCGGGCCGCACGCGCGTCATTTTCGACAGCCTGATTGTGATGGTGGCCGCCGGAACCGCCAGCTGGTACTTCCTGATCGGCCCGGCGCTGCTGCGGAGCGACATCGGCCTCCTCGCCCGGGCCGTCGGCGCCGCCTATCCCCTCGGCGACCTCATGCTGGTCGGCGGCGTCCTCGCGCTGCTGGCACACGCGCATGACCGGAGCTTGCGTGGGGAGATTGGCCTTCTCGCCATCGCGCTCGGCGTGATCGTCGTGACCGACAGCGTCTTCTACTCCCGGTCGCTGCAGGCGGGGTACCGCGTCGGTGGCCTGCTGGATATCGGCTGGCCCCTCGGCAATCTGCTCGTGGTGCTCGGCATCCAGGCGCCCTTCCGGGCGCTGACGGAGCGCCATGGCTGGACCGAGGTCCCGGCGACGGCGGCGCGGCGCTGGCGAACCCTGCTCCCGTACGCCACCCTGCCGCCCATGCTCCTGCTGATCATCCACTCGCGCTTCACCACGCCCGCCCCGGGGCCGCTCGACCGCGGCCTGGCGATCGGCACCATGCTCCTGATCCTGGCGGTGATCGCCCGGCAGGTCCTGGCGATTCTGGAGAACCAGCGTCTGCAGGAGACGGCGACCGCCTCCGCGCGGCTGCTGGAGGTGTCGAACCGGGAGCTCGGCAGCGCCAATGCCCAGCTCGAGGTCCTGGCTACGACCGATCCGGTCACCGAGCTGCCGAACCACCGGGCCCTGGTGCTGGAGCTCGAACGCGAGCGAGACCGCGCGGCTCGCTATGGGCGGTCCTTTGCCATCCTCTTCGTCGACCTCGACCACTTCAAGGCGATCAACGACGGCTACGGGCACGCGACCGGGGATGCCGTGCTCGCCGAGGTCGGCGGCGTGCTGCGTGCCGCGCTGCGGGAGGTCGACACGGTAGGGCGCTGGGGCGGCGAGGAGTTCCTCGCCATCCTGCCGGAGATCGGGACGTCCGGTGCGCTGGCCGCCGCCGAGCGGGTGCGCCACGCCGTCGCCCAGCACCGGTTCATGGCCAGCGGTGGGCTGCACCTGACCTGCTCGATCGGCGTGAACCGGTTCCATCCGGAGGGCGGGGAGGTCGACCGCTTGATCACCCTGGCCGACCAGGCGCTCTACACGGCCAAGAAGCTCGGCCGCAACCAGGTGCGGGCGGTGGGGGATCCGGCAGTGGCCGGGCTCCTCGACAGTGCCGAGGAGCCGCGCGACGCGCTGGCGCTGGCCGGGACGGTCGAGGCGCTGGCGGCGACGATCGCGGCGCGCGACCCGCAGCGGGCGGCCCACGCGGAGCGGGTACCCGGCCTGGTGCTCGATCTGGCGCTGGCCTGCGGCCTGCACGCCGCGGAGGCGCGGCTGCTGGCCCTCGTCGCCCGCGTGCACGACCTCGGCAAGGTGGCGGTCCCCGACGCGATCCTCCAGAAGCCGGGCGCGCTGACGGCCGAGGAGTGGGCGATCGTGCGGACCCACCCCGCGGTCGGAGCCGACATCCTCCGGCGCATCCCGGCGCTGCGAGCGGCGGTGCCTCTCGTTCGGGCCCACCACGAGCACTGGGGCGGGAGCGGCTACCCGGATGGCCTGGCGGGCACGGCGATCCCGCTCGGTGCGCGCGTGCTGGCCGTAGCCGACGCCTTCGCCGCCCTGACGAGCGACCGCCCCTACCGGTATGCCTTCACCGAGGACGAGGCCCTGGCCATCGTCGAGCGGGAGAGCGGCACGCGGTTCGACCCGCAGGTCGTCGCGTGCCTCGAGCAAGTCGTGGCGATCACGGCCGGCGTGAGCCGGAGCGCGCGTGGCCGGCGCTTGAGAGCGCTGACCGCGCGGGACGCAGCGGACGGCATCCCGGAGGAGTTCGACTGGGAGGCGCTCGTCTCGGGCTGACGTCGACGACGTGCGGCGTCTGGACGTGGTTGTCAGCGTCGTTCAACTCGGGTAGCGTCCGAGTGACCGGGCGGAGCGCGCGCCCGGCGGCGGTCGCGCCGGTAGAGGGAGACGCTGATGATCTCGGTCCACGAACGCGCGGAGCTGCTCCACGACCGCGCGCCCGCCTACGCGCGGGTGGCGCTCGACAACATCCGCCGCGAGCACCCGAGCTACGTGGTCTACGTGTCGACCGGCGCCGGGGTCCCGCCCGCGCCGCGCCGACTCCACCCGGCCTTCTATGGCAGCTTCGACTGGCACTCCTGCGTCGAGATGCACTGGGTTCTGGCGCGATTGCTCCGGCTGCTGCCCGACCTGCTGCCGCGGGCCGAGATCCGGGCGGCCCTCGAGGAGCACCTCACGGGCGAGGCCATCGCGGGCGAGGTCGCCTACTTCAGCGAGCCGGCCCAGCACACCGTCGAGCGCCCGTACGGTTGGGGCTGGCTACTCATGCTGGTCCACGAGCTGCGCGGCTGGGACGACCCCGACGCGCGTCGCTGGGACGCCGCGCTCGACCCGCTGGCGACGCTGTTTGCCGGTCGGCTCCAGGCCTGGCTGCCGCGTCTTACCTACCCGGTGCGCTACGGCGCCCACTATAACAGCGCCTTCGGCCTCTCCCTGGCGCTGCCCTACGCGCGAGACCGGGCAGCGTCGGGCGACCGCGCGCTGCTGGAGGCCATCGTCGACGCGGCGCGGCGCTGGTTCGGCGAGGATGCCGGCTACCCGGCGGCGTGGGAGCCCTCGGGTGGCGACTTCCTCTCGCCCGCGCTGGTCGAGGCGGAGTTGATGAGCCGACTCATGGAGCCGCAGGCCTTCACCGGCTGGCTCGATCGTTTCCTGCCGGACATCGCGGCCGGTGAGCCCCGGTCGCTCTTCACCCCGGTGACGGTCGCGGACCCGACGGACGGGCACAGTGGACACCTGCACGGGCTGAACCTGAGCCGGGCCTGGTGCTGGCGGCGGCTGGCGGAGCGTTTACCGGCGGGCGACGCCCGGGTGGGGGTCATGCTGGATGCCGGGGCACGGCACGCCGCGGCCTCGCTGCCGCACGTCGTCGGCGGCGACTACACACTCGAGCACTGGCTGGCCTGCTACGCGGTCCTGCTGCTGAGCTGAGCGCGGCTCAACCAGAGAGTGACGGCGGGGGATCATCCAAGGGGGATCGAGAACGACGTCCCGACGGGGAGCCGCGATGGCAGGCCGTCACCTGCGGGCGGCGACGGCTGACGTCACTCGCCCGCCGCGCACCGGGAGGGCAACGACAGGGAGGACGGCATGCACGAGGTAGACGCCATGATGCCGCCGTCGGCCGAGATCGTCATCGTCGGGGCCGGCGTCATCGGCCTCTCGATCGCGTTCCACCTGGCCGAGCAAGGCGCGACCGGGATCGTCGTGCTGGAGCGGGAGACCGTCGCCTCCGGCGCCACGTCCAAGGCGACCGGCGGGATCCGACACCAGTTCGGGACCGAGACCGCCGTGCGGCTGTCGATCGAGTCGGTCGAGTTCTTCGCGGACTTCGAGCGTCGCACCGGGGCACCGTTTCTCTTCCGCCAGGCGGGCTACCTCTTCCTGATTTCGGACCCGCGGCAGTTCGCGGCGATCCGGCGCGACGTCTCGCTGCAGCAACGGCTCGGCGTGCCGACCGAGCTGCTCACGCCGGACGAGGTGCGCGGACGCTACCCGGTGATCGACGTCGCCGGGCTGGTCGGGGCGAGCTTCTGTGCGCTCGATGGTTCGGGCTCGCCCTCGGACGCGGCCTACGGGTTCCTGCGTCGTGCCCGCGAGCTCGGGGTCACGGTCGTCGAGGGCGTCGCGGTGACGGACATCGCTGCCGCGGACGGCCGGATCGCGGTCGTCGACACCGACCGTGGCCGGGTGGTAACCCCGCTCGTGATCAACGCCGCCGGTCCCTGGGCACCGCTCGTCGGCGAGCTGGCGGGAGTCGAGTTGCCGATTCGCGCCCAGCCGCGCCAGGTCTTCACCGTCACGCCCGTGCCGGGCCTGGCGGACGACTTCCCGTTCACGGTCGACCTGGAGACCGGCGTCTACGTGCACCGCGAGACCGGGAGTGTCGTCCTCGGTGGGGGCGACCGCGACCGCCAGCCGGGCTACGACGCCACGCTCGACTGGTCGCGCTTCGAGTCGGTGGTGGCCGCCGCCGTGCGCCGGGTGCCGCTCCTGCAGGATGCGCGCAGCCTCTCCGGCTGGTGCGGCCTGCGCGACATGACGCCGGACGAGCACCCGATCCTGGGCCCGGTGGGGGACGCGGCGGGGTTCTGGTGCGCCGCCGGGTTCTCCGGCCACGGCTTCATGCACGCCCCCGCGGTGGGGCGGGTCATGGCCGAGTGGATCCTCAGCGGACAGCCGAGCGGGATCGACCCGGCGACCGTCACGATCGAGCGCTTTGCCGCGCCGGCCGAACACACGGAGCGGCTCGTCTTCTGACCGGCTCGGCTGGCTCACCCGCGGGCGGGCGCGCCGTCACGATCGCCATGGACGGGGGGACGCGGAGATGCAGGGCAGACTGAACTCCGGCAACACTACCCAATCGCTGACCACGCGCTTCGCGGAGGTCTGCGCCGCGTGGGATGTCGCCGCGATCCCGGAGGGGGTGTGCGCGCGGTCCAGGCTGGTGATGCTCGACACCCTGGGGGCGATGCTCTCCGCGTCGCGGCCGCTGTTTCCCGGCACGCGGCGGTTGGAGCAGCTCATCCGGGCGCAGGGGACGGGGCCGTGCCCCGTGGTCGGGACGCGGCTCGCGACGACGCCCATCGATGCCGCCCTGATGAACGGGTACCTGGCCTACGCACTCGACATCGAGACGCACCACGGGGCGGCCATCGTCCACGCCGCCGCCTCGGTCGTGCCTGCCGCGCTCAGCGCCGCCGCGACCAACCCGACCGACGGGGCCGGATTTCTCGCCGCCGTCGTGCTGGGCATCGACGTGGCCTGCCGCGTGGCGCTGGCGATCGGCCCCAACGACCTGTATGCGCGCGGCCTCCACCCGACAGCTATCGGCGGCGCGTTCGGCGCGGCGGTGGCTGCGGGAACCCTGCTCGGTCTAGATGCGGATGGCCTCGAGCGGGCCCTCGGGCTGGCCGCGACCGAAGCCTGCGGGCTGCTGGCCTGGGCCAGCGACGAGACCGAGGAGTCGCGGCCGCTCAACCCCGGCCTGGCCGCCCGCAACGGCGTGACCGCCGCGCGTCTGGCCGCGACCGGCTTCGGCGCGCCGCGCGGCGTGTTCGATCCGGCGGCCAAGTACAACGTCTTCCACGCCTGGTCGCTCGACGGAGCGGGCAACCCGATCCGGCTGCTCGACGGCTTCGGCGAGGCCTTCGCCGTCGCGGACCTCATCTTCAAGCGCCACGCCTGCTGCGCCTTCCTGCACCCGGCCGTCGACGCGCTGCTCGACATCCGGGCGGACACCGGCCTCGGCGCCGACGACCTCACCGCGATCGTCGTCCGCTTTCCGCGCACCGGCGCGCCGATGATCGACGGCAACCCGTTACGCTCCCACCGCGCGCAGTACATCCTGCCGCTGGCGGCCACGCGCGGCGTGGTCGACTTTGCCGACGTCATCGTCGACCGGTCGGCCGAGCCGGCGATCCGCCGTCTGGCCGACGCCACCCGGTTCGTCCACGACGACGAACTCGATCCCCTCTACCCCGAGCGCTACGTGACGCACCTGGCGGTGACGGGCCGGGACGGCCGGGTGCACGAGCAGCGGGTGGACTGGGCGCGCGGGACACCGGAGAACCCGATGGGCGACGACGAGATCGTGGCGAAGTTCCACCGGCTGGCCGGTGACAGGGTGAATCCGGGCGTGGCCGATCGGATCGCGGGCGTTGTGCTCGACCTGGAGCGGCAGCCCGACCTCGGCCACCTGTTCGCCCTGCTGCGCGTCGAGTAGCGCTTGGGGAAGGGACGAAAGGGCGCGACCGGAGCGACGGAGGGACGCCTCGGCTCGCAGTTCACCCGGCTCTGGGCGGCGAGCGCGGCCTCCGGCCTGAGCGACGGCATCACCTTCGTCGCCGCGCCGCTGCTGGCGGCCGCGCTCACGCGCGACCCGACCCTGGTCGCCGGGCTGGCCTTCGCCCAGCGCCTGCCGTGGCTCCTGTTCGGGCTCCCCAGCGGAGCCCTGGTCGACCGCATCGACCGGCGGCGGGGCATGGTCGCGGTGGCCCTCGGCAGCGCCGCCCTCCTCGGCCTCCTCGGACTCGCCGTGCTGCAGGGCCAGACGCGGCTCTCGCTGCTCTACGCGACTTTCTTCCTGCTGGGCCACCGGGGAGACCCTCTTCGACACCTCCGCCGTGGCCGTTCTGCCCGCCGTGGTCGCGCCGGAGCAGCTGCCGCGGGCCAACGCGCGGCTGGCCGGGACGCTGACCGTGACCGACCAGTTCATCGCCCGGCCGCTGGGCGGCGTCCTCTTCGCCGCGGCCGTCGCGCTGCCGTTCTTCCTCGGCGCCGCCGGCCTGGCCGCCTCGGGCCTGCTGCTGCTGACGCTGTCGGGGAGCTTCCGGGTCGCGCGGGCGGAGACCACGGCGAGCAACCTGGGGACGGAGATCGTGGAGGGGGTCCGCTGGCTGTGGCGGCACCGGCTGCTGCGCACGCTCGCCCTGACGCTCGGCATCCTCGACATAACCGTCGTGGCACAGAACGCGATCACGGTGCTCTACGCCGAGGAGCGGCTGGGCCTCCACGCCGCGACCTACGGCGTCTTCATCGCGACCTACGGGGTCGGTGGGGTCCTGGGCAGCCTGGTCGCCGGGCGGGTGATCGCGTGGCTCGGCGACGGCCGGGTGCTCCGGCTGGCCATCGTGATCGAGGCGGCT
>DATKRJ010000380.1:0-57597 GCA_035532355.1 Thermomicrobiaceae bacterium | reverse complement strand
GGACGGAACCCGGCTGGCCTTCGTCGGCGGGCAGGCGGGCAGCCTCGACGTCTGGGTCGTCGACGTCGACGGCGGTGAGGCGCGCCGGCTGACCGAGCGGACCAACCCCCTCGACGAGCCGCGCTGGACCCCGCGCTGGTCGCCCGACGGCAACTGGATCGCCTACGTCTCGTCGCGCTCGGGTGAGCGCAACAACGACGACGTCTGGGTCGTCAGCGCCGACGGTGCCCGCCACCGGCAGTTGACGACCGGCCTCATGGTCAATACCGACCCGGTCTGGTCACCGGACGGGCAGTCGCTCGCCGTGGTGGCCAACACCGCCCTGGAGCACTGGTACGGAGACGACGCCGATATCTGGCTCGTGCCCTTCGCGCCGGGCGTGGCGGCGCGGCTGACGCCGGCCGGTGGCCACTCCTGGCGTCTGGAGGGCGCGGGGGTTGAGTGGGCGCCCGACGGGTCGGGTATCTACGCGCTTTCGCTGCGGGACGGCGACAAGAACGTGACCGCGGTCCCGGTCGACGGCCAGCCACGCACGGCGGTCACGAACCTCGAGGGGAGCGTGACCGACTTCGCCGTCTCGCCCGACGGCCGCTGGCTGGCCTACGTGCTGGCGACCCAGACGAGCCCGCCCGACCTGTTCGCCGTTCCGCTGGCGGGCGGGCTGCCGCGACGGTTGACCGACTGCGCGGGCGCGATCGATCCACCGCTGGCCGTGCCGCGCCGGGTGCCCTACCGCTCGTTCGACGGCCTCTACTGCGACGGCTACCTCTACCTGCCGCCCGGCTTCGACCAGGGCCGGCGCTATCCCGGCCTGGTCCAGGTGCACGGCGGAGGCACCAACGCCTACGGCAACGGCTGGCACGCGGTCGAGCAGTGGCTGGCGCGGCAGGGCTTCGTGGTGCTGGCGGTCGAGTACCGGGGTTCGAGCGGCTACGGGCGGGATTTCGCCGGACTCTCCTACGGCGACTGGGGCGGGGGGCAGACGCGGGACGCGGTGGCGGCGGGTGAGTGGCTGCGGAGCCAGCCGTTCGTCGGCAAGGTCGGGCTCTACGGCGGCAGCTACGGCGGCTACCTGACGCTCCACGGGATCGTCGCGGCGCCGGAGCTGTTCGACGCGGCGGTCGACATGTACGGCAACACGAACAAGGTGACGGCGCATCGCTACTGCGACCGGGTCGGGCGGGTGTTCGTGGCGCGCGACTACTGGGGGCGCTACCCCGAGGAGATGCCCGAACTGATGGAGCGGGCGTCGACCTACCACAGCCTCGACCGCATCCGGACGCCGCTCCTGATCATGCACGGCGACCGGGACCCACGGGTGCCGCCCGAGGAGTCGGAGCAGGTCGCCGAGGCAATGCGCGCCAACGGGCTGCCGCACGAGTACGTGGTGTACCCGGGCGAGGGGCATGGCTTCCGCCGGCGCGAGCACCGCATCGACTGCTACACCCGGATGCTGGGCTGGTTCCGCGCCTATCTGGCGGACTGACCTGAGGGCGACGCTGTGCGCCGCGGCCGGCGCGGGTGAATAGTCAATCCCAGGGCCGCCCGCCGCGCGCCACTCGTCCGCAAATTGCCGAGAACTGCCC
This sequence comes from Thermomicrobiaceae bacterium, assembly GCA_035532355.1. Lineage (GTDB taxonomy): Bacteria > Chloroflexota > Chloroflexia > Thermomicrobiales > Thermomicrobiaceae > DASSZN01. The sequence goes on along the minus strand of DATKRJ010000380.1, from coordinate 56,011 downwards.
TTGCATGGAACGTGGTCGAAAGGCCACAATCATGTCATGTCAAGTCATCCGGTGACGTCGTGACACGGGGCGTCTCGACTTCGCGCTAAGACACGAATCCGGCAACGTGGACATCCGTTTTGACGGTAGTCCCTGTCACGATGCCGGTCGCGCGACCCGGCATCGCTGCCGTCGCCCCGCGGTTGGTCGTGCTTCGTTGCCTGAGTGAGGGCCAAAGGTGCGGAACAGAACCCGTCGATCGCTCGCTGCCGTCGGCTTGATTCTGCTGGCGGCGATGGTTGCGGCGTGCGGACCGCTTCCGAGCCGCGTGTCACAGGCCGCCCATCGCGCGTCCCTCACGCACGACGCGCTCGCTCAGGCGGCGCCGGCCTCCACGAACAGTAACCTCCCGGTGAGCCACGACCCCGCGCTCGTACAGGAGACGCCCGTGACCTTCCCGACCCAGCTGGCCACCGACGTCGCCGGCATCACCTGCGAGGCGGTCGTGCCCGGCCAGTACCGGAGCTGCGCCTACCAGGACGGCGCCGGAGCCAGCCTGACCTTCTACCTCTTCCTGCCGGCCAACTACAGCCCGGACCAGAAGTACCCGCTGGTGCTGCTGCTGCACGGCGGTGGCGAGCGGGCCAGTGCCGAGAAGACGGCCGCGGAGAATCGCGCCAAGCTCGTCGACGCCGGCTACGCCGCGGTCTGGGGTCCCGGCGCGCCCGAGCCCTACAGCCCGCAGGTGCAGCAGCGCTGGCCGAGCTTCATCGTCGTGCCGCAACTGCTCTTCCCGAACCGCTGGGTCGACGTCAACCCCCATCAGGGCTCCTTCACGCAGGCGGCCAATCCGACCGACTCGCTGTACATGGCCAAGGCGATCGTCGACACCCTGCGCCGGCAGTACGCCTCGATCGACGCGAACCGCCTCTACATCACCGGTCTGTCGCTGGGCGGCTACGGGACCTGGGACGCGATCGAGCGTTGGCCCAGCTACTTCGCCGCCGCCGCGCCCATCTGCGGCGCGGGTGACCCCTCCCAGGCGAGCAAGCTGGTCCACCTTCCAATCTGGGCCTTTGCCGGGTCGAATGACCCGATCGTGCCGGTCTCCGGCTCGCGGGAGATGATCGCGGCCATCCGCCAGGCGGGTGGTAACCCTCAGTACACCGAGTACCCGGGTATCGGGCACGTCTCCTGGATCTACCCCTACGCCATCGACGGCGAGCCCACAGCCAGCCCGGCGTTCTTTAACTGGCTCTTCGCGCAGCACCGGTCGGCGGCCACGGCCTCGCGCTAGCCACGCTGCTATCCTTGCGCTGCCATGCGGCGGGATCCGGCCGGCGGTCGGATCCCGCGACGCTGTTCGGCCGGCGACGGTCGGGGACGGGTGGGAACGGTGTCGACGAGCACCGGCGCGACGGTCGAGGCCGGCTCGGTCCGGCCCGACCAGCAGGGGGTCGCGGCGGCGGGACGCGGCGGCGCGCCGAGCGCGCGCTCGCTCGCCCTGGTGCACCTCTCGCTCCTCTTCGTCGCCCTGTCCTGGGGCTCGAACTTCGTCTCGATCAAGTACCTGCTGCGCTCGATGGGCTCGGCGGACGTCCTGCTCCTGCGTCTGATCGCCGCCAGCCTGTGCTTCGCCGGCTTCCTGCTCGTCTCCCGTCGTGGCTTCCCCCGCGTCGCCCCGGCCGACCGGCGCAGGGTGCTGCTGATGGCCGTCCTCGGCGTGACGATCAACACGACGTCGGTGGCCTTTGGCGCGCGGCTGATCCCGGCCGCGGTCGGCACCCTCATCGCCAGCGGCAATCCGATCTTCACCGTCGTCGTCTCGCGGGTCTTCGCCGGCGAGCCGCTGACTCGCCGCAAACTCTCGGGCATCGCGCTGGCCGTCGTCGGCTTCGCCATCGTGCTCCTCTACGGCGGGCCGCAGGCGCACTTCAGCGCTCGCAACGCGCTCGGTATCCTGATCACCCTCGGCGGCCCGATCGCCTGGGCGTTCTACACCGTGTTGAGCAAGCCGCTGCTGACCCGCTACGATCCGACCCGCTTCGCCGGCCTGATCACGCTGCTCGGCACGATCCCATTGCTGCCGCTGCTGCTCTTCAACCACCGCCTGCCGGCGGAGGTGGCGGCCTTCGGCCCGTCGCAGTGGCTGGCCACCACGACGATGGTGCTCTTCGCGCTGGTCCTCGGCTACACCCTCTGGTATCGGGGCCTGCGCGTGCTGACCCCCACCCAGATCGCCGTCTACGTCTACCTCGTGCCGGTCTTCGGCGCGCTGGGCGCCTGGCTGGTCCTCGGCGAGCGGATCACGGTCTACCTGCTCGCCGGCGGCCTGACCATCCTGCTCGGCGTCATCGTCACCAACAGCGGCCGCCGCGGCCCGGTCGACCAGGTGCCGGGCCGCCTGGCCGCGGCCGGCCATCCAGCAGGGAGAGATCGATGAGCGACCTGACCCACTTCGACGAGCGCGGCCGTGCCCGCATGGTCGACGTCGGCGAGAAGGACGAGACGCACCGCGTGGCCATCGCCCACGGCGAGGTGCGCATGACCCCGGAGACGCTGCGGCTCATCGTCGAGGGGCGCGCCGCCAAGGGCGACGTCCTGGCCGTGGCGCAGGTGGCGGCGATCATGGCGGCCAAGAAGACCCACGAGATCATTCCGATGTGCCACCCGCTGCTGCTGACGGCCATCGCCGTCGACTTCCACCCCGACGCCGCGCGCTCGGTCGTGGAGATCGAGGCGCGGGTCGAGACCCGGGGCAAGACCGGGGTCGAGATGGAGGCGCTGACCGCCGTCAGCGCGGCCGCGCTGACCATCTACGACATGGTCAAGGCGGTCGACCGGGGCATGGTCATCGGCGAGGTCCGGCTCGAGGAGAAGCGCGGCGGCCGCTCTGGCGAGTGGCACCGGCCTGCCGGCGCGGACGCCGGCTGATGCGCCGGCACGGGCCTGTGGGACAATGGCCCCGGCGCCGGCTCTGACGACGCCCGGCATCCAGACCGAGGAGGAGCAGCCATGGATCAGCCCGACGGCCGGCACGGCTTCTCGACGCGCGCTATCCACGCCGGCGAGCGGCCCGACCCGGTGACCCGCGCCCACAACACCCCGATCTACCAGACCTCCACCTATGCCTTCCACTCGCTCGAGGACAAGGCGGCGGTGCTGTCCGGCGAGGTCGAGGGCTGGGTCTACACCCGCGGCGGCAACCCGACGACCGCCGCCTTCGAGAAGAAGTTGGCCGACCTCGAGGGGGCCGAGGCCGCCGTGGCCGGCGCCTCGGGCATGGCGGTCATCGCGGCGGCCCTCTACGCGCTGCTGCGCGCCGGCGACCACGTGGTCGCCTCGGACGACATCTACGCCTGGGCCGAGACCTGGATGTCCGAGGAGGCCGGCGCCCATAACATCGACGTCAGCCGGGTCGACATCAGCGACCTCGATGCCGTGCGCGCCGCGATCCGGCCGAACACGCGCGTCCTCTACACCGAGTTCCTCTCCAACCCCGGCATCAAGGTCGCGGACATCCCGGCGCTGGCGACGATCGCCCGCGAGCGCGGCGTGATCCTGATCGTCGACAACACCTTCACCAGTCCCTACCTCTTCCGGCCGCTCGAGCACGGCGCGCACCTGTCGCTGCACTCGGCGACCAAGTACATCAGCGGCCACGGCGACGCGCTGGCCGGGGTCATTGCCGGAGACAGGGCACTGATCGACCGCGTGCTGCGCCAGGTCCAGCTCCTCGGCTCCTGCATCAGCCCGTTCAACTCGTGGCTCCTGCTGCGCGGCATCAAGACGCTGGAGCTGCGCATGGAGCGCCACTGCGACAACGCCATGCAGCTGGCTCGCTTCCTCGAGCGCCAGCCGGAGGTCACGCTCGTCAAGTACGCGGGGCTCGAGAGCCATCCCGGATACGACGTCGCCCGCCGCCTGCTCGACGGGCGCTATGGGGGCATGCTCTCCTTCCGCATGGCGGGCGGCGCCCCGGCCGGCAACCGCTTCGCCAACGCGCTGCGCCTGTGCGACCACGCCGTCAGCCTGGGCGACGTCTCGACCCTCGTCTGGCCGCACCGGGACGAGCTCGTCCGCGTCTCCGTCGGCTGCGAGAACGCGCGCGACATCATCGCGGACTTCGAGCAGGCCTTCGAGGCGGTCAGCGCGGGCGTGGCTGCCGCGCGCTGACCCGACCGGCCTGCCCGCAGCGCGGGCGGCCGGTCCGCGCCGGAACATCCTGGCACCGGGGTTGCACTTCACCACGCGGCGACAGCTGGCTGTGCGGCGAAGGAGTGCGACGTGGATGTCCCGGCAACCGTTCGCGACGGTGTCTCGCGCGCCGCGCGGGCGCCGCTTGGCACGATGGCTCGCGAGACCGTCGCGCAGCTCCGGAGCGACGACGCGCTCGGCCTGGCCGCGGAGATCGCGTACTATACGCTCTTCGCCATCCCGCCGACGATCATCTTTGTCGTGACCGCCGTCGGAGTCTTTAGCCACGGCACGTCGCTACAGGTGGCCGGTCAGCTCGAAGCTGCCATCAACCGGAGCGCGCCGCCGGACACTCGCGCGCTCCTCGCCGGGGCCGTGCGCAGCGGCGCCGGCCGGGCGAGCGGCGGGGCCGCCGCGGCGACCGCCCTCCTCTCCGGGCTCGTCGCCGCCTGGTCCGGCTCCAACGGCGTGCTCACCCTGATGAAGGCCTTCAACCGGGCCTTCGACGTCCAGGACCACCGCTCCACCGTTCACAAGCGTCTGGTCGGCGTCGGACTCACGCTGCTGGTCACGCTGCTCGCGGGCGGTGCGTGCGTGCTGTTCGTGACCGGGCAGGGACTCGTGGCATGGGCCGGAGCGAACGTCGGCGGCCATGCGGCGCTGTCGTTGCTCCTCGACGTGCTGCGCGGCCCGCTGGCGCTCACCGGGATCATGCTGCTGCTGGCCGTCCTCTACCACCTCGGGCCGGACGTGCGTACCACCTTCCGCTGGACCTCGCCGGGCTCTGCCGCCGCCACCGCGCTCTGGCTGCTGGTCGTCGTCGGCTTGCGGCTCTACCTGCGCGTCTCGCAGCCGGAGCGGCTCTACGGTCCGCTCGGCACGGTGATCGTGTTGCTCCTCTTCTTCTACCTCAGCGGCCTCGCCTTCCTGGTCGGGGCCGAGCTGAACGCCGTCCTCGAGCGGCGCTTCGACCCGCGCACGCGCGGTGACGCGGCGCCATCGGACGGGCGGCCCCCGGCTCCGGAGTCGGACTCGCCCGCCGCCTGATCGAACCCGACGCTCCGCATCCGACTGGCACGCCTCCTGCATAGGCCCGGGCATGCTCGATGGGCGCCCGTCGAGCCATATCCGACCAGCGCCCGGCGTGCGCGACCCGGCGCGGGCGCGACATCGTGAGTCCGGAAAGGACAGCCAGCAATGGACAACCGCGAGCCCTCTGTGAGCAACGACGAGCCCACCGGCGCCACGTCGCGCGGCGGTTACGGAAACACCGAGTACGGCTCGACTACGGGGGTCCGCTCCGGCAGCATGCCGACCGGCGGGCGCTCGGGTGGCACCGGGGATCAGGTCAGGCGGCAGACGGCCGCCCCGGTGGCCGACCAGGTCCAGCAGACGGCCGGTCTGATCGCCGACCGGGCCCAGGACATGGCCACGACCCAGGCGAACACCCAGCTCGACCGGGCCGCCGATACGGTCGGGAGCGTGGCTCACGCCATGAAGCAGGTGAGCCAGCAGTTGCGCAAGGACAACCAGGAGCAGGTCGCGGGCGTCGCCGACCTGGCCGCCGGCCGGCTCAATGACGTGGCCGGCTACCTCCGTCAGCAGGACGTTGGCCGGCTCATCGACGACGTGCAGGGTGTCGCCCGCCGCCAGCCGGTGCTCTTCCTCGGCGGCGCCTTCGTGCTGGGCTTCATCGGCGCCCGCTTCCTCAAGAGTTCCGGCCCGTCCCCCGACGGGATGAGCGGCAACTACGGCGGTGGCCGCGGGAACTACCAGCCGCCGATGTACTACGGCCGCGCCGGCTACGCGCCCGGCCGCTACGGCACGCCGCCCACCCGCGGCACCGGAGTCCGCACGACCGGCTCCGGCACCGGCAGCCGCGGTTACGGGACCGCCGGCTGGACCCCGGACACCGAGGGCTACGAGACCGGTCGAGTCGCCGGCGCCGGCAGCATCGAGGATGCGGGCACGCGTGGGACGCGCTACGGCGGCCGCGGCTATGACACGAGCGGCGGCGCGTCGGGCTACGGCAGGAGCCGTGACACCCGCGGCACCGGGGAGTACGGTGCCGGGTCCGGCACCGGCGAGACACCGCGCACGGGGGTGTAGGGATGCAGCAGGGCATGCAAGGCGGAGACAACCGCTCGCTCGGCGAGCTCTTCACCGAACTGTCGCGACAGACGAGCGTGCTGGTGCGGCAGGAGGTCGCGCTGGCCAAGGCCGAGCTGAGCCAGAAGGCCTCCCGCGCCGGTAAGGGTGCCGGCATGATCGCGGCCGGCGGCGCCGTGCTCTACGCCGCCTTCCTGGTCTTGCTGGCCGCCATCGTCATCCTGCTGGCCAAGGTCATCGCCTGGTGGCTGGCGGCCCTGATCGTCGCTATCGTCGTCGGCGTCGTCGGATACGTGCTCGTGGACAAGGGCCGGGAGGCGCTCAAGCACACCAACCCGGTGCCCGAGCAGACCGTCGAGACGCTCAAGGAGGACCGTGAATGGATGAAAGAGCAGATCTGACCGGTCGCTACGGGCGACCGGAGAACCTGACCATCGGCACGCCGATCGAGCCGGCACCCGTGGCCGAGCCGCTCGACCAGGAGGACCCGGACGAGATCCGGGATGACATCGAGCAGACCCGCTCGGCCATGAGCGAGACCATCGATGCGATTCAGGATCGCTTGAGCCCCGAGACGCTGGTCACGCAGGCCACGGAGAGGGTGCGCGAGGCGACGATCGGAAGGGCGGAGCAGGTGGTCAACGACGCGACGGACACGGCCCGGCAGACGGGCTCGAGCATCTGGGACACGATTCGCCAGAACCCGGTCCCGGCGGCCCTGGCAGCCTTCGGCATCGGCTGGCTCTGGACCCACCGCCAGACCGCCACGATGGACGGCGACTCCTGGCAGGGCTACCGGTCCGCCCCGCCGCGCGCGACCTACCGCGAGTACGGGCCGAACTACGGCAACTACGGCCAGACCTCCGGGCGAGGCTACGACGCGGGGTACGGCCGGCAGTATGGCACCTCGCCGCAGTCGGGCGGCGTCGGCGAGACGGTGAGCAACGTCCAGGATCGCGTCGGCGACATGGCCGCGCAGGCGCAGGACCAGGCCGGCCAGATGGTCGACCAGGTGCAGGATCAGGCCGGGCAGATGGTCGGCCAGGTGCAGGACCAGATGGGCCAGTGGGGCGACCAGGCATCGCAGTCGATGGATCAGCTGCGCTGGCAGTTCGACCGGCTGCTCCACGAGAACCCGCTGGCCATCGGCGCGGTGGCGCTCGGCCTCGGCGCGGCCGTCGGCATGGCCATCCCGTCCACGCCGCAGGAGAACCAGTTCATGGGCGAGGCCCGGGACACGGTGGTCGACCGCGCGCAGTCGATGGCGCAGGACACGATGGAGAAGGTCCAGCACGTGGCCCAGGATGCCGGACAGGCGGCACAGCAAGCCGCCCAGAAGTCGGCCCAGGACGAGGGTCTGACCGGCCAGCAGACCCAGTCGTGACCGCGCGGGGCGCCGCACGTCGGCGGCGCCCCGCCTCACCCTCGCTCGACCCCGACCGCCGTCCCTCCGCCCAGCACGCGCGGCCCCGCGTAGAGCACCACCGCCTGCCCTGGCGCCAGCGGCGGACCCGGCTCGAGGAAGCGCACCCGCTCCCCATCCCACTCGACGTCCAGTCGCGGACCCTGGTAGCGGATGCGCGCCTGCGCCCGCCGCGGTGGCTCGCCGTGCCAGCGGGGGTCCCGTAGCGTCACGGCTCGGGTCGCGATCCGCTCCCGCGTCGCCACGGCGACCGTCCCGCTCTCGAGATCGATCCCCGCCACGTAGCGCCGCTCCGGCGTCGTCCGCGTCCAGTGGAGCCCGCTCCGCTGCCCGACTGTGACGAAGGCAATGCCCGGGTGCGTGCCGACGACCCGCCCGCCCTCGTCGACAAGCGGCCCCGGCTGGCCCGTCTCCGGCCGCGCCGCGGCCACCAGTTTCCCGACGCCGCCCGCCGTCTTGGCGAAGCAGAGGTCCACCGAGGCGGGCTTCTCCGCCACCGGCAGCCCGACCGCCCGGGCGCGGGCGCGCACCGTCTCCTTGTCCAGGCTGCCCAGCGGAAACTCCAGCCGCGCAAGATCGTCGGCGCTGAGGCGGTAGAGCGCGTACGACTGGTCGCGCCGGAGATCCTGCCCCTCGGCCAGGTACCAGCGCTCGCCCAGCCGCAGCTTGCGGACGTAGTGTCCAGTCGCCACCGTCGGGACGTTCAGGCTCTCGGCCAGGCGCAGCAGCGCCGGGATGCGCACACGGTGGTTGCAGGCCAGGCAGGGGTTCGGCGTCTCGGCGCGGGCGTAGGCGGCGATCGTCGTCGCGGCCACCTCGCGGCTGAACGCCTCGCGCAGGTCACGCACGTAGAACGGGATGCCGAGGTGCGCGGCCACCCGGCGGGCGTCCGAGGCCGCCTGGTCGCCGCAGCAGACTCCTTCGATTACCGATTCCGGGTCGCCGTCGAACAGGCGCAGGTGGACGCCCACCGGATCCCAGCCCTGGAGCTGGAGGGTGAGGGCGGCCACGGCGCTGTCGACGCCGCCCGAGAGCGCGACCAGGATGCGGGGCCTGCGGAGCGTGCGGGACATCGTGACGGTGACCTCCGAGGTGCAAACCGTGCGGGAGGCGCCGGACACGACCGCGCCGGCGCTCTCGAAGTCTACCGCCCGCGGCAACGTCGCACCCCACGCCAGGAGCATGACGTCCTGCTGACGGGCTGGTCGTGCCGGCGCTGGCGTGATGTCCGGTGGTCTTGACCGAGCAGGATCGCCGTGCGGTCGACGCGGCAGCGGCGATGGCGAGTCCGTGACGTGCCCGGACGGCCGTCGCGCTCAGTCGTAGTGCTTGAGCGACGACCACAGCCCCGGGAAGATCGGGCTCGTCGCGCCGGACAGGACGTAGATCGGCAGCGTCTGTTCGTAGGCCACGCAGTATTGGCACCGATCGGTGGCGGCCAGCGTGACGTGGGTGTAGATGGTTCGCGCGCCCTGCATCTCGGCCGTGTTCGGATCGAAGCCGACGGTGATCAGCACCTCCCCGGTGCATGTGCCCGGTCCCCACAGTGAGTAGTTGTTGTGGCCGCTGATGACCGGCGGCAGGCGGCCGGGCGCGGCCAGCTGCTGGAGCGCGCCGGCCTCCCCGTAGTTGCTGGTCACCACGCAGGCCTGGGCGCGCTCCGCGGGCGGCAGCGCGGCATAGACCTGCTCCACGGTGTCGGTGAGGCTCTGCCAGCCCAGGCGATCGGCGAGCGGTTGCTGCAGGGTCCCGTAGACGCGCGCGGTCGTGGCCGGTGACAGGATCGGCATGACGTCCGGTGCCAGCAGGACTCCGGTGAGGACGATCAGGGCGACGTAGGCGGGCCGGATCCAGCCGAGCCACCGCCGCGGCTGAAACCGCTCGAACGCCACGGCCCCGCCCGCGAAGAGGATGGGGTAGGCGGGAGCCAGGAAGTACGGCTTGGTACGCAGCGCGGCGAGCACCAGCAAGGCGAAGACGAACGTCCAGCCCAGCAGGCGGTAGCGCGCGCCCGACGGGCGGAAGTAGAAAACCAGGCCGGCCACGGCGAGCGGCAGGACGAGCGGGTTCAACAGGCCGACCTGCGTGGCCAGGAAGCCCGCCAGGCTGGTGCCGACGCCGCCGTAGTGCCGCCAGAACTCCACCGTGGGCCAGCCGTTGACGGCGTTCCAGATGAGGTAGGGCAGTAGGCCCAGCACGGCGAGGCCGCCCCCGAGCCACGGCCACGGCGTGCGCAGGGAGCGACGCTCGGGCGTGACGAGCAGCCCCAGTACCAGCGCGAGGCCGAAGAAGAGCACGGTCAGCTTGGTCAGCAGCGCGACCCCGGCGACCAGCCCGACGAGCAGCCACAGGCGAGGCGCATCGCGGCGCAGCAGGCGCGCCAGGATGAGGCCGGCCAGCGCCCACCAGAGCTGGTCGAGCACGTCCATGGAGAAGAGCGAGCCGGTGGCCATGAAGGCCAGGGTGAACAGGGCGGCCACGCCGGCCACGAGCTGCGCTATCCGGCCGCCACCCAGCTCGCGCGCCAGCAGGCCGGTCGCGAGGACGATCAGGGCGGCGGCCAGCGCCGGGGTCACGTGGATCGCCACCAGGCTGTCGCCGGCAGTGACGCGCAGGAGCGCGGCGAGCCAGCCCATCAGCAGCGGCTGATCGACGTAGCCGGCCTGGAGGTGCCGGCCGTCGGCGAGGTAGTACAGCTCGTCGCGGAAGTACCCGTAGTTGCCGGCGACGAGCATGTGGGCGACGAACGACACCCCGGCGAGCGCCACCAGCAGTGCGGTAGCCGGCCTCTCGACGGCGGGCACGGACGCGGCGGAGTGCTGGGAAGCGAGCGATTCCGGCTCCATCCTTCATTCCTCCAGACGTCGTGCCTGGGTGCATCCGCCGTGGCCTCGGCGTCCGCGGCGCGCCACGCCGGACGACGACCGCGCCGTCACGACGATGTCCCCGTCACGAGCCGTTCGCGGTCGAACATCGCGGTCATGATCCGCCAGCCGAGCCCGTCCAGGAGCAGCAGGACGACGGCGAGGACGAGGGCGAGGACGAGCGTGGCCGGGATGACGTCGGCGACGATGAGGATCGTCACCGCGATCGTGGGGAGACTGGCGAGGCTGCCGAGCTGCTGCGCGGCGCGGGCGTCGTTCAGCCGGCTGGAGATGGCGATGCCGATCCAGATCGACCAGCTGGCGAGCAGCGGCGTGAAGAGGAGGAGGGCGACAACTTCCGGAGCTCGGAGCAGCGCCGACGGCACCCCCGGACGTGCGAGGAGTGCGACGCCGGCAGCGACCACGCCGTACCACGCGTAGGAGATCGCCAGGGAGGGAACCAGGGCTGCCAACGTCTTGGCCAGCACGAGCTCCTGGCTGCGAATGGGGGTCGTCAGCACCGGCTCGAGCGTGCCCTGCTGGCGCTCACCGGCTACCGCGTACCCGGCGAGCACCACCGGTACGATCGCCGGGACGCCGAGCAGGTAGAGCAGCAACGGATACTGCCGAAGCGTACTCGCGGTTTGCGTCGTCGACTCGATCAACGGGACGAGGACGAAGAGCAACGGGACCGCGCCCATCGTCGGCACGATGCTGCGGCTGCGCCGGTATTCGCGCAGTTCCTTGCGAAGGATGGCCCCTACCCGCCTTCTGCTGAGGCTCATCATCGACCCACCCCACGGTCCTCGTCTACCAGCTCGAGGTAGACGTCCTGGAGCGAGTGCCTCGCCTCGGCGATCGACAGCACGTCGGCACCCGCCGCCACCAGCGCCCGGGTCACCGCCGGGGCCGCGACCGTCGGGTCTGCCACGGTGAGGACGTAGGTCGCGGGGCCGTCCTGGAGCCAGCCCTCGACGGCCGGCAGGCCGGCAAAGACAGCACCCGGCTCCGGGAGCACGGCGCGGGTCCTGACTTCGAGCGTCCGGGCGAACAGCTGCTCGCGCAGCTCGCTGGGCCGCCCGATCGCGCGCAGCGTCGTGTTCAAGATCGCGACGCGGTCGCACAGGCGCTCGGCCTCCTCCAGGCGGTGGGTGGTGAGAAAGACGGTCACGCCGCGCCGGCGGAGGCCGTCGATCAACTCGTGGACGTCCCTGGTGGCGGCCGGATCCAGGCCGGCGGTCGGCTCGTCGAGGAACAGCACCTGCGGGTCGCTGATCAACGCCCGCGCCAGCGCGACCCGCTGGCGGAAACCTTTCGACAGGCTGCCGCAGGTATCGTGGGCCCGGTCGAGCAGGTTGACCGCCCGCAGGGCGCGGTCGATGCGCGCGGTCGCGTCGGGCACTTCGTAGAGGTCGGCGAAACACTCGAGGTTCTCGGTCACGCTCAGGCGGAGATAGAGACCCGGCGACTCGGGCATGATCGCGATCCGCCGACGGATCGCCACGCCGTTCTCTGGCGTGAGCGGGATACCCGCGACCGTGGCCGCGCCCGCGGTCGGTGCAATGAGGGTGCCGAGCGTCCGCACGATGGTCGTCTTGCCGGCGCCGTTAGGGCCGAGAAACCCGAACACCTCGCCGTGTCCTACCGCAAAGGAGACGTCGTCGAAGGCCATGCGGTCGCCGAAGCGCTTCGAGAGGCGCTCGGCCGAGAGGGCGGGGGCGCTGCTCTCAGCAGCAGACACGATCACCTCGTCCCCCTCGCTCACGACCCCGCCACCTCCGGCCGCACGAACCCGCGCCACGCCCGCGGGTTGCGCAACGAGACCGGCGGTGAGAGTCCCCCGCCGTCAGCCCCCGAAGGTGATGCGCCTGGCGCCCGACGGAGAGACGGCCACCTTCACGGGGAAGATGAGGGTGACGGCCGCCAGTTCGACGAGCCAGAGGAGCATCCCGATGGCCAGGTCCGGCCGGGCGTACACCGCCGAACCCCCCGCCAGCCCATTGAGCAGGCTCCACGTATTCAGGCCGAAGAAGGGCACAAAGGCGATCCGCGTCCAACGACGTCCGCGTCCAATCGACCAGGCCATCCACAGCCAGAAGCCCACCGCGAGACCGGCCGCGACGACGGTCGGCTCGAGTTGGCCGGCGACGACGGCGTGCCACTGGCCCGCGGTGAGACCCGGATTCCTTGCGACGATGGCTGACCTGACGTCGCCGGTGGTGGCCACGATCGTGACCGCGGCCGCAAGCTCGACTACCGCGCCCAGGTACAGCAGCTTGACCGCGGTGACGACGGATCGGTTCGAGCGAGGCACGCGTGGACGGAGACGCATCAGCAACGCGCTGCGCAGCAGGTCAAGACACTCCATCAGCTCCGGCCGGCGCTGGCCCTCGCGGGCGCCCGCCATGAGCACGCCCAGGAGCTCCGCCTCGTGCTCACGCCGGAACGACTGGGGATACCACCTCAGCCAGCGGCGGTACTCGCGCTCCAGGTCGGTGGTGTCGGTCATCTGGTCCCCTCCCCCGGGAGACCGAGCCGGGCGAAGGCGATCGCCGCGTTGGACCGGAACCGAGCTGCCTCCGTTGCCAACTGCCGGCTGCCCTCCGAGGTGAGCCGGTAGTACCGGCGCAGGCGGTGCTCCACGATCTCCTCCCGGTCCACGCTGATCAACCCGTCGAGGCGCAGACGGTCCAGGGCCGCATAGAGCGTCCCGGCGCGCAACCGCACCCGTCCGTCCGAGATCCGCGTGACGTCGGCGATGATTCCGTAGCCGTGCTGGCTGCCCGCGGCCAGCGCCGTGAGGATCAGAAAGGTCGCCTCCTGCATCGTTCGCTTAACCATATGAGCAGTATACATCGATGAACTGTCTATGGCAGTCCCAGCGTAGAGGTAGTTTCCCAGCCCGCGCATCCGCCTGGCGGTGACACCGCGGCACCGTGAGAATTCGGGATGCAACCGGTCGAGGGCGACGCGGCCCTCATCGTCCCGCCCCGCAGGCATCGCTCACCGAGGCCCGACGACCTGCACCCCTGCCGTCCCGAGGCGTTCCCGTCCGCGTCGCACCGGCTTCAGGGCCTGCCGCCGAAGTCGACGTCCTTGGTCTCGACCGTCCCGGCCGTCCGCCCCGGCGCCGTCTGGTAGGTCCAGTACAGGTTCGTGTGCGCGATGACCTGCTCGGGCGGTGGCGCTCCCCAGGCCGTCTGGTCGTTGGTGGTGTGGGCGTCGCGGACGAGCGTCGCGTCGTACCCCCGAGCCAGCGCGCCATGGAGCGTCGAGCGGATGCACGCGTCGGTCTCGGCCCCGACCACCAAGAGGCGCCCCACTCCGAGGCCCGACAGCACGCTCTCGAGAGTGGTGTCCTCGAAGGAGTCGCCGTAGTTCTTCTCGACGAGCGGCTCGGCGGCACCCGGTAACAGTTCGGGGACGATCCGCCAGTCGTCGCTCCCCCTCGCCAGCTGCTCGTCGGTGTGCTGGACCCAGACCACGGGGACCCGTTCCCGCCGCGCCTTCTCGACCAGGCTGCCGACGTTCGCGACCACCGTGTCGCGCTGGTGAGCCGCCGCGACGACGCCGTTCTGCACGTCGACGACGAGGAGTGCGGTGTGCGGCCGGTTCTCGATTGTGGTCATGGTCTCCCCTTACTCCCGCCGGACTCCTGGGTCCACCCGCGGTAGACCTGCCAATCGACCGCGGGCCGATCGAACTTCGGGCCGCCGCCGTCCAGTGACGCGGGGAGCGGACCTTCTCCCCAGGTCGTATGGACGGACGACGATGCCCCTCTTCAACGCGGCCAGCCTGGTCCACACGACGCGCCTCGGTCGCCGGTGACCTGCCTCTACCGCGACGCCTTGGGCACGAGGTGGGTCAGGCTCAACACGGCCCGCGCTGTGGCGTCGGCAAGTGTGGTCGCTTTCGCGCCGGGGAGCAAGGGTGGCCGTGCGTTCGGCGTCGCGAGTGAAGACGTGACAGTCGGCCGGCGAACCCGGTCGACGAGCAGGCGACGGCCACGACCATTCAGCCAATCAGACGAGCGTGACAGCATTTCCCGAAAGGATTCTCCAGAACTCAGCCGGCCTGGGCTGTGAGCGCGGGGGTTCAGTGCGATCCAGTCGAAGCCGGCTCCGATCGGACATGCCATCCGCCTGAACGCCACCTGGAATTAGAAGGCGGGAGACAGCCCCGCGGCCAGGCTCACCAGCCCCCGCTGCACCATCACCTGCCAGAAGACCTGTGTACTCAGGTCCGCCGGGGTGGCGCGGTCGAGGGATGCGGCCACGGCCAGCGCCAGGTCCCGCGCCCGGGCGTCGTCCGTCTCGTCCGCCAGCCAGGCCTGGCGGCGCAGCCGCCGGCGCCAGAGCGCCCGCTGCTCGGCGTCGAGCGTGCCCTTCACTATGGCGGCGTACTCCCGCTGACCGAGCACACCGCGGCGCGGGGGCGGGAGGGCCTCCAGCGTCAGCTGGAGCCTGAACGGATCGAGCGCCCACGACTCAAAGAGCGGGTTGCCCAGCAGATCCGCGCCGCGGAGGAGGAGGTCGGAGCGCCCGGCATAGGGGTCGTCATCGAGCTCCGGGATCACTACCGGCTCGTCCGACGTCGGCGGCCAGCGATCGTGCAGGAATGGCTCCCAGACTTCGAACTCCAGTGGGATCGGGAAGTGCGTGGCGGCGCTGTCCTCGAGCGCCTGCGCCAGCGCGCCACGGGCCGCGGCTGGGTCGACCTGGACCAGCGCCATCGTCGTTTCCTCGATATTCTCCACCATCTCGTCCAGGACCGACATCGGCAGGGGTACCGCGCCGATGACGCCTTTGAGGCCCCAGGTGTCGACGTGGAGCAGGTTGAGGAGCATGAACACGTCGGGCGCGATCGCCCGCGCGAACACGATCATCCGGCCGCCGGAGCCGTCGATGGTGCTCAGGTAGGCGCGCGCGATCGGCGGCGCGAGGTCGAGCACCAGGTCGTCGGCGCCGCGCTCACGGCATACTCGCGCGGCGGTCCGCGCGGCCTCGCTCAGTTCCCGGTTCATCGTCGTCGAGGCCAGCCGCTCGAGCGGCCCGGCCGATGCCAGGCTACCCAGGCGGTCGAGCGCCGCGACCGCGAGCCGCTGCGTCTCCCGGTCGTCGAGCTGTAGCAGCGCGTGGAGGAGCGGGGTCGCCTGCGCGCCGCGCTCCCGGCTCGCGCGCTCGACGAGGCCGCGGCGCTGCTCGCGGCTCATGGCCGGGACGTAGCGCACCACCTCCTGACCGATCATGGGCTGGGTCAGTCCCTGGTTGGTTGCCTCCCCGAGCGCCGCGATCAGCGTGCCCTCCGGGTCGCCAAGCGTCTTCAGGAACGTCCGTCGCCGGCTCGTCTCGCCGTACTCCGCCCAGCCCGCCCGGCGCTGCGCGCCGAAGCGGACGATGTCCGGCGCGTCCGGGCTGCGCGCGATCTTCCGCAGCAGGGCCGGCCCACGCTCGCCGGCCAGCGTTCCCAGGATCTCCATCAGCATCCCCGCTGCCTGGGACCGGCCGCCCGCGACGCGCTCGACGATGGCGTTGGCGGCCTGCGTCCGTGACGACCAGAGCCGCTCCAGCGGGGCAGTCACGCGATCGGCGTCTCTCGCCAGCGTCGCCGCCTCGAGCTCCGCGACCGCGGCGTCGACCTCGGCCCGGCTGACCCTCGGCATGTCCGTCCTCCCGATCCGTGACTGAGTTTCCGGCAGTCTACTGCACCCCGGCGACGTCGACTCCCGGAAATTGACGATAACGAACCGCTCAGTCGATACTCGCCGCTGTCCCGGGCTCCGCCAGGGCGTGGCCGGGGATGTGCGGGCGATCTGCCGCGGAATCCGTTTCAACCGCCGGAGCGATCGATGGTCGTGCTTCACGGAGGATGGCTGCCGGGCTCGCCGGATGCCGCGGATGCCTTCATCGTCTGGGGTGAGGGGACGCGAGGCGGCCGGGGGCGGCCGGCGCCGGAGGCAGTTGCCGGGCCCGCGCCGCGACACCCGGTCGCCGTGGCGCCGACTGAGCTCCGGCGTGCCCTGGTCGAACTCGGCGGAGCCGTCCGCGCGCTCGACGCCGCCGTCGTCGTGCGCCTCCCCTCGGCGTCCGACCGGCCGCTCCCGTCTCGCCCCTGGCTCTGGGAGACGGACGACGCCGCGCCGGTGACGCTCCGTGCCTGGACGGTCAGCACGCTGGCGCTCAGGCCGGCCGACGTGCTGCCTCTCCTCGGTGGGCTGCCGGGTCCCGACGACGACACGCCCGGGATCGAGCTCGGTCCCGACCTCCGCTACTGGGTCGCCGCCGCGCGCTTCGCCCTCGGTCTCCTCGTCCGTCAGCGCCTCCGCCCCGCGCTGGCGGAGGTCGGCGGCGGGCTGCGCGTGCGCTGGGTCCCGCTCCTCGACGACCACGCGGACCGCGAGCGGCTTGATCAGCTCGTCGACGCGCTGCCGCCCGCCGCCCGTGCCGCGGGCTACTCCGTGGAGGCTGCGGCGCCGGCGCCGCGCGCGCTCATGACGGGGTTCCTCGACGCGGTGGTGGATGCTTTTGCCCGCGAGCACGCGCGCGTGCGGGGGCGGCGCGCCGCCCGCCGCGGGCTGGGCGAGGACTGGCTGCGCGCGCTCACGTCGCCCGACAGTCGCCTGCCGGCGATCGACGGCCTCCTCGAGGCCTACCGGGAGTGGGTGCGCTCGACGCCCGTCACCGCTGCCGACTCCTTCCGCGTCTGCTTCCGGCTCGAGCCGCCCGCCCCGCCCGCGAACGGCCACGCCCGTCCGCCGGCCGACTGGACCCTGCGTTACCTGCTGCAGGCGGTCGACGACCCGAGCCTCCTCGTCCCCGCCGGCACCGTCTGGCGTGAGCGCGGGGACGCCCTGGCGTTCCTCAACCGGACCTTCGATCAACCCCAGGAGCGGCTGCTGATGGCCCTCGGCGTCGCCGCCCGGCTCTTCCCGCCCCTCGATTTGAGCCTCCGGCAATCCCGCCCCGAGGCGGCTGCCCTGACGGCAGAGGAAGCCTTCCAGTTCGTCCACGACGCGGCCGGGCTGTTCGAGGCGGGCGGCTTCGGCGTCCTCCTGCCCGACCTCAGCGCCCAGCTCGGGGTGCGGGTCAGGCTGTCGAGTAACGGCCGGTCGAGCCGTGCCGAGGGCGGCGTCGCCGGCCTGAGTCTCGATACGGTCCTCGACTTCGACTGGCAGCTGGCGCTCGGCGACACGGTCCTGTCGCGCGAGGAGTTTGAGCAGCTGGCCGACCTCAAGACGCCGCTCGTCAGCATCCGCGGCCAGTGGGTCGAACTGCGCCCCGAGCAGCGCGAGCTGCTGCTCACCCTGTGGCAGCGGCGGGAAGCGGGCCAGACGGTGTCGCTGGACGACGCCATCCGCCTGGCGCTCGCGCCGTCCGACGTGGCCGGCCTCCCGGTGACGGAGGTCGAGACGGACGGCCCGCTCGAGGACCTGCTCGGCGGGCTGCGCGAGCCGGGCCGGGTAGCCGCGCGCCCGGTGCCGCCGGGCTTCGTCGGCCGGCTGCGGCCTTACCAGCAGGACGGCCTCTCCTGGATGGCCTTCCTGCGCCGCTACCGCCTCGGCGCCTGCCTGGCCGACGACATGGGCCTGGGCAAGAGCGTCGAGACGATCGCCCTGCTCCTCGACCAGCGCGCTGCCGGGGTGAGCGCGCCGACCCTGCTCGTCTGCCCCACCTCGGTCGTCAGCAACTGGCAGCATGAGCTGGCGCGCTTCGCGCCCGAACTGCGGGTCATGGTCCACCACGGCGGCAAGCGCGCACGGGAGGACTTCGCCGAGCGGGCGCGACAGCACGACGTCGTCATCACCTCGTACGCCCTGGTCGCCCGCGAGGCGCAGCGGCTGGCCGGGGTGACATGGAGCAACGTGATCGCCGACGAGGCGCAGAACGTCAAGAATCCGGATACCCGCCAGGCGAAGGCCCTGCGCGGGCTCCCCGCCGACTACCGGCTGGCGCTCACCGGCACGCCGGTTGAGAACCGCCTGGGCGAGCTCTGGAGCCTGTTCCAGTTCCTCAATCCCGGCTACCTCGGCTCGGCGACCGAGTTCCGCGCTCGCTTCGCCCGGCCCATCGAGCGGCTGCAGGACCCCGACGCCGCCCGACGCCTCAAGAGCCTGGTCGGCCCGTTCATCCTGCGGCGGGTCAAGACCGACCCGACCGTGATCGACGACCTCCCCGAGAAGAACGAGATGAAGGTCTTCTGTCCGCTGACGCGGGAGCAGGCCACGCTCTACGAGGCCGTGGTGCGGGACTCGCTGCGGCAGATCGAGTCCACCGAGGGGATCGAACGCCGTGGCCTGGTCCTGGCGACGATGCTCAAGCTGAAGCAGGTCTGCAACCACCCGGCCCAGTTCCTCAAGGACGGCAGCGCCCTGGAGGGCCGCTCCGGCAAGCTG
This sequence comes from Thermomicrobiaceae bacterium, assembly GCA_035532355.1. Lineage (GTDB taxonomy): Bacteria > Chloroflexota > Chloroflexia > Thermomicrobiales > Thermomicrobiaceae > DASSZN01. The sequence continues at coordinate 37,047 of DATKRJ010000380.1, read as the reverse complement.
GATCGCCTGACCGAGATGCTGGATGAGGTGCGCCAGTCGCGGGAGCACGCCCTCATCTTCACCCAGTTCGCCGAGATGGCACGGCTGCTCACCGCGTACCTGGAGGAGACCTTCGACGACGAGGTCCTTCTCCTCTCGGGTGGGACGCCCCGCGCCGCCCGCGACCGCATGATCGAGCGCTTCCAGCGCGACCCACATGCGCCGTTCGCGTTCGTCCTCTCGCTCAAGGCCGGCGGCACCGGGCTCAACCTGACGCGCGCCAGCCAGGTCTTCCACTTCGACCGCTGGTGGAACCCGGCCGTCGAGAACCAGGCAACCGACCGCGCCTTCCGCATCGGCCAGACCCGCAACGTCCAGGTCTACAAGTACCTCTGCGCCGGGACGATGGAGGAGCGCATCGACGAGATGATCGAGCGCAAGCAGGGACTCGCCGCCGCCATCGTCGGCACCAGCGAGTCCTGGATCACCGAGCTGTCGACCGATGAGCTGCGCGACGTCTTCGCGCTGCGCCGGGAGGCCGTCGAGGCGTGAGCCGCCGCGATGGAGGGAGGGCCGCCGTGGTCTGGTCCGGCGACTGGTACGCGTATCCCGGTCCGCGCATCCCCGGCCACGGCATCCGGGCCAAGACCGGCCGCGGCGTGAAGTTCGGCCAGACCTGGTGGGGCGATCGCTGGATCGCCGCTCTGGAGCGCCTGGTCGACCCGGGCCGCCTCACGCGCGGCCGCACCTACGCCCGCGCCGGACAGGTGCTGAACCTCGACCTCGCGCCTGGCTCGGTCGCCGCCCGCGTCCAGGGGAGCCGTCCGACTCCGTACGCGGTGCGGATCCGGCTCCCGCTGCTGCCCGACGACGCCTGGGAGCGGGTCATCGACGCCATGGCCGGCCAGGCCATCTTCGCCGCCAAGCTGCTCGCCGGCGAGATGCCGCGCGATATCGAGGATGCCTTCACCGCGGCCGGCGTCGAGCTCTTCCCGTCGGCCCGGGATGACCTGGACACCAGCTGCAGCTGCCCCGACTGGTCGAACCCCTGCAAGCACGTCGCCGCCGTCTATTACCTGCTGGGCGAGCAGTTCGACGAGGACCCGTTCCTGCTCTTCCGCCTGCGCGGCCGCGATCGCGCCGAGGTGGTGCGCGAGCTCCGCGAGCGGCGAGCCCTCGGCTCCGGACTCCCTCCCGTCGAGCCGGCGCCGCTAACCGCGCCGGCCGCGCTGCCCGACGAGCCGGCCGTGCCGCTGGAGGAGTGCCTTGACACCTTCTGGGCCGGCGGCCCGGACGAGGACCTCTTCCGCACCGACGTCACGCCGCCCGAGCGGGACGCTGAGCCGCTCCGACGTCTCGGCACGCCCCCATTCTGGGACAGCGACCGGGAGTTCCTGCCGCTGATGGGATCGCTCTACGCGGCCATCTCCCGCGCCGCCCGCGCCGCGATCCTCGGCACGTAGCGCGGCCGCCGCGTTGGCCGGCGCCCGCCGGTCCTCTATGATGCGCGCGGCACGCCGGCTCGGCGCGGACCCGCAAGAGAAAGGACCTGCTTCGATGGCACGCATCGCCGTCGGCATGATCTCCCACGAGACGAACACCTTCTCGCCCATCCCCACCACGCTCCAGTCGTTCGCCACCGAGCGCTTCGGCATCCTCGACGGCGACAACCTCATCCGCGAGCTCGAGGGCAGCAAGACGGGCATCGGCGGCTTCATCGAGGTCGCCCGCGCCGAGGGCTGGCAGGTCGTCGGGACCGTCGCCGCCAGCGCGACCCCCTCCGCCAACGTCGCGGCCTCCGCGCACGAGATCCTCAAAGGCAAGCTCGTCGAGCGCCTGCGCGCCGCCGGCACGCTGGACGGCGTCCTGCTGCACCTCCACGGCGCCATGCTCAGCGAGGGCGCGCCCGACGCCGAGGGCGACATCGTCCGCGCGGTGCGCGAGGTCATCGGCCGCGACGTGCCGCTGCTGGTCGAGCTCGACCTGCACGGCAACATCACGCCGGCCTTCTGCGCCGCGGTCGACGGCGTCTTCGCCTACGACACCAACCCGCACGTCGACAACTACGAGCGCGGGCTCGAGACGGCGCGCTGCCTGGCAGACATCCTGGCCGGCCGCATCCCCCGGCCGACGGTCTCCATCTCGAGGCCGCCGATGCTGCCGCCCACCATCAACATGCGCACGGCCGAGGGGCCGATGCACGATCTGCTCGAGCGCGAGAAGGAGTGGGAGGCCGGCCCAGGGATCGTCAACGTCTCGATCTTCGGCGGCTTCCCGTTCGCCGACTTCGCCGAGGCCGGCACCTCGATCGTGGTCACGGCCACCGACCCGGAGCTCGGCCGCCGCTGCGCCGACGAGATGGGCCGCTACGCCTGGAGCATCCGCGACCGCTTCCTCAAACGTATCCCGACCGTCCCCGAGGCGGTCGACCAGGCGCTGGGGCTGGTGGCCGCGGGCGGTGAGCTGCCGGTCGTGCTGGCCGACGTGGCGGACAACCCGGGCGGCGGTGGCTCCGGCGACACGACCAACCTGCTCGCTGAGCTGGTGCGACGGCGCGCGGCCGGCGCGGTCTCTGCCATCTGGGATCCCGAGAGCGTGCGCCAGGCGATGGCCGTCGGGGTCGGCGGGCTGGCCCGCTTCCGCATCGGTGGCCGCCATGCGCCCGATCAATACGGCCGGCCGGTCGACGTCGAGGGCCGGGTCACCCACCTGTGCGACGGCCGCTTCATCGGCTGGGGGCCGGTCGTCCGCGGCCGCCCGGTCAGCTGCGGCCCGACCGTCCGCGTCGATGTCGGCGGCCTCAAGCTCGTGCTCGTCTCGATCCGCCAGGCGGCCAACGACCGCGGCTACTTCCGCGTGGTCGGGGTCGAGCCGGAGCACGAACCACTGCTCGTCATCAAGTCCCGCGGGCACTTCCGGGCCGATTTCGAGCCGATCGCCCGGGCGATCATCGAGGTCGACGCGCCCGGCGCGGCCAATCCCAACCTCGACCGCTTCCGCTTCCAGCACGTGCGCCGCCCGATCTGGCCCCTCGACCCGAACACCGAGTGGGACGGCGTGACCCGCCAGCGCTGAGCCGCCGGTAGCCGGCAGGGGGGTGGCCGGCCCCGGTCGCCCCCGCTCCCCCCTCCAGCCCAATCGCTCGCTACTTCTCGCCCGGTCGCGGCGCGCGCGCGAGCCGGATTCGGCGCATGCCGTTCTGCGGTGTCGCGCTGTCACGCAGTTGCCACGATTGTCGGGCGCCGCGTTGTGCCTTCTTCGCCGGGTGGGGACTAGAGTGAAGGTGTACCGTCCACGGGCGGCCCTTCAGGCTAGGCACCACTCACCGTGAGGAGGGTCACGATGCACCGACGTTACCTGCTTCGCCTGCTCGTGTTGCTGGTGATCGGCGTCGCGCCCCTGCTCGCGGTGGGTGGGGTGAGTGCCGCCCCGCCGGCCAACGCGGCCTTCGAGCGCACCTGGGCCCGCACGGACAAGCCGGTGGCGGACCTGGCGGTCAGCCGCACCTGGATGTGGGGCCCCGAGGCCAACACCGACGGGATGATCGAGCCGTATGCCGAGGCGCCGGGCGGCATCCGCACCGTCCAGTACTTCGACAAGTCACGCATGGAGGACAACGCCTACCGCGCCGGCGCGCCCTGGGACGTGACCAACGGCTTGCTGGTCGTCGAGTTGATGACCGGGCAGATGCAGGTCGGTGACAGCGCCTTCGTCGTCCGGCCCCCGGCGCAGGAGAACGTGGCCGGCGACGCCGACGACCCGACCGGGCCGACCTACGTCACCTTCGCCGGGCTGCGCGGCGCCCCGCCGTACGCGGACGGCGCGACCATCACCCAGCGGGTCAACCGTGCGGGCGCGGTGACCAACGATCCGAGCCTGGCCGGCCAGGGGGTCACCGCCGCCTATCGCGTCAGCGTCCCCGGCATCAACCACCAGGTGGCCTCGCCCTTCTGGACCTTCATGAACTCGACCGGGCTGGTCTACGAGAACGGGTCGAACACCACCGACTCGCTGTTCGAGAACCCCTTCTACGCGACCGGTTACCCGGTGACCGAGGCCTACTGGGCCAACGTCAAGGTCGCGGGGACCTATCGCGACGTGCTGATGCAGTGCTTCGAGCGGCGCTGCCTGACCTTCACGCCGGGCAACCCTGCGGGCTGGCAGGTGGAGGCCGGCAACGTCGGGCAGCACTACTACCGCTGGCGCTACTCGGGTGCCGCGCAGCAGACGCTGTCGGTCGCCAGCGCCGCCAACACGGTCACCACGACCGCGGCGATGGGCTTTGTGAACATCCCCGGCATGAGCACCAGCATCGCCACGACGGCGACCGGTGACCTCGCCATGACCTTCAGCGCCGAAGGGTCCGTCACCGGCGCGGCAGGCCTGTATGTGCAGGCGGTCGTGGACGGCACGCCGGCCACTCCGACGCCGGTTATCATGGTCGTGGGTGGGTTCTCGGGCACGCACGCCTTCACATTCACCATGACGGGCGTGGCTGCTGGGAACCATGTCGTGCAGCTCCAGTGGCACACCGCGCCCGGGCAGACCGCCACGCTGGCCCGCCGGACGCTGACGGTGCAGGCCACCCCAGCCAGTGCCGCGAGCGGCGCCATGGCCGTCTCGACCTCGCCGCCCGGAATGGGGGTGGCAACGAATTCCACCACCTTCGTGCCGATCCCGGGCGCGAGCACCTCGATTCAGTCCTCGACGGGCGTCGATCTGTCGGTCACGTTCAGCGCTGAGGTCTTCACCACGGGCGGCGGACAGATGTACGTCGGTGCGGCGGTGGGCGGCACCCAGGCCACTCCGACTGAGATCATCTTCGCCCACGGCGACTTCAACGGATCGCACTCGTTCACGTTCACGCTCGACGGCGTGCCGGGGGGCACGCACACCGTCCAGTTGTACTGGCGCGTGGACAGCGGTACCACTGGCGCCGTTCATGGGCGGACGGTGGTCGCGCTGGCTGCGCCACCGGTCGCCGCGCGTGGGGCGCTGGCCGTGGCGGCGGTGAGTGGAACGGTCGTGTCGACCAACTCCACCAGCTGGGCGGACATCCCCGGCCTGACGGCCACCATCTCTACGCCGGACGACAGTGACCTCGCCGCGACCGTGAGCGCCGAGGCGGCCACTACCGCCGGCGGTCTGGGCGACGTGCGGGTCCTGGTGGACGGCGCCTCGGCGAACCCGTCGGACGCCATCCTCGCCAACAGTACCCTCGCCGACTATCGCGGCACGCAGTCGTTCACGTTCGTCATCGAGCACCTCACGGCCGGCTCCCACACGGTCGAGGTGCAGGCGCGTGTCAACACGGGGCAGACCTTCGCCATGAACGACCGGTCGCTGAGCGTGGTAGCCTGGCCGCGCCAGTAATCGGCACGCAGTAGTCGATCGGGCGGGGGCGGCCGACGCCGGCCGCCTCCGCCGCGCTGTCAGTGGCAGGTCGCATCCCCGGCAGGGCCTGACGACGCCGCGCCAACACTCGGCGCGGCCCGCTTCTCAGCCACCTCCAAGTCGCCGCCGTTATCGTCAATCGCGAGACCTCCTCTCGGCGGGAGCATCTCCCCCGGCGCCCCTGCGCCGGGGTATTGGCAACCCCTCGTGAAAGGAGAACGGAATGCAGCTTCGGCACTGGCTCATGGGCGCGGCCGCGGGCGTACTACTGCTGCTCGGCGGCTTGCTCGCCGGGCCGGTCGCCTCGTTCGCGGCGGCACCCACGACGGCCACGCCGTCGACTACGGTCACCACCCCCGGCGCCGGGAGCACGACGCAGCCCGGCTCCGGAACGCAGACGACGGCGGGCGCGCAGCACCCGTGCGACCGGACGAACGGCGGGTAGAGCCGCCGGTTTCCTCCCAACGGTGCGCGGCCCCGGTCGGAGTGCTCCGGCCGGGGCCGCTCGCGTGCTGGACCGGTGGAGTGATGTGCCTCCGGGCGCGCTACCGACCGGTCACACCGTCGAGCGCGGCCACCAGGCGCCGCGGAGCGACCGTTCGGTAGGCGTCGACGATGAGGTCGGCGATCTCGTCCCAGTCGACCGGCACGTCCAGGTAGATGCCGAGCCAGCCGCGGTGCCCGACATACGGCGGCACGAAGAACCGCGCGGGATCGGCGCGGACCAGCGCGTCCTGCGCGCCGGGCGGCGCGGCGCACCAGAGGGCCAGCCGGTCGTCGTGATGGTGATCGGCACAGGTCGCGATGGTCTGCTTGCCCCGCACGAACCAGCTGGGCTCACCGTGGCTGAGGCGTTCGCTCGTCTCCGGCAGCGCCAGGCAGATCCGGCGCAGCCGCGCGAGCCAGTCGTCGCTGAGGACGAACTCGCCGTCTGACCCGGAGCGCAACCCGCACGGCGTCACGACGCCGCGTCGGCGCCTGCCCGCTGGCAGTCGGGGCAGCAGCCGAAGAACTCGAGCCAGTGGCCCTCGATGCGGAAGTGGGTGCGCCGCGCCAGATCCTCCGCTAGCGCTCCCAGGTCGCAGCCCTCGAACTCGGCGACCGCGCCACAGGAGGAGCAGGTGACGTGGTGGCGGTGGCCGGGATGGTGCAGCACGTAGCCGTGCGCCCCGTCGGGCCGGTGGACGCGGCCCAGCGCCTCGGCTCCGACCAGGACGTCCAGGGTCCGGAATACGGTGGCGCGTCCGACGCCGGCACCGGCACGCTCGAGGGCGTGGTAGACGTCGTCCGCGGAGAAGACGCCGGCCCGGCGACAGACCTCGGCGACGACGGTCCGGCGCGGCTGGGTGACGCGGATACCATAGGCCCGCAGCGCCGCCAGCACCTCATCCGGTGCGACGATGGGTGCCCTCACATTCTCCCGACGGACCTCCGTCACGCTCACGCGCTCGCTCCGTCCGCTGTCCGGCCCGCTCCCGCAATTCTCAGCCGGATCGGTCAAATCATACTCGCTCCGGCCGCGAGACAGCGCCGGCCGCCCGCGCTCGCTTGACCGCTTAGATGATACCATGTATCATCTCCATCGCGGAGCGTGCGGGATGGCGAACCCGCTCGTGGGAGAGTGGACGAGGGATGAAGAGACTGTGGCGGCTCGGTGGCATCCTGGCGGTGACCCTCGTGTTGGCGGCGTGCGGCGGCGCGATGACCGGCCCGGGCACGACCGGCGCCGGGACCGGGGCGAGTCCCGCCGCGGCTGATGGTCGGCTGCAGGTCGTCGCGGCCGAGAACTTCTGGGGCAGCATCGCCGCGCAGCTCGGCGGCGACAAGGTGCAGGTCACCAGCCTCATCGTCAACCCGAACACCGACCCACACAGCTACGAGCCGACTCCGGCCGACGCGCGCACCGTCGCCGACGCCCGCTACGTCATCCTCAACGGAGCGGGTTACGACCCCTGGGTGCAGAAGCTGCTGGACGCCAACCCGGTCGGTGGGCGCAGGGCACTCAACGTCGGTGACCTGGTCGGCAAGAAGGCGGGGGACAACCCGCACCTGTGGTACAACCCCGACTACGTCGACCAGGTGGTCGCGCGCATCACGGCCGACTACCAGGCGCTCGATCCGGCCGACGCGGCCTACTTCGCCCAGCAGCAGACGCAGTTCACCACCAGCGGGCTGAAGGACTACCACGACCTGCTGAGCACGATCCGGCAGCAGTACGCCGGCACGCCGGTCGGCTCTACCGAGAGCATCTTCGTCTACATGGCCGGCGCGCTCGGACTCAACCTCACCACCCCGCCGGGGTTCATGAACGCGGTCAGCCAGGGGACCGACACCCCCGCGGCCGACAAGGCGACCTTCGACCGCCAGGTGACGCAGAAGCAGATCGACGTGCTGATCCTCAATCGACAGAACGCGACGCCGGATACCGACGCCGTCAAGAGCGAGGCCCAGGCCCAGGGGATCCCGGTGGTCAACATCACCGAGACGCTCGACCCGGCGAACGTGACCTTCCAGGCCTGGCAGGCGGGGCAGCTCACCGCGCTGAAGCAGGCGCTGGCGCAGGCGACCGGCAAATGAGACAAGACGCAGGCGAGGGCGACGGGAGCCCCGCGGCACGCAGCGCCGGCAGCGACGGCCGGCATCGAGGAGCGGTCATGGCTGATCGACCCATACGCGTCGCCCCGCCAGCCGGGCCCGAGGACCTCGCCGCGGGCTGCCGGCCCGCCGCTGCCCATCACCCCGCAACGGCCCCGGTGGTGACCTTCGAGCATGCCGGAGTCTCCCTCGGTGGCCGCGCGCTCTGGAGCGACGTCGATCTCCGGATCTGGCCGGGAGAGTTCGTGGCCATCCTGGGACCGAACGGGGCCGGCAAGTCGACCCTGCTGAAGGCGATCCTGGGGCTCGTGCCGCTCAGCACAGGCCGCATCGTCCTCATGGGGGAGTCGGTGCTGCGCGGGAGTCCTACCATCGGCTACCTCCCACAGCGGCGCAGCTTCGACGTCGACACCCGCATCCGCGGCCGCGATCTCGTCGAGCTGGGCTTGAACGGCACCCGCTGGGGGTTGCCGATTCCGGGGGTGCGACGGCTCTGGGGCGGCGCGGCCACCGCGCGGGACGAAGCGCGGCGGGTCGCGGAGGTCATCGACCTGGTCGACGCCGCGCCCTACGCCGACCGGGCCATCGGCGAGCTGTCGGGCGGCGAGCAGCAGCGGCTGCTGATCGCCCAGGCGCTGGTCACCCGGCCGCGCCTGCTCCTCCTCGACGAGCCGCTGGACGGCCTCGACCTGAACAGCCAGCACGCGGTCAGCGCGCTGATCCACCGGATCAGCGACGAGTTCGGGGTGGCGGTGCTGCTGGTGGCGCACGACGTCAATGCCATCCTGCCCTACCTCGACCGGGTGGTCTACATCGCGCGTGGCCAGGTGGTGACCGGGACGCCCGAGGAGTGTATGACCGAGGAGACCCTCTCGCGCCTCTACGACACGCCGATCGAGATCCTGCACACCCGCGACGGCCGCATCGTGGTGGTCGGCCAGCCCGAGGGGGTCGCCTACCATCACCACGCCGACGGGGCCGGCCATGGTGCCTTCTAGCACCGCGATCGTCGTGCCCGGCCTCTCGGCGCGCCTGCCGCTGCTCGGAGACCTGTTCGCCTACCACTTCATGGTCAACGCCTTCCTGGCCGGGACGCTGATCGCGTTGACGGCGGCGCCGGTGGGCTACTTCCTGGTGCTGCGCGGGCAGAGCTTCGTGGGGCACGCGCTGTCGCACGTCGGCTTCGCCGGAGCCGCCGCGGCGGTACTGCTCGGAATCTCACCGGTGCTGGGACTGCTGGCGGTGGGAGTCGTCGGGGCGCTGGGCATCGGCACGCTCGGCGGGTCCAGCCCGCGCCTCGGTATCGCCAACGACATCGCCGTGGGCACGGTGCTGGCCTTCAGCCTGAGCCTGGGACTCTTCTTCATCCGGCTCTCGTCGTCGTACGCCGCCAACGTCTACGGCTTCCTGTTCGGGACGATCCTGGGGATCAGCGATCAGAGCCTGCGCCTGATCGCCGTCCTGAGCGTCGTGACGCTCGTCCTGATCGGCCTCGTCGCGCGGCCCCTGCTGTTCGCCTCGGTCGACCCCAGCGTGGCGGCGGCTCGCGGCGTGCCGGTGCGCGCCCTGTCGTACGTCTTCCTGGTGCTGCTCGCCGTCGCCGTCGCCGAGGCGGTCCAGGTCGTGGGCGTGCTCCTGATCTTCGCCCTGCTGGTCACGCCGGCGGCGACCGCGCAGCAGATCACGGCGCGGCCGGGCCGCGCGGTCGCCCTGGCGACGGCTCTGGCCCTCGTCGTTACCTGGGCGGGGCTGGCCGTGGCCTACTACAGCGCCTACCCGGTCGGGTTCTTCGTGACGACCTTCGCCTTCGGCGTCTACCTGCTGACCCGAGGGGCGCGCTCGGTGTGGATGCGCGGCCGCCGGCAACCCTCGGCGCGACGCGTGGGAGCAGTCGGATGATCGGCGTCGTCCTGGACGCGGTGGACGGGATGCCGGTTGGTCTGCCGCTGGTCGTGCCGAACCTGGCCGGCGCCGTGCAGAGCCTGCGGACCATGCTGGAGCTCGACTTCATGCGCCAGGCGTTCCTGGCCGGAACGGCCCTGTCGCTGGTGGCGGGGCTCGTCGGCTACCTGGTCGTGCTGCGGCGCCTGATCTTTACCAGCGACTTCCTCTCCCACGTGGCCTTCCCCGGCGCCCTGGGCGCGATTCTGCTCGGAATTAGCCCGCTGCTGGGGGTCTTCGGCCTGTCGGCGAGCGTGGCGCTGGGGCTGAGCGCGCTGGGCGAGCGGGCGCGTGCGCGGGACGTAACCACGGGCACCGCTCTGGCCTGGGTGTTCGGGGTCGGCGCGCTGCTGTTGAGCCTCTATACCTCCGGATCCAGCGCCCGCAACAGCACGGTCGGAGTCAACGTCCTGTTCGGCTCGATCTTCGGGCTCCAGACGCGCCAGGCGCAGCTGGTGGCGCTCGTGGGCGCGCTGGTCGTGGTGGTGCTGCTGGTGGTCGCGCGGCCGCTGCTGTTTGCCTCGCTGGACCCGGACGTCGCCGCGGCCCGCGGCGTGCCGGTGCGCCTGCTGAACGCCGTGTTCCTGATCTTGCTGGCGGTTACGACGGCCGAGGCGGTGCAGGCCGTCGGCGCGCTGCTCATCTTCGCCCTGCTGATCACGCCCGCGGCGATCGCCAGACGGCTCACGGTGCGGCCCTATGCGGCCTGGCTGCTCTCGGGGCTGCTGGCGATCGGCTTCACCTGGGCCGGCCTGGTACTGGCCTACGAGCTGCCCTACCCGGTGAGCTTCTTCATCACCGGGCTGGCCTTTGCCGGCTACGTAGCCGTGGTGGCCGTGCAGTGGGTCGCGACGCTTCGCCGCCCCGCCGGCCGGACAGCCCCGGGCCCCGCCGGATGACTGCCAGGGGCTGCGGCTCCAGTCGCGGATGTACCGGCGATCCGGTGATCCGGCACTTCGCCGAGCCACGATACCGGACGAGGTGTATCTCCGTGTGCGCGCGGTGGCTCGTTGGGCGGTCGCCGGTTTCGGCGCCATTGAAGCCTATCGCCACGTCCTGGCCGGCCGGCTGGTCGATAAATCGGACAGGGGGCTCGACGTGAAGGTGTCGGTAAACGAGGCAGCCGACGTTACGGAACCGGGTGCGGGCCTGTGTGGCGAACCCGAGGGCTCCCGGTGCTGATGGGTAGCGTCGGGTTCGCCGCGATCGCCGGGTTGCTGGTACGCACTGACGGGCTGATGCTCTTGAGCATCCCCAGCCCGCCGGGTAACGGGTTCTGGCTGGGGCCGCTCTATATCCACGTCTACGGGCTGATGTACGCCGTCGGCATCGCCGCGGCCGTCGTGATCGTGCGTCGCCGCTGGCAGGCGATGGGTGGCGACCCGTCCCTGGTCGAGCAGCTCGTCCCCTGGGTGCTGGTGGCCGGGATCGTCGGCGCGCGCCTCTACTTCGACCTCACCACGCCCGCGGTCATGCCGCATACCTGGTGGGGACCGTTCGCGGTGTGGGACGGCGGGCTCGGCATCTGGGGCGGGGTGGCCCTGGCGCTCGTCGTCGGAATCTGGCAGCTGCGCCGGCGGGGGATCGACGCCGGGGCGTTCCTGGACGCCGTCGCGCCGGGACTGCTGGTGGCGCAGGCCATCGGGCGGATCGGCAACTACTTCAATCAGGAGCTGTTCGGCCGGCCGACGTCGCTGCCCTGGGGGCTCGCGATCGCGCCCCAGTACCGGCCGCCGGGCTACGGCCAGTTCGCGACGTTTCAGCCGACCTTCCTGTACGAGCTGCTGTTCGATCTGGCCTGGGCGGGGGTGCTGGTGTGGCTGGGACACCGGGGACGCGTGCGCCCGCCGGGGCTGTTCGCGCTCTACGTGACCGGCTACTCGGCCTTCCGGATCTTCGAGGAGTCGCTGCGGGTCGACTACTCGCAGTACTTCTTCGGGCTGCGCCTGAACCTCTTCGTGGCGACCGGCATGGTGCTGGTAGGACTGGGCTGGTTCGCCTACTCCCAGCTCCACCACCGCGACCGCGGCCGACCGCTGCCGTCGGAGGAGGAGACGGTCGGAGCGGGTACCGCCGCACACTGAGCACCGCCGGCCCCGGAGCATGCCGCTGTCCGGCAGGCGCTCACCACCGGCGCGGGCACTGCTGGTGTCGGCGGACGCGCCCCGGGGACTCGTGGGCAGGTTACCGCCGCGTCCCGGCACCGAGCGGGCGACTGGGCCGGAGCAGCGCCGGGTGCCGGGACGGAACGTGGCGCGTGCGAGAATGCGTACCGGTGCATGCGGGCACGTGCGTCGCCGTGGAAGCGTTGGAGTGATGCTCGAGCAGGTCGTGCGTGTGATCCGGATCGGACTGGCGGCGGGGCTGACGCTGTTGGTGCTGGGCTGCAGCGGGAGCGGCGCGCCGACCGCCGCGCCGACCGCCAGCGGGGCGGCGTCGCCGGCATTTCCGGCGGGCGCCTCGACGGCGACCACTATCCCATTGAGCTCACCGGCGGCAGCGAGCCCGGTGGCCGTCGCCAGCCCCTCGCCGGTCGCCGTGCACGACGAGGACGTCACCTTCACCAGCGGGCCGGACACGCTCTACGGGTCCTTCATGCCGCCGCGGCCCGCGCCGTCCGGGAAGGTCCCGGCCGCGCTGATCATCTCGGGTAGCGGGCCGACCGACCGCAACGGCAACGACGCGCAGTTCCCGGTGATGGACGCCAACCTCAACTTCGCCCGCACCCTGGCCGCGGCCGGCATCGCCTCGTTCCGCTACGACAAGGTCACCTCGGGCAAGACCGGGCTGGCGACGCACCCCGGCGGCCAGGGAGTCGACTTCAACCTGTTCCTGCAGGAGGCGCGCGACGCCTACGATCTGCTGGCCAGCCGGCCCGAGGTCGACCCCCAGCGGATCATCATCCTGGGACACAGTGAGGGCGGGCTGTTCGCGCTGGTGCTCGCCCAGCAGCTCCAGGGGACGGCGCATCCGCCCCATGCGCTGGTGCTGGCGGCACCGCTCAGCGTGCGGTATCTCGACCTGATCAAGCGGCAGCTCGATCAGCAGTACCAGGCGGCCGTGTCGGCCGGGCAGGTGAGCAGCGAGCAGGCGACCGCGGCCACCCAGGAACTGGAGCAGATCGTCACCAGCGTCCGCCAGGACGGGAAGTTCCCGGCCACCATCACCACGCCCGCGCTGCAGACGCTCTTCAACCCGATCAACCAGGTGTTCTTCCTGCAGACGGATAAATATGACCCGGCTGCCATCGCCGCCGCGCTCCCGCCGACCCTTCCGGTACTGATCCTGCACGGCGAGAAGGACCAGCAGGTCGACACGGCCGACATCGACCACCTGATGCAGGGGTTCCAGCAGGCGGGTAACCAGCACGTGGTGCGGGTCGAACTGCCCAACGTCGACCACATCTTCAAGGTGGTGACGGGGACGCCCAATCCAGCTCGGGACTACGCCGACCCGAGCCTGCCCTTCTCGCCGGAGGCGGCAGCGCGGCTGACGGCCTTCGTCCGGCAGTACGTAGCCAGCCAGTAGGGGCGGGTTTCAAACCCGCCCTCGATTTCCCGACGGATACCCTGCCCTGTAGAGGCGCGATTCATCGCGCCCGATCCTTGCGTTCACCCGAACGCGCCGCTCGCGACGCGTGGTTGCCGGTCGCGGCCGCGCCCTCGAGGGGCGTCCCATACGTTGTCCGGCGCGGGGCGGCACGAGCGTTCCGGGCGCCGACACGAGCAGGCGAGTCGGCGCCGTGCCCCTCGCGATCCATCGTCCGTCCTGCCGCAACCCTACCCTCGCAGCCGCCCGGACGACCTGCCCGTTTTCGTTGTCCCGGCGCGGAAACCGATCGTCCGGGCTATCGTCCGGTCGCGGTTACTCGTCGTCCTCGTCCGAGGCGGCCTCCTCGACGGCGCCCCAGCCCTTCGGGCGGCGGGCGGCCTGGGTCTCGCTCAGCAGCCCGCCGTAGCCCAGCCCCCCCATCAGCCCATGGGTGATTGGCTCGCCGGCCAGCGCGTACGGCAAGAGCAGGTCGAGGACCGACACCCGGCCGTAGAGCTCGCAGGACGCCAGGCCCAGCAAGGGCACCGGCCCGATGTAGGCCAGCCAGAACATGGTGCCGGGGTCGACCGGCGCGCCCCGCGCGACGAAGCGCCCGCCGATGCGTCGCGCCGCCAGCATGAACGGGTCCCCGGGGTCGAGCACGATCGACCCGGCGACCAGCACGACCTCGGCGCCGGCCTCGAGCAGCAGCCGATAGGCGACCGCGATCCCGCGCGGCTCGTCCTCCTCCAGGTGGCGCACGCCGGTGACCGCGGCGCCGTAGCGCGCCAGCGACGCCCCCAGGCGGTCCACGGCGACCGCCAGGTTGGCCGGTCCGACGCGGGTGCCGGCCAGGATGCCGACGCGCGTACCGCGGAAGGGCGCGACCCGCAGGACCGATTCGCCACCGAGCGAGACGAGCGCCCGCTCGATCCGCTGGCGTGGCACGAACAGCGCCGGGGCCTTGACGATCGCCAGCGTCTCGTTGGCCTCCACCACCCGGCCATCGAGCGCGGTGGCCAGCAGCACGACCCCTGTCCGATTGAGCCGCGCCACCTGATCGGCCCGCACCCGCAGCAGGCCCGGCCCGGCCGCCCGCACGTTGACCTGTCCCTGGTGGGGAGGATTGAGCAAGAGGCCCGGGCCGGCGACGTGCCGTGCCAGCAGAGCCGAGGCGTCGGGCTGCGCGACGTCGCCGGGCGCCGGGACCACGATCGCGATCTCCAGCCCGTCGAAGCCGTCGGGCAGGCGCGCCAGGGTGTTATCGAGTGGCGTGCCGCGGCGCACCGTGAGGCGCGGTGCGGTGCCGACCAGCGACAGGTCGCGGCAGAGGAGGGCGCCCGGCACCGTCCCCGGATCCTCGCCGACCCGGAAGGTCCTCCGCTCCACCGCTGTCACCTCCGTCGCCGCTGCCCGTTGCCGTCAACGCCCGGCCCGTTGACGGCAACGCCGTGCGCCCCGGCCGGCATTCCCGTGACGCCAGCGGTGTCGCGGCGATGCCGGTACGTGCTACGCCGGGGTTCCCCGGCTGCTGATCAGGAACAAGATGTAGTCGACGTCCGGCACCTTGACGCCGTGCTCACCCAGCACCGATAGCACCTGCGCCCGATGCTGCGCCGAGTGATGCAGCACTTGCAGCAGCCCGTCGTGCTTCGTCAGCGACAGGTCGAACCAGGGCACCGTCAGCGGCTCGTCGTAGAACTCCGGCTCCGCGGCCGCCAGCAGTTCGCCGTACCCGGTGCTCAGCTGCGCGGCACGCTCGGAGAACCAGCCGAGCTCGCGGCGGAAGTACACCTCCTCGTCCCCGGCGCGGTCGATCGGCTCGCTCCGCAGCATGAAGAGGTAGACGTCCTCCACGCCCACCAGGTGTTTGAGCGTGTCCTCGATCGAGCCGTATGTCCCCGCCGCCTGCTCCTCGAGCCGGGCCCGATCCACGGCGCGGCAGACCCCGAAGACCTGGTCGTTGGCCCAGCCGTTGTAGGCGTAGAGGTCCCGCAGCGTCCGCGCGGCGTCCATGGTGCCCTCCCCTGCTGACCGCTCCGCATCCGCGCACGCGCCCGCCGCACGCGTCGGATACGCCGGACCAGCGATTGTACGCCATTCAGCCCTGCCGTCCGCTCCGTCCTCGGCCGACCGTCTAGCGCGACGCCGGGCGCTGGCCGGAGAACTCGGCCGCGCGGACGCCGTCCGGGTCGACCTCGCGTAGCGCCGTCAGCTCCGCCTCGCTCGGCGGCGCGGTCGACGGCACGCCGCTCGTGTGGACCGGGAACCCGGTCTCGCGAGCGACCTCCCCCGCGGTGCTGGACGGGTGCACGCTCTCGACCTCCAGCCGGCCGCCGTCCATCCGGAATACGCAGAGGGGGGTGACCACCCGGTCGAGCCGTCCGGACGCGGTGACGAAGTCCACCCGCTCGACGAAGACGCGGCGCGAGTGGGACGCCCGCCAGACGACCGTCCGACCGGCGAGCGGCAGGATGAAGGCCGCCCCGCCGCCGCCCGGAAAGCGCACCGTCGGCCGCTCGTGCGGGCCGATGACGCTCGTGTTGAGGTGGCCCGCCGCGTCGACCTGAGCGGCACCCAGGAAGGCGAGGTCGATCCCGCCGCGTGCCACGAAGTCGTAGAAGTCGGCGTTGTCGAAGATGCTGGCCGAGCCCTCGGCGAGCCCCGCCGCGGTCGTCGTCGCGCTGAGCCGGGCCGGGGTGGCGTTGACGCCGCCGGCGATGGTGATCAGCGTCGCGTCCGGCGCGTGCAGCCGCCGCGCCAGCGTCGCCGCGACCAGCGGCAGCGGCGAGTTGACCCCCACGAAGACCGTCTCGCCGTCGCCCACCAGCCGGGCCAGCGCCACTGCCATCATCTCCGGTGGCCCCCAGCCGGTCACGCCGGCCCGCCGGACGCGGCGTGGTCGAGCGCGGCCGTCTCGGCCAGGTAGCACGCGAGTCCGTCGGGCGTGCGGCTCAGCTCCAGGTAGCGCCAGACGGCGGCCTCGTCCACGCCGTAGAGCGGGTAGCAGCTGGTCGGCCGCGCGCCGCCCGGCAGGTGGACCACCGCCTCGACGAAGAGCTCGGGGATCGCGGTCAGCTCGGGCTGGCGCGCCAGCTCCGCGCTGGGGACGATCTCCTCGGCGACCACGATCACGCGCCGCGCCGCACGGGTGATGACGCGGTCCCAGAAGGGGGTGCCGAGGACGCGGGCGTTGCCGCGGGCGTCGGCGGCCGGCACGTGGACGACCGCCCAGTCCGGCCGAATGGCGGGCACGGCGTACAGCCACTGGTCCGAGTAGGGGTCCTTGATGCGGGCGAAGCCGCTCGTCGCCGGCACGTCGCTCCCGGTGAGCCCGGGCACCGGCTGGAAGGGGATGCCGAAGGATGCGGCCCGCATCCCTGCCACGATCGTGATTCAGGCGTGCTCCTTGACCGCGATCCGGCCCGCCTCGACGGCCCGGCGGAAGCTCGGCGCCATCCCGAACGGCTGCTCGAAGCTGACGATGCCGCTCTGGATGCGGCTCAGGCAGCCGGCCGCCGCCAGCAGGTCGGCGTCGTAGCCGGGGGAGGGTTTGACGAGCTCGAGGTCGCGCCGGCCCTGGCGGGCCAGCTGGCGCACGAAGGCGGCCGGCGTCCGCTGCAGCAGGCTGCCGCCGATGGCGAGCAGTTGCCCGTCGCGGACCAATCCGGCCGCCTCGACCAGGGTACAGCGTCGATCGGTTATGGCGGTCTCCCCTCCGGATGCCGCGGCGAGCCGCCGCTCGACCGAATCCTACCTACCGCGTCGGCCGGCGCGCGAGCCACTCATCCCTCCGGCTCGCGGCCGTTGGCGCCCTTCGTGGCAGTCGTGGCCGCCTCGTCCACCGGCTCGGTGTCCACGATCCCGTCGACACTCGGTTTCACGCCCTGATCGATCTGCCGGGCGACCTTGGCGCTGCGGCGGAACGATCCGGGACGGAGCAGCCCCTCGCGGAAGGCCTCGTCCTGCAGCCGCAACCGCAGCGCCGACAGCGCGTCATCGCGCGAGACGTAGCCGACCATGATCTGCGGGCGGTGTGGGTCGACCACCGGCAGCCAGGGCAGGTCGTTCTGCAGCATCCGGATTAGCGCCGAGCGCATTGACTCCTCGGGGTAGGCCACCACGACGTCCGTCTTGGCGAGCGCCTGGACCGGCCCGTCGAGCAGGCCGGGGTCGAGTTGGGCGGCGATGACCTGCCGCCGCGTGACGATGCCGCTGAACGCGCCGTGCGGATCTCCGACCATCCACCAGTGGTGGCGGCGGAGACCGCTTGGCCGCTGCGGCTCCGCGCCGGGCTCCTCGGCCCGCTGGAGCTCGGAAAGCAGCTCCCGCACCGGCGTCTGGGGCAGCACCACGCGGAAGTCGGACTTCATCAGCCCGCGCACCTTGAGGTAGGACAGGACGTCGGCCTCGTAGCTGCTCGGGATCGCCAGGCCGCGCTGGGCCAGCCGCTCGGTCATCACCGAGTGCTCGGTCAGCAGGCGCGCCACCACGTCGGCCACCATGCAGCCGATCATGAGCGGCAGAATCGCGTGCGCGTCGCCGGTCAGCTCGAAGGCGAACAGGAACGAGGTAAAGGGTGTGCGGGCAGCGGCGGCGAAGAGCGCGCTCATGGCTACGATCGCGCACACGCCCGGGCTGAACTGGATGCCGGGCACGAGTGGGGCTACGACGTGACCGTAGACGTTGCCGATGGCGCCGCCGATCAGCAGCATCGGCGCGAGCAGGCCGCCCGAGGTGCCGGAGCCCAGCGCGGCCCACAGCGCGACCGTCTTGGCAGCCGCCAGTTTGAGCGCCTCGCCGGCCGGGATTTGCCCGGTGATCGTCTGGGTGATGTAGGCGTAGCCCATGCCGAGCACGCGCGGATCGAAGAAGGCGATGAGGCCCAGCACCAGGCCGCCGACCGCGGGGGCCACCACCATGGGCAGGTGCAGGATGTCTTCGAAGAGCGTCTCGGTGCGGAACAGGCCTTTGCTGAACACGACGGCGATGATGCCGACGATGATCCCGAGGGGCACGAAGAGCGGCAGCGCCTTCGGGCCGCCGTAGTCGTAGGCCGGCACCGCGAACATCAACTGCGGGCCGATCAGGTAGACGCGCAGCGCCGCCGCGACCGCGCTGGCGAGTACCACCGGCACGAGCGAGCGAGCGCGAAACTCGAACAGCAGCAGCTCGATGGTGAGGGCCACCGCCGCCATCGGTGTGTTGAAGATGCCGACCATGCCGGCCGCGGCGCCGCAGGCCAGGAACACCTTGCGCTCGTCGGCGGTCAGGTTGAGCAGCTGCCCGATCAGCGAGGCGATCGCGCCGCCGGTCTGGATGATCGGGCCCTCGGCGCCGAACGGACCGCCCGTGCCAACGGCGATCGCGGCCGAGATCGGCTTGAGCACGGCGACGCGCACGCCGACCTTGCTCTTCTTGGTGATGATCGCCTCCATCGCCTCGGGGATGCCGTGGCCGCGGATGCGATCGGTCCCGTAGCGCGCCATCACGCCGACGAGCAGCCCGCCGGCCGCCGGGATCAGGATCATCCAGGGCTTGAGGTGGGTCGGGGGGTAGACGATCGACGCGGACACGCGCTGGTAGAAGGCGAGGTTGGTGAAGAGCATGATCAGGCGGTAGAGCAGGAAGGCCACCACCGCCCCGACGGCCCCCAGCACGATCGCCGCGCCGCTGAGCAGCAGAACCGAGCGCTGCTCGGCGGCGCTCCACGAGATCGGTGGCCTCACGCGAGCTCCCCCCCTGTCTCTCGGGCGATCTCCGACAGCGCCGTGACCAGGTGTGGCGCGAGCGAGCGCAGCTCGCGCCGGTGACTGCTCGCCAGGTCCGCGAGCAGGTCGCCTCCGTGGTCGGTGAGCCGGACGAGCACCTGACGCCGGTCGCCCGGATTCGACTCCCGGCGAACCAACCCCTGAGCCTCCAGCCGGTCGACCAGACCGACGGCGCTGTGGTGCTTGATCATGAGCCGCTCGGCCAGGTAGCCGACCGTCGGCAGGTCGGCGGGATCGCGACCCGCCAGCGCCACCAGTGCCTGGTACTGCTGGGGCGTCAGGCCGCGCTCGTCCGCGAGGTGCTCGCTGGCCTTCAGGAAGTGGCGAATGAGGAAGCGGAAGCGCGCCAGCGCCCGGTAGTCGTCGGCGGACATGCTCGGGGTCTGCGGCATGAGCGGCGCCCGCCCGGCGTCCTCGAACTCGATCATCTGTCCCACGTCGTTCCCTGCCCTCCAGCACATCTGCGCTGCGACGATATCGTAATACGATAGGAGTGTACCCCATGGCGCGTGTTGGCACAAGACCCCGTGCGTCGGACGGGACGTGAGCCGCTGTCGTCGCCGCGGCGTCCTGTAACGCTCCCGCAACGCCCGGAGGCTGGCTGCAAGGTTTTTGGAATGCCCCGGCTCGTAGGCTTAGGTGCGAGTTCCCAGCGGACGCGGTTTCGCGACGGATCGGCGGCGACGAGACGGGATCGTGACATGGATCGGGATGCGCTCGACGGCGCGGCGCGGGTACTGACAGGCGGCGAGCTCGACGCGCTCTTCACCGCTCTGACCGACCGCGGCCTGACCGTCGTCGGTCCGATGGTGCGGGACGGCGCCGTCGTCTACGACCGGCTGGCGTCCGCGTGCGAACTACCGGAGGGTTGGAGCGACGAGCAGGGGCCGGGGCACTACCGGGTGCACCACACCGGCGGTCCCGCCCGCTTCGGCTACACGGTTGGCCCGCACTCCTGGAAGCAGTTCCTCTTTCCGCCCGGGCGGCGGCTCTGGCGCGCCGAGCGCGCCGGCTCCGGCTTTCAGGTCCTCGCGGAGGATGGGGAGGCGCCGCGCTACGCCTTTGTCGGCGTGCGCGCCTGCGAGCTCGCGGCGATCGCCATCCAGGATCGCGTCTTCCTCGGTGGGCGCTACGTCGATCCGGACTACCGGGCGCGTCGCGAGCGCGTCTTCCTGGTGGCCGTCAACTGCGGGCAGGCGGGCGCCACCTGCTTCTGCGCCTCGGTCGGCACCGGCCCGCGGGTGACAGCGGGCTACGACCTGCTACTCAGCGAGCTGCTGGAGGGCGAGCGGCACGACTTCCTGATCGAGGCCGGCAGCGAGCGGGGCCGCGAGGTGCTGGACACGCTGCCGACCCGCCCGGCGGGACCGGCCGACCACGCGGCGGCCGAGCGCGCCACGGCCCGCGCGGCCGAGCAGCTGGGTCGCACCGTCGAGCTCGAGGGCCTGAAGGATCTCCTGCAGCGCAGCCACGACAGCCCACGCTGGGATGACGTGGCCGCCCGCTGCCTGACCTGCGGCAACTGCACCCAGGTCTGCCCCACCTGCTTCTGCACGTCGGTCGAGGATACGACCGACCTCAGCGGTACGACCGCCGAGCGCGTGCGCAGGTGGGACTCTTGCTTCTCGGTGGATTTCTCGTACCTGCACGGCGGGAGCGTGCGCCGGTCGGGAAAGGCGCGCTACCGCCAGTGGCTGACCCACAAGTTCGCCGGTTGGGTGGACCAGTTCGGCACGACCGGCTGCGTGGGCTGCGGCCGGTGCGTCACCTGGTGCCCCGCCGGGATCGACATCACGGCCGAGCTTGCCGCCCTCCGCGCGGAGGGTGTGCCGCCCGGGGAAGGAGTAGAAGATGATGTCGACGGATCCCATGACGCTTGAGCTCGCCGGACAGCCGTTCCTGCGTGGCCTGAGCCCCAGCCACCTGGCGGAGCTGGCCGCCTGCGCGACGGTCATCAGCTTTCCGGCGGGCCAGCACATCTTCCGCGAGGGCGACCCGGCCGCGAGCTTCTTCATCCTGCGGCGTGGACGGGTCGCTCTGCAGCTCGACGTGCCCGGCCGTGGGGTTACCACCATTCAGACCGTGGGCGAGGGCGACGTGCTCGGCTGGTCCTGGCTCTTCCCGCCCTATCGTTGGCAGTTCGACGCCACGGCGATGGACCTGACCCGCGCGGTGGCGCTCGACGCCGATTGCCTGAGGCGGACGATGGAGGCCGACCACGAGCTCGGCTACCTCCTCATGCGGCGCTTTGCCCAGACCATCTCGGATCGACTCCAGGCCACGCGCCTCCAGATGCTGGACGTCTACGGTCATGCTTCAAACCGCTAGCGCGGCCGCCGCCGTCGACCCGATGGCAATCCGCCGCTTCACCGTCGGACGGATCCGGCGTGAGACGCGCGACACCGTCACGCTCGAGCTGCATCCCGTGGACGGCCTCGGCCTGCCGTTCGCGCCCGGACAGTTCACCATGCTCTACCCCTTCGGCGCGGGCGAGGTACCGATCTCGATCAGCGGCGACGCCGCGCGGCCGGAGACGCTGGTGCACACGGTGCGAGCCGTGGGGGCAGCCACCCGGGCCATCTGCGCGCTGCG
Source organism: Thermomicrobiaceae bacterium (assembly GCA_035532355.1). Taxonomy (GTDB): domain Bacteria; phylum Chloroflexota; class Chloroflexia; order Thermomicrobiales; family Thermomicrobiaceae; genus DASSZN01. The sequence continues at coordinate 15,244 of DATKRJ010000380.1, read as the reverse complement.
ACCGGGCGAGATGCTCGGCGTGCGCGGGCCGTTCGGTCGCGGCTGGCCGGTGGTCGAGGCCGAGGGAAGCGACGTCCTGGTCGCCGCGGGTGGCATCGGACTGGCGCCCCTGCGGCCGGCACTCTACGCGTTGCTCGCCGGCCGCGAGCGCTATGGCTCGATCACGCTCCTCTACGGGGCGCGGACCCCGACCGACCTGTTGTACACGCGCGAGCTAGAGCGCTGGCGCGGGCGCTTCGACCTCGACGTCGAAGTCACGGTCGATCGTGGTGACGGGGGCTGGCACGGGAATGTGGGCGTGGTCACCCGCCTGATGGACCGGGCCCGTTTCGACCCGGCGCACACCGTCGCGCTCATGTGCGGACCGGAGATCATGATGCGCTTCACCGTGCGCGAGCTGGAGCGGGTCGGCGTGACCGACGACCGCGTCTACCTGTCGATGGAGCGCAACATGAGGTGCGGGGTGGGGCTGTGCGGCCACTGCCAGTTCGGCTCGCGCTTCGTCTGCCTGGACGGCCCGGTCTTCCGCTACGACGAGGTGCGGCCGGCCATCGGGATTCAGGAGCTCTGACGTGAGCACCACGCGCACTACGCGCACCCGGCGCAAGCCGAAGCTGGCGGTCTGGAAGTTCGCCTCGTGCGACGGTTGCCAGCTCACCCTGCTCGACTGCGAGGACGCGCTGCTGGCCGTCGCCGACGCGGTCGAGATCACCTACTTCCTGGAGGCGACGAGTGTCCAGGGCCGCGGGCCCTACGACCTGTCGCTGGTGGAGGGCGCGATCTCCACGCCGGCCGACGCCGAGCGCATCAAGGCGATCCGCCGGGCCTCGCGCGTGCTGGTCACGATCGGGGCCTGCGCCACCGCGGGCGGCATCCAGGCGCTGCGCAACTTCCCGGGTGGGGAGACCTTTTTGCCCATCGTCTACCCGCACCCGGAGTACGTCGAGACGCTGGCGACGGCGACGCCCATCGCCGACCACGTGCCGGTCGACTTCGCGCTGCGCGGCTGCCCGATCGACAAGCGGCAACTGCTGGAGGTCGTGAGCGCGCTGCTCAACGGGCGCAAGCCGGCCATCCCGACCAGCAGCGTCTGCCTGGAGTGCAAACTTCGCGGCATCCCCTGCCTGATGGTATCCGGCGGGGTGCACTGCATGGGACCGGTGACCCAGGCCGGCTGTGGCGCGCTCTGCCCGTCGTTCGGTCGGGGCTGCTTCGGCTGCTTCGGGCCGATGGAGACCCCCAACACGGCCGCGCTCGCGACCGTCTGGCGGCGCCACGGCGCCGGCCGCCGGGAGCTGGTGCGCGCGTTCCGCGGATTCACCGGATATGCCGAACCGTTCCGGACGGAGAGCCTGGCCCATGAAGACCAGAACGATCAAGGTTGAGCGGCTGACCCGCGTCGAGGGGGAGGGCGCGCTCACCCTCCGCCTGCGCGACGGGGCGGTCGCCGGGGTCGAGTGCCGCATCTACGAGCCGCCGCGCTTCTTCGAGGCGCTCCTGCGCGGCCGCCACTTCACCGAGGCGCCCGACATCACCGCGCGCGTCTGCGGCATCTGCCCGGTCGCCTACCAGATGAGCGCCGTCCAGGCGATGGAGGCGGCCTGCGGCGTCGCGGTGCCGGTGCCGCTGCAGGACCTGCGCCGCCTCCTCTACTACGGCGAGTGGATCGAGAGCCACGCGCTCCACATCTATCTGCTCCACGCGCCGGACTTCCTGGGCTACGAGAGCGGCATCGCCCTCGCCCGCGATCACCCGGACGTGGTCACTCGCGGCCTCGAGCTCAAGAAGCTCGGCAACGCGATCATGACCGCGGTCGGGGGCCGGGAGATCCACCCGATCAACGTCCGGGTGGGCGGCTTCTACCGCCTGCCGACGCGCGCGGCGATTGCCGGCCTGGCCGAGCGGCTGCGCTGGGCGCGCGAGGCGGCGCTGGAGACCCTGCGCTGGGCTGCGGGGTTCCCGTTCCCCGAGGTCGAGCGCGACTATGAGCTCGTCGCGCTCCGCCCCGCGCTGGGCTACCCGATCGACGGCGGGCGACTCGTCTCCAGCTGGGGTCTCGACCTGGCGGCCCGGGAGTACGAGGCGCACTTCGTCGAGGAGCAGGCACCCTACTCGCACGCGCTGCAATCCCATCGGCGTGACGGCAGTCCGTACCTGGTGGGGCCGCTGGCACGCTACGGGCTGAACTCCGAGCGCCTGACGCCGCTGGCACGGCAGGCCGCGGCCGATGCAGGCCTCGGCCCGGTGTGCCGCAACCCCTACCGCAGCATCCTGGTGCGCGCGGTCGAGATCGTCCATGCCTGCGACGAGGCGCTGCGGCTGGCGGAGGACTACCGCGAGCCGGATGCGCCGGCCGTGCCGGTCGAGCCGCGGGCTGGAGTCGGCCACGGCTGGACCGAGGCGCCGCGCGGCCTGCTGTACCACCGCTACGAGATCGACGGCGACGGCACCATCCTGGCGGCCAACATCGTCCCGCCGACGGCCCAGAACCAGCGGACGATCGAGGAGGACCTGAGAGTAGTGGCGGGGGAGCACCTGGCGCTGCCCGAGCCGGAGCTCGCGCTGCGCTGCGAGGCGGCCATCCGCAACCACGACCCCTGCATCTCCTGCGCGACCCACTTCCTGCGCCTGGAGGTCGACCGCGGCTGAGGCGGCTCCGCGACGACCGACCAAGCCGCTCCGGATGGGGTTAGACGGCGGCCTGGACGGCCGTTTTCCGTGACAGGATGCGGAAAACGTGGATGTCGTCCAGACAACTGCGAGCCCCGGGGTGCAGCCAGGATGGACAAGGCGATGACCGGCACGGGCCCGCACGGTACGCCCGCAGGCAACGGCACGGCACGAGCCTGCGCGGCGACGGTGACTCAACGGCCGGCGACGCACCGCGGTATCCTGCCGCGTACGTCCGGGCACACTCTCCCGGATACGTGGAGAGGCAGGATTTGGTGGAGCGTCCCTGGTATCTCGGCGACGAGTTCTCGTCCGCGTTCCAGGACCGCGACGTGGCGCGGTCCTACCGGCACCGCCTGCCCTACCCGCCCGCGCTGTTCGACTGGCTGCTCGACCTGATGGCTCCCGGGCCGCGCGTCGTGCTCGACGTGGGCTGCGGCCGGGGTGAGCTGGCGCGGCCGCTGGCGCCGCGGGTCGCGCGCGTCGACGCGCTGGACGTGTCCGGCGAGATGGTCGAGGAGGGCCGCAGGGCTCCCGGCGGCGACGCACCGAACCTGCGCTGGATCGTCGGGCGGGCCGAGGACGCGCCGCTCGACCCGCTCTACGCGCTGGTGGTCGGTGGTCAGAGCCTGCACTGGATGGATTGGCGGGTCGTGTTACCGCGCCTCCGCGACGTGCTCCTGCCCGGCGCCTACCTCGCCATCGCCGATGCGAAGCGGCCGCCGCTCCCCTGGTCTGGCGCGCTCGCCGCTATCATCCAGCGCTACTCCACCAATCCGAACTACGTGCCCTACGATATGCTGGCGGCGTGGGCGACGGCCGGGCTGTGGGTCGAGGTTGGCCGCCGGTCGTCGCCGCCCACGCCCTTCAGGCAGACCGTCGACGACTTTCTCGATGCGCAGCACTCGCTCAGTACCGTCTCTCGCTCGCGGCTGGGCCCGGCGCGCACCGCCGCCTTCGACGCCGAGGTGCGTGCGCTGGTCGGGCCGCACGCCGGCTCGGACGGCACGCTCGCCATACCGGTCGTGGGCCGGGTCGTCTGGGGGCGGCTCCTCCGACCGGACAGGGGCGAGGCCGGATGAGCGCGGGACGGGTCGTGGTCGTCGGTCTCGGCAACCGGCTGCGCGGCGACGACGCGGTCGGCCCACTCGTCGCGGAGCAGTTGAGCGGGCGGACCCCGCCGGATGTGAGCGTGGTGAGCCACGAGGGGGATCCGACCGATCTTTTGGAGGAGTGGGACGGCGCCGGCCTCTGCGTGGTGGTCGACGCGGTCTGGTCGGGCGCCGGCCCGGGCACCCTCCACCGCATCGAGCCGCTGGCCGGGCCGCTGAAGTTCCAGCTGGATTTTCCCTCCTCGCACGGCTTCGACCTGATGAGCACGGTCACGCTCGGGCGCGTGCTCGGCCGGCTGCCGCGGCGGCTGGTCGTGCTCGGTGTGGAGGCGGCGAGCTTCGAGCGTGGCGCGGCGCTCTCGCCTGAGGTGGCCGCGGCGCTGCCGGCCGTGGTCGCCGTCGTGCTGGCCGAGGTGGGTTCTCGGGCGCGCTGAGTTGCCCGTCGCCCGCGCCGGATCCGCGCTGCCCTGCTCCGCCGCCGGGACCAATCGAGGCGATCGCTCGTCGCCTCGCACGGTCCCAGGCCGCCGAAGGCGCATCATCTGTGTAAAGAATTCGCTTGCCCGCAGGGAAATATGTGGGACAACGTGGCAGCGTTCGTGCTAGCCTAGCGGGCTGATCGCACCGGTGGGCTCCGGACGCGCCGGGGCTCGCTGCTCCCGCGGTCCCGGCCGGAATGCGCCGTCGGCGACGCCGCCCGCCGGCCGCGCCGCACCTCAGTGAAGGGGACGTATGGTGGCCAATCCACTGCAGCAACTCGCCGACGTCGGGCAGAGCTTCTGGCTGGACAACCTCAGCCGCACGATTATCACCTCGGGGGAGCTCCTGCGCCTCATCCAGGAGGACGGCCTGCGCGGCATCACCTCCAATCCGACCATCTTCGAGAAGGCGCTCGCCGGCACCGACGCCTACGACCAGGACATCACGCGCCTGGCCGCGGAGGGCAAGAGCCTCGACGAGATCTTCGAGGGGCTGGCCATCGAGGACATTCGCATGGCCGCCGACCTGCTGCGACCCGTCCACGATGCGGCCGGCGGCGGCGACGGCTTCGTCTCGCTGGAGCTGCCACCGTCCCTGTCCACCGACACCGCTCAGTCAGTGACCGAGGCGAAGCGGCTCTTCACGACCATCGGCCGGCCCAACGTCTTCATCAAGGTTCCCGGTACGCCCGAGGGCATCCCCGCCGTCGAGGAGCTGATCGCCGAGGGGATCAACGTCAACATCACACTCCTCTTCTCCCTCGACGGCTACCAGCAGGTGATGGAGGCGTACCTGCGCGGCCTGGAGCGGCGTGTCGAGCAGGGCCAGCCGGTCCACGACATCAACTCGGTCGCCAGCTTCTTCGTCAGCCGCGTCGACACCGAGGTCGACCACCGCATCGACCAGTTGCTATCCCGCAACCCCGACGAGGCGACGCGGCGGCGGCTCATCGCGCTGCAGGGCAAGTCCGCCATCGCCAACGCGAAGATCGCGTACCAGCACTTCAAGCAGGTGTTCCTCGAGGGGGAGCGCTTCGCCCGCCTGCGCCAGCAGGGCGCCCGCGTACAGCGACCGCTGTGGGCCAGCACCAGCACCAAGAACCCGGCCTACCCGGACGTCTACTACATCGAGGCGCTCATCGGCCCCCACACCGTCGATACCATGCCCGACGCGACCGCGGCCGCGTTCGGCGACCACGGCAAGGTGCGGGTGACGATCGAGGACGACGTCGAGGGGGCCGAGCGGATCCTGGCGGAGCTGGGCGAGGTCGGCATCAGCTACGACGACGTCACGGAGCTGCTGCAGGTCAACGGCGTGGCCGCCTTCGCCAAGTCCTACGTCAGCCTGATCCGGGGGATCGACGAGAAGCGCCAGCTCCTGCTCGGCCCCACCGGCGGCCGGCCCGGCAACCTCGGCCCCTTCGACGAGGCGGTCTGGTCCGCGCTCGATCGCCTCAGGGAGCAGGACGCCGTCGCGCGGATCTGGCGGCACGACGCGTCGCTCTGGAGTTCGGATCCGGCGGTGCAACGCTCGATCGCCAACCGGCTCGGCTGGCTGACCGTCCACGAGACGATGCTCGGCCAGCTCCAGGCGCTCGCCGAACTGCAGACCGACGTCCGCCAGGCGGGCCTCACCCGGGCACTCCTGCTGGGCATGGGCGGCAGTAGCCTGGCCCCCGAGGTGCTGCAGTCGACCTTCGGTAACCAGGTCGGCTTCCCTGAGCTGGTGGTCGTCGACACGACCGACCCGGACGCGATCGCGTCCATCACCGACGCCACTGATCTCGAACACGCCATCTTCATCGTCAGCTCGAAGTCCGGCACCACCGTCGAGACGGCGTCGCTCTTCGCCCACTTCGACCGGCTACTGACCGCGCGGGTCGGCGCCGCTGAGTCGGCGCGCCACTTCGTCGCCATCACCGACCCCGGGACGAAGCTGGAGCAGCTGGCACGCGAGCGCGGCTTCCGGCACCTGTTCCTCAACCCGGCCGACATCGGCGGCCGCTACTCGGCGCTGTCGTACTTTGGCCTGGTGCCGGCCGCGATCATCGGGCTCGACGTCAGGCGGCTCCTCGACGGAGCGGCGGGCATGGCGGACCGCCTGAAGGCAGCGGGTGACGGCAATCCGGGGCTCTGGCTCGGCGCCGCTCTCGGCGCGCTGGCGCAGGCCGCCCACGACAAAGTCACCTTCGTCTTCGACCCGGCGCTGGACAGCATGGCCGCCTGGCTGGAGCAACTGCTGGCCGAGAGCACCGGCAAGGACGGCACCGGGCTCGTCCCGATCGCGAATGAGCCGCACGCGCCGCTCGAGAGCTACGGCGCCGACCGCGTCTTCGTCGGCCTCGACCTGGTGCCGCAGCCGCACGCGCGGACCGACGCCCTCCTGGAGGCGCTCGAGCGGTCGGGGCAGCCGGTCATCCGGCTGAGGATGGCGGACGAGTGGCAACTGGGAGCCGAGTTCCTGCGCTGGGAACTGGCCACGGCCGTCGCCGGGGTGGTGCTGGGCATCAACCCCTTCGACGAGCCCAACGTGCAGGAGAGCAAGGACAACACCAACCGGCTGCTCGGGGAGTTCCAGCGGCAGCACGCGCTGCCCGAGCCGCCTCCGGTCGCGTCGACGGAGGGCGTCGGCGTGGTCGGCGTCACGGCCGCCTCCGTCCCTGAAGCCTTCGAGGGCTTCGTCGGCCGGGTGCGCCTGGGCGACTATCTGGCGATCATGGCCTTCATGGAGCGTACGCCGGAGGCCGAGGAGCGCTTGCAGGAGATTCGGGGGCTGCTCTGCGAGCGGCTGGGCGTGGCGACCACGCTCGGCTTCGGCCCCCGTTTCCTCCACTCGACCGGCCAGCTCTACAAGGGCGGTCCGGCGAGCGGGACCTTCCTCCAGATCGTGGTCGAGCCGCACACCGACCTGCCTATCCCGGGCCAGGACTATACCTTCGGCGGGCTTTTCCGGGCGCAGTCCCTCGGCGACTACCAGGCGCTCGAGCGCCGGGGCCGGCCGCTGCTGCGCCTGACGGTGAGCGGCGATCCGCTCGACGGGTTGCGCGTGATCCTGCAGTCGCTGGTGCCGGCCGCCGCGCGCTGAGCGGCAGATGAGCTGAGGAGAAGGAGTCGAGCCAATGGAACTGGCGATCCTGGGTCTGGGCCGCATGGGCGGCAACATGGTGCGGCGGCTGCTTCAGGACGGGCACCGGGTGGTGGCCTACAACCGCAGTCCGGGCCCGACGCACGAGGCCGAGCAGGCCGGCGCGATCGGTGCCTACTCAGTGGCCGAGGTGATCGAGAAGCTGACGCGGCCGCGCGTGGTCTGGATGATGATCCCGGCCGGCGACCCGGTCGACGTCATGATTCAGACGCTGCTCCCGCTGCTGGCGCCCGGCGACATCCTGATCGACGGCGGCAACTCGAACTGGAAGGACTCCGTCCGGCGCGCCGCCGCCGTCAAGAGCCAGGGCATCCACTACATGGACGTCGGCACGAGCGGCGGCATCTGGGGGCTGACGGTCGGCTACTGCCTGATGATCGGCGGGGACGAGGATGCCTTTCACACGGTGGAGCCGGCCTTCAAGTCGCTGGCACCACCCAACGGCTACGCCTTCCTCGGCGGTCCCGGCGCCGGCCACTTCTCGAAGATGATCCACAACGGGATCGAGTACGGGATGCTGCAGGCCTACGCCGAGGGCTTCGAGATCCTCAACGCCTCCCCCTACGACTACGACCTGGCGGCGCTGTCGCGCCTCTGGAACCAGGGCAGCGTGGTGCGCTCCTGGCTGCTGGAGCTGGCCGAGCGCGCCTTCGAGCAGGATCCGGGCTTGAAATCTATCCGCGGCTACGTCGAGGACTCCGGCGAGGGCCGGTGGACGGTCCAGGCCGCGATCGACGAGGACGTGCCGGCCCCGGTGCTGACGCTGTCGCTGATGGCGCGCTTCCGGTCCCGGCAGGAGGACTCGTTCGGGGCCAAGGTTGTCGCCGCGCTGCGGCACCAGTTCGGCGGGCACGCGGTGCAGGAGGAACCGGCCGTGCCGGGCGGGACGACGGCCGGGGGGAGCTGATGGAGGAGACCGCCGTCGAGAACCCGCTGCGGGAGGGCCTGCAGCTGGAGCGCGTCCCGCCGCCCTGCGCCATGGTGATCTTCGGCGCGTCGGGCGACCTGATGCGCCGCAAGCTCCTGCCGGCGCTCTACAACCTGGCGGTCGAGGGGCTGCTCCCACCGGGGTTCAGCGTCGTCGGCTACGCCCGGCGCGACATGACGACCGAGGAGTTCCGCGCCCGGCTGCGCGAGGGGGTCGACGCCTTCTCGCGCCGCCGTCCGGCCGACCCCGAGGTGTGGCAGTCGTTCGAGCAGGGGATCAGCTACCTGCGTGGGGAGTTCGAGGACGCGAGCGACTACGGCCGGTTGGCCGAGGAACTGGCCCGGCTCGACCGCGAGCGGGGCACCGCCGGCAACCGGATCTACTACCTGGCGACGCCGCCAACCGAGTACGAGACCATCGTCGACAACCTCGGCGCGGCCGGGCTCAATCGCAGCGGACAGCCCGACGCCTGGATGCGGCTGATCGTCGAGAAGCCCTTCGGGCGCGACCTGGCCAGCGCCATGGAGCTCAACGAGCACCTGCTGCGCACCTTCCGCGAGAGCCAGATCTACCGAATCGACCACTACCTCGGCAAGGAGACGGTCCAGAACACGCTCGCCTTCCGCTTCGCCAACGGGATCTTCGAGCCGATCTGGAACCGCAACTACATCGACAACGTGCAGATCACGATGGCGGAGAGCATCGGCATTGAGGGCCGCGGCCACTACTACGACCAGGCCGGCACGCTGCGCGACATGGTGCAGAACCACATGCTCCAGCTCGTGAGCCTCATCGCCATGGAGCCGCCGATCACCTTCGAGGCCGACGCCGTGCGCGACGAGAAGGTCAAGGCGCTGCGTGCCATCCGGCCGGTGCGGCAGGACCAGGTCGACGCCATCACGGTGCGAGGGCAGTTCGGTCCGGGCTGGATCGCCGGTCAGGCGGTTCCCGGCTACCGCGAGGAGCCGGGCGTCGATCCGAACTCCCAGACCGAGACGTTCGTGGCCGTCAGACTGCTCATCGACAACTGGCGCTGGGCGGGGGTGCCGTTCTACCTGCGCAGCGGCAAACGCCTGCCCCGCCGAGTGACCGAGGTGGCTATCGAGTTCAATCAGGTGCCCCACCCGCTCTTCCGCGGGCCGGTGGCCGCATCGCTGGAACCAAACGTGCTTGCGATTCGGATCCAGCCGGACGAGGGCATCTCGCTCAAGATCGCCGCCAAGGTGCCGGGCCCCCAGATGCGGCTGCGCTCCGTCAACATGGGGTTCCTCTACGGCACCTCGTTCATGGTGGAGTCGCCGGACGCCTACGAGCGGCTGCTGCTCGACTGCATGCTGGGCGACTCGACGCTCTTCACGCGGCGTGACGAAACCGAGGCGGCGTGGCGGCCGATCACGGCGATCCTGGAGGGCTGGGCCGAGGCACCGCCGCCGCGTTTCCCGAACTACGAGGCCGGAACCTGGGGGCCGGAGGCGGCCGACGAGTTCCTGGCCCGCGACGGGCGCCAGTGGCGTCGTCCGTGAGCCCGCGGAACCGGCGAAGCGCGTGGAGCGTCCAGGAGGGACCATGGCCGAGCTCGATCTCACTCGCGAGGTGCATGGGTTCCCCGGATCCCCGATCGACGTCGACGCCATCGCGCGCGAGCTCTCGGGCCTGTGGCAGGCGCCGGATGTCGACGAGTTGCGTCGCGAGGCGGTGGTCCCCAGCCGGACGAGCGTCCTCAACCTGATCGTCCACGCCACCGACCCGGACAGCGCCGCGCGCGTCGAGCAGGTCGTCGACCGGCTGGCGGTGCACCATCCGTCGCGGGTCATCATCTTCGCCGTCAGCCATGAGCCGGGCGACTTCAGCACGGACGTCGACGCCGAGGTGAACGCTCACTGCCTCGTCCGCGGCGCCGAGAGCCGGCTCGCTCCCTGCTACGAGCAGGTGACGATCCCGACGCCACCGGACGCGTTGCCCTACCTGCGGACCGTCATCGACCCGCTCCTGCTGCCCGACCTGCCGACCATCCTCTGGTGGACGGGGCCGCTGCCCCTCCACGATCGCGACTTCGCGCGCACCGTCACGGTCGCCGACCGCCTGATCTTCGACTCGCTGGCGTTCACGCAGGGCGCGGCGAACCTCGGCCGCGTGGCCGATCTGTGCCGTGCGGTCGCCGACCGCTGCGCGCTGAGCGACCTGGCCTGGACCCGGCTGCGGCAGTGGCGCGAGCTGACGGCGCACTTCTTCGACATCCCGGAGCACCGCTGGGCACTCGACGAGGTCACCCGGGTGACGGTCAGCTACGGGCGCGGCCGCGGCCAGGACGACAACCCGGTCGAGGCCTTCCTCTACGCCGGCTGGGCCGCCAGCCGGCTCGGCTGGCAGCTGGTCCGCGGCGAGCGCCGCGAGCGCGGCGGCTGGGAGTTTTTGGTGCGCCGTGCCGAGGGCGGTGAGCTCACGCTGATCGTGAAGCCGGTGACGGTTTCTCACTCCTTCCATGGCGCGCTGATGAGCGCGGCCCTCGCGGCGCGTGACCGCTGGCGGAGCGCCGAGTTCAGCGCGGCGCGCGTCGGGGACCGCTCCGCGATCCGGATGGCGATCGGCCAGCAGGGTAGGACCGTGCTCGAGCACGCGGTGCGCTGCGCGCCGCCCGATCTGTCGACACTCCTCGTCCACGAGCTCAATCAGCTGGGTCGCGACCGCGTGTTCGAGGACGCGCTCCACGAAGCGCGACACTTCGCGGACGCGCTCAGGCTGTGGGGGATACCATGAGCAACCCGGAGGTGGTCGTCGTGCCGGACGCCACGTCGCTGGCCCGGGAGGCGGCCCGGCGGGTGGTGGACATTGCCCGCGACCAGATCGGGCTACGGGGCCGGTTGACGCTCGCGCTCTCGGGCGGCTCGACCCCGCGCGCCCTCTTCCGGCTGCTCGCGGCGCCATCCCGGGTCGGCGACGTGGACTGGTCGCGGGTACACGTGTTCTGGGGCGACGAGCGCACCGTCCCGCCGGACGACGACGAGAGCAACTACCGCATGGCCCGTGAGGCGCTGCTCGACCACGTCCCGGTGCCGCCGGAGCAGGTCCACCGCATCCTGGCGGAGAACCGGCCGGACGAGGCCGCGGCGGCCTACGAGCAGGTGCTGCGGGAGGTCTTCGGGCTAGCGATCGGGGAGCCGCCCGACTTCGGCCTGATGCTGCTCGGCATCGGCGCCGACGGGCACACCGCGTCGCTCTTCCCCGGGACGCGTGCCCTCGAGGAGACCGACCGGCTGGTGGTGGCGAACGTCGTGCCGCAGCTCGGCACGACCCGTATCACGGTGACCGTGCCGGTCATCACCGAGGCCGCCAACATCCTGGTGCTGGTCGCGGGGGCCGACAAGGCCGACGCGGTCCAGCGGGCGCTCGAGGCGCCCTACGATCCGGGGCAGACGCCGTCCCAGATCCTGCGCACCGCCGCCGGCCGGGTAGCGTGGCTCCTCGACGAGGCGGCCGCCGCGGGGCTTGACCGGCGCCCGGGATAGGCGCAGGATTCAGCCGTTCAGCGGTATCGGGATAACGGTGGCTCGGTTCGGCCACGTCCACTCCGACGCGCATGGTCGACGCTACCGGATGCTGGCAGGAAACGTGCCGGTCGCTCGAGCTGGAAGGGATGGTCGGGTGCGGCGACATCGCTCGAAGCTAAAGCGAGCTCCGCTGGTCGTGGTCGGACTGGCGCTCCTACCGCTGCTGGCCGCCTGCACGCCGCCGGACAGTTTTCGAGCCATCACTCCACAGGGCCTCACCATCCAGCACCTGTTCGAGTTCGAGATGGTCCTCTCGGCGCTCGTCTTCCTGCTGGTGGTCGGCATCCTCGTCTACGTCCTGCTCCGCTACCGGGGCCGTCCCGGCGACGGCGAGCCGAGGCAGGTCCACGGCAACCGGGCGATCGAGATCATCTGGACCGCCACGCCGTTCGGCATCGTTACCCTGCTCTTCGTCCTGTCGCTGCTGACCATGAACGTGGTGCGCGCCTCGGCGCCGCCGTCCAACGCGCTCACCATCCGGGTGATCGGCCACCAGTGGTATTGGGAGTACCAGTATCCCGACCTGCACATCGACACCGCGGACGAGCTGTACGTCCCGATCAACACGCCGCTGCACCTGGAGGTGCAGTCGGTGGACGTGATCCACAGCTTCTGGGTGCCGCAGTTCGGCTGGAAGATCGACGCGATCCCCGGCCGGACCAACGTGATGGACCTGCAGGTCAGCCAGGCGGGGACCTACCAGGGGTCCTGCACCCAGTTCTGCGGCAACGAGCACGCCTGGATGCGCACCCTGGTTATCGCCGAGCCGGTCGGCCAGTTTCAGACCTGGGCTCAGCAGCAGGCGACGCCCGCGACCGCGGCGACCCCGAGCGCGGAGGTGGCTCGCGGCGAGCAGCTCTTCATGAGTAGCACCTGCGTCAGCTGCCACGCGATCGCCGGCACGCCTGCCCAGGGCACGGTCGGCCCGAACCTGACTCACGTCGGGAGCCGCCAGATCCTGGGCGGCGGCGTGCTGACCAACACGCAGGCCAACATGGAGCGCTGGATCAGCGGCGCGCAGCAGGTCAAGCCCGGTATTCTGATGCCGAGCTACAACCTCCCGGCGGCCGACATCAAAGCGCTGGCAGCCTACCTCGAAGGGTTAAAGTGACATGGCGACGGTCTCCGAGACCTATCCGCGGCCGGCGGGCGACGCGGCGCGGTGGGATCGCGTCCTGGACTGGATCGCGACCGTCGACCACAAGCGCATCGGCATCCTCTACATCGCCACCAGCAGCGTCTTCCTGCTGATCGGCGGCGTCGAGGCCCTCGTAATGCGCATCCAGCTGGCGCAGCCGGGCCAGCGGGTACTCAGCCCGAACGCGTACGATGCGCTCTTCACCATGCACGGCACGACGATGATCTTCCTGGTCGTCATGCCGATGCTGCTGGGCTTCGCCAACTACGCCATGCCGCTGATGATCGGTGCGCGCGACATGGCCTTCCCCCGTCTCAACGCCCTGAGCTTCTGGCTGTTCGTCTTCGGTGGGCTGTTCCTCTACTTCAGCTTCCTCGCGAACGGGACGCCCGACATCGGCTGGTTCGCCTACGCGCCGTTGACCGAGCCGCCCTACTCGATGGCCGCCGGACCCGACTTCTGGGCGCTCGCGCTCACCGTCACCAGCGTCGGGACCATTGCCACCGGCATCAACATCGCCGTGACCTTTATCAAGCTGCGGGCGCCCGGGATGATCCCGTCGCGGGTGCCGGTGTTCGCCTGGATGTCGCTGGTGACGGCGGGACTCATCCTGTGGGCCATCCCCAGCCTGACCGCCGCGCAGGTCATGCTCGTGCTCGACCGCCATGTCGGCACGAAGTTCTTCGTGGCGTCGGCTGGCGGCGACCCGCTCCTCTGGCAGCACCTCTTCTGGTTCTTCGGCCACCCCGAGGTCTACATCATGGTGCTGCCGGCCTTCGGCATCATGTCCGAGGTGGTCCCGGTCTTCTCGCGCAAGCCGATCTTCGGCTACGGCGTCGTGGTGGGCTCCGGGGTTGCCATCGGCTTCTACAGCATGCTCGTCTGGGCGCACCACATGTTCACCGTCGGCCTGAGCAACGTCTCCGAGGGCTTCTTTGGCGCGGCCAGCATGATCATCGCCGTGCCGACCGGCATTAAGATCTTCGCCTGGCTGGGCACGATGTGGGGCGGGCGCATCCGCTTTACCACCGCCATGCTCTTCGCCATCGCCTTCATCGTCCAGTTCACCGTGGGCGGCATCAGCGGCGTCCAATTCGCCACCTTCCCGGTCGACTGGCAGGTCCACGACACCTACTACGTCGTGGCCCACTTCCACTACGTGCTCTTCGGCGGCACCTTCTTCGGCATGATGGCCGGGCTCTACTACTGGTTCCCGAAGATGTTCGGGCGCCTGCTCGACGAGCGTATCGGCAAGTGGCACTTCTGGCTCACGGTGATCGGGTTCAACGTCACCTTCTTCCCGATGCACATCCTGGGCCTGATGGGCATGCCGCGCCGCACCTTCACCTACCCGGACCTGCCGGGCTGGGGTGGAATCAACCTCCTCGAGACCGTCGGCGCCTTCATCCTGGGCTTCTCGACGCTGGTGCTGCTGTGGAACGTCTACGTGACCGCCCGGCGGGGCCAGCCCGCGGGAGACAACCCCTGGGACGCCTGGACACTGGAGTGGGCCACGACATCGCCGCCGCCGGAGCACAACTTCACCTCGCTGCCGCCGATCCGCAGCGCCCGACCGCTCTACGACCTGGCTCACCCGGCGCCCGTCCGGGGCGGCAGCGACGTGGCGGTGCCGGCCGTGGGTCCTACCCGTCCCCGCCGCGACGTCTTCTGGGGCATCTCGACGCCGCTGCTCGGGGTGTTCGCGCTGATCACCTCGGAGACCTTCTTCTTCGGCGCGCTGATCGTGACCTATCTCGAGTACCACAACCGCAGCGTGGCCGGCCCGACCCCGCACGACCTCGACGTGCTGCGGACCGCCCTGTTCAGCCTCGCGCTGTGGGGCAGCAGCGGCACGATGATCATGGCGGAGCGCCGGTTCAAGCGCGGCGACCAGCGCGGCTTCCGCCTCTGGCTGCTCGCCACGATCGGTCTGGGGCTGGTGTTCCTCTACGGACAGATCTCCGACTACTTCCAGTTGTATTCCCGCAACATCACGGTCGGCCGCAACCTCTTCACCTCCTCCTTCTACACGCTGACCGGCTTCCACGGCTTTCACGTCGTCGTCGGCCTGATCGCGCTGTCGGCGCTGGCCGGGCTGGCCTTCTCCGGACGGCTGCGCCACGACCGCGACGGCGGCCAGCACGCGGTCGAGGCCATCGCCGCCTACTGGCACTTCGTCGACGCCGTCTGGATCGTGCTCTTCACGGTGATCTACCTGTTGACG